>NZ_JBEZIB010000003.1:0-328105 GCF_040650855.1 Streptomyces sp. NPDC048606 | reverse complement strand
GGTACACGTGCTTCCGCCCGGCACGCCGAGAGCACGCACCAGACGCCGCAGGGCCGCCCTCCGGGCGACGACAGGAGTTTGACGACAGGCCCTAGCCCGACCCGGCCGCCGGGAGGCCGCCTCGATCGGCCGCCCGGCCGCCCCGGCCACCCCGACCGACCGACCCGACAGCCCCCGCTACCTCGGCAGCGTCAGCGACCACGCCGCCCGCCGCACCGTCCACGTCCGCCGGCGCACCGGCCCGGCCAGGACGTGGTCGGCCCGGTAGCGGAAGTCCGCCCCCGACACCGTGACCGCCTCGGCACACCCCGTCAGCGGCGGGGCCCCGGCGAGCCGGACCACCACCTCGGCCGGGCCGCCGAGCCCGCCGGTGCGCACGGCGACGTCCTCGACGGGGTGTTCCACGTCCGCGAGCACCACCCCGTCGACCTCCACGCGCAGCCGGTGCACCGGCCGCGCCACGGCGGCGGGGTTCGGCAGCAGGGTGCGCAGCAGCGAACGGTAGGTGCCGCCCCAGCGGGTCACGGGCACCGTGCGCCGCGGCACCCCGATGCGCAGCCCGCCCAGCACCACCCCGTCGCTGTCGTCCACCAGCAGGTCCCGGGGGTGGGGTACGCCGTCCAGTGCCGCGCGCGCAGCCAGTACGGCGGACTGCGGCACGCCGAGCGTGCGGGCCAGCCCCAACGAGGCCGCCGGGCCCACGGGCACCAGCGACACCACCGCCCCCTGCGGATCGCGGCGCCGGGCACCCCGTTCCCGCTGGAGCAGCCCCACGACCCGCACCAGGGCCCGGTCGTCCCCCACGACCACCGGCCGCCGATGGCCCCGGCGGGCGAGGGCCCGCGCGAATTCCTCCTGCGAATCCGGGAGGCAGATTTTCGCCGCCGCTCCCGCTGACAACACATCTTTCGCGATTCGCACGGACTCGCCGTCAAGACGGCGGGCGACCGGGTCGACGAGCACGAGCAGTCCGCCTACCGGCGCACCCGCTTGGCTCATGGCGGGCTCTGGAGCCGACACCTCGGTCCTTCCTCGGGTAGCATCTTTGTGCAAGAGGCCCTTGCGCTATTGCGCCAGGGCCTTCGTCTATTCCGGGGCACCGGTCCGACGGCTCAGCCTGCGGTGTACATCGTCGTACGCCCCCTGACCTTGGACATGCCCCATCCGGAAGAGGTGTACGCCTGTGCCCGCTCTTGTGCTGCTCGGAGCTCAGTGGGGTGACGAGGGCAAGGGAAAGGCCACCGACCTGCTCGGTGGATCCGTTGACTATGTGGTGCGCTACCAGGGTGGCAACAACGCCGGCCACACGGTCGTCGTAGGCGACCAGAAGTACGCGCTGCACCTTCTCCCTTCCGGCATCCTCTCCCCCGGATGCACCCCGGTCATCGGTAACGGTGTCGTCGTGGACCCGGCCGTCCTGCTCTCCGAGCTGCGCGGCCTGAACGAGCGCGGCATCGACACCTCCAAGCTGCTCATCAGCGGTAACGCGCACCTGATCACGCCGTACAACGTCACCCTCGACAAGGTCGGCGAGCGCTTCCTCGGCAAGCGCAAGATCGGTACGACCGGTCGCGGCATCGGTCCGACCTACGCGGACAAGATCAACCGCGTCGGCATCCGCGTCCAGGACCTCTACGACGAGTCGATCCTCACGCAGAAGGTCGAAGCGGCGCTGGAGGGCAAGAACCAGCTCCTCGCGAAGCTCTACAACCGTCGCGCCATCGAGGCCGGCGCGATCGTCGAGGAGATGCTCCAGTACGCGGACCAGATCAAGGGCTACGTCGCCGACACCACCCTGATCCTGAACAACGCGCTGGACGAGGACAAGGTCGTGCTCTTCGAGGGCGGCCAGGGCACCCTGCTCGACGTCGACCACGGCACGTACCCCTTCGTCACCTCCTCGAACCCGACCGCCGGCGGCGCCTGCACCGGCACCGGCGTGGGCCCGACGAAGATCAGCCGCGTCATCGGCATCCTCAAGGCGTACACGACCCGCGTCGGCGCGGGCCCGTTCCCGACCGAGCTGTTCGACGAGGACGGCGAGGCGCTGCGCCGCATCGGTGGCGAGCGCGGTGTCACCACCGGCCGTGACCGCCGCTGCGGCTGGTTCGACGCCCCGATCGCCCGCTACGCGACCCGCGTGAACGGCCTGACGGACTTCTTCCTCACCAAGCTGGACGTGCTGACCGGCTGGGAGGAGATCCCGGTCTGCGTCGCGTACGAGATCGACGGCAAGCGCGTCGAGGAGCTGCCCTACTCGCAGACCGACTTCCACCACGCGAAGCCGATCTACGAAACCCTCCCGGGCTGGTCCGAGGACATCACCAAGGCCAAGACCTTCTCCGACCTGCCGAAGAACGCGCAGGCGTACGTGAAGGCCCTGGAGGAGATGTCGGGCGCCCCGATCTCCGCGATCGGCGTCGGCCCCGGCCGCACCGAGACGATCGAGATCAACTCGTTCCTCTAGGCGGTACGGCCGTACGGCAGTTCCACACGCACCACCGCACCACCGCACCACACCGCAGGGGCGGGCCGCGCACATCGCGCGCCCGCCCCTGCGGCGTGTCCGGGCCCGCCGGCTCCCCGCGTCACGTCCCGGAGAAAAGGTGACGTGTTCTGTCGGGTATGGGGTGAACGATGGACGGCATGACCAACGAGGACATGACCATCCGGAACGTCGACCCCACCCTCCCGGAGCGTCCGCTCGCGGGGCGGATCGCCCTGGTGGCCGGCGCGACGCGCGGTGCGGGCCGCGCGCAGGCCGTGGAGCTGGGCCGGGCCGGCGCGACCGTCTACGTCACGGGCCGCACCACCCGCGCCCGGGCCAGCGAGGTCGGCCGGACCACGGAGACCATCGAGGAGACCGCCGAGCTGGTCGACGCCGCCGGCGGCACCGGGATCGCGGTGCCCACCGACCACCTCGACGAGGATCAGGTGCGCGCCCTGGCCGCGCGGATCGACGCCGAGCACGGCCGGCTCGACGTCCTCGTCAACGACCTGTGGGGCGGCGAGCACCTGCTCGTCCGCTCCGTCTTCGGGAAGCAGAGCTGGGAGACGCCGCTCGCCGACGGTCTGCGGATCCTGGAGCTCGGCGTCCGCTCGCACGTGATCACGGCGGCGCTGCTGCTGCCGCTGCTGATCCGTTCGGACGCTCCGCTGCACGTGGAGGTCACCGACGGCACCGCGCGCTTCAACCGCCGCTACCGCGACAACATGTACTACGACCTGGCGAAGAACGCCCCGATCCGGCTCGCGTTCGGCCTGGCCCAGGAACTGGCGCCGTACGGGGGCACGGCGGTCGCGGTCACCCCGGGTTTCCTGCGCTCCGAGCAGATGCTCGCGCACTTCGGGGTCGCGGAGGAGAACTGGCGCGACGTCGTCGCGCACGAGCCGTCGTTCGGGATCTCGGAGTCGCCGTACTACCTGGCGCGGGCGGTCGCGGCGCTGGCGGCGGACCCCGACCGGGCCGACCGCTGGGCCGGGAAGTCCACGTCCAGCGGTGAACTCGCCCGGGTCTACGGGGTGCGGGACGTGGACGGCAGCCGGCCGGACGCCATCACCTACTTCGAGGAGGTCGAGTTCGGCGGCAAGGAGGCCCCTCCGGAGGACTACCGCTGACCCGGACGACCGCCGGCCCGGGCCGTCACCGGTCCGGGCCGTCGCCGACCGCTACCCGTAGAGGGTGGCCAGGGCCCGCGCGCGGTCGCGGAAGCGGGCGCGCAGGGCGTCCGGGGCCAGTACCTCCGCGTCCGCGCCGAGCCCGGCCAGCTGCTCGAACGCCACGTCCTCGGACTCGGTGGGCAGGTCGAGCGTGACCAGCCCGGCGGCGTCGGGGGCGCTCGCGCGGGCCAGTGCCTCCTCGACGGCGGCCCCGTCCACGACGGCGGGCAGCCGGCGCAGCCCCCGGGCCGTCAGCCGTACGGTCACGGTGGTGCGCAGCAGCGCCCGCGCGAAGGCGGCGGCCTGGGCCCGCCAGTGCGCCGCCAGGTCGAAGCCCGGCTCGCGCGCGAACGGCTCGGGTGCCCCGGGCGCGGGCGCCAGGGCCGTGATCCGATCGACGCGGTGGGTGCGCCAGGCGGCGGCCCGGTCCTCCCGCGCGGCGTCCGGGAGGCGGACCACGACGTACCAGGTGCCGGCCTTCAGGACGAGCCCGTACGGCTCGACGGTACGGGTCACCGTGGCGGCCGGGGCGCCGCCCCGGCCCGGGCGGGCGTAGGACAGCTCGACGGTCCGGTCGTCCCACACGGCCCGGGCCAGCTCCGGCAGCAGTTCGGGCGTCGAGGGCTCGCGGAACCAGGCCGGGGCGTCGAGGTGGAAGCGGCGCACCGAGGACTCGGCGGCCTCGCGCACGGACGGGAGCAGGGTGGCCGTCAGCTTGAGGCGGGCGACCTCGGCCGCGTCCGACAGCCCGAGGTCCCGCAGCGCCGACGGCAGCCCGGACAGGAACAGGGTCTCCGCCTCGCCGCGGTGCAGGGTGGTCAGCCGGGTCCGGTGGCCCGGGGCCAGGAAGTAGCCGCCGACCCGGCCCCGGTCGGAGCGGACCGGGATCCCGGCGTCCTGGAGGGCCTGGGCGTCACGGATCACGGTCCGCTCGGAGACCTCCAGCTCCCGGGCGAGCGCGGCTCCGGTCAGGCCGGGGCTCGACTGGACGAGGAGGGCCATGCGGATCAGGCGGGCGGCGCGCATGCCCCCAGCATCGCGCCCGGGACCGGTCGCGAAAAACCGGCCGGGAGAAACCGGTCGCGAAAACCGGCCGGGAAAAACTTCCCGGTTCCCGTCACATCCGCGCGCTCCCCCGGGTCATCGCAGTGAAGCCGCCGAACGATCCCGAGGAGAGCAGCCATGACGAACGACAACGCCACCGCCCCCGCCACCACCTCGACCTCGATCTCCCGCATGCCGAACCCGGGCGAGTTCGTGCCCGAGCTGGCCGACGTCAGCGCCGCCCTCTTCCGGGCCACCGGCAACCGCTCGGTGCCGCGCGCCACGATGAGCCTGGTACACCTGCGGGCCGGTCAGATCGTCGGCAACACCTACCTGACGGTCCTCAACACCGGCTTCCTGCGCAAGGCCGGGGTGTCCGAGGAGCGCATCACGGCCGTCTCCTCCTGGCAGGACGCCCCGTACTTCACCGACGCCGAGCGCGCCGCGCTCGCCCTGGTCGAGGCCACCCTCCAGCCCGCCCCGCACGGCCGGGAGCGCGTCACGGACGAGCTGTACGCCGAGGTGGCGAGGCACTACGACGAGAAGGCGCTGGCCACCCTGACGATCGCGATCGGGCAGATCAACTTCTTCATCGCCCTCGCCGTCATCGGCAAGCCGCAGCCGGTGGCCTCGCTCGCCGATCAGCAGTGGGACTGACCTCCCGTCCGCGCGGGGGGGGCGGGGCCGCCGCGCGGCCCCGCCGGTCCGGGCCTAGCCTGGGTGGACCGTCCAGGTCCCCCGGACGACGGGAGAAATCAGATGAACCCCATCCCCGTACGGGTGCGCCGGGCCGCTCTGGCCGCCGCGGCGGCGGCCCTGCTCATCGCTCCGGCGGGCACGGCGGGCGCGGTGTTCGCGCACGGGGCGACCGCCGCCCCGACGCCGACGCCCACGACGACCGCACCCGTCGCCGCCGACGACACGCCCTTCCCGCAGCTCACCCCGGCCGTGGCGGCGAAACTCGACGCGGCCATCGCGAAGACCCTGCGCGAGACGAAGGTGCCCGGCGCGGTCGTCGGACTGTGGGCCCCGGGCAAGGGCTCCTACGTGAAGACCTTCGGGGTGTCGGACAAGGCGACGAAGGCCCCGATGGCGACGGACATGAACTTCCGCATCGGCAGCGAGACCAAGACGTTCACCGTCACCGCCCTGCTCCAGCTCGTCGACCAGGGCAAGGTGGGCCTGGACGACCCCATCGGGAAGTACGTCGCGGGCGTCCCGAACGGCGACCGCATCACCCTGCGCGAACTCGCCGGCATGCGCAGCGGGCTCTACAACTACAGCGAGGACCCGGACTTCGACAAGGCGCTCCTCGCCGGGCAGACCTTCACGCCGCAGCAGCTGCTCGACTACTCGTTCAAGCACGGGGTGCAGTTCGCGCCGGACGCGGAGTTCGAGTACTCCAACACCAACCTGATCCTGTTGGGCCTGGTGATCGAGAAGATCACCGGCAGACCGCTCCGACAGGTGATCAACGAGGACGTGGTGAAGCCGGCCGGACTGCGCCACACCCTCTTCCCGACGGGCGCCGAATACCCGAGGCCGCACCCGCAGGGCTACACCGACGACGGCGGCAAGAGCGTCGACGCCACGGACTGGGACCCCTCCTGGGCGTGGGCCGCCGGCGCGATGATCTCCGACCTCGAAGACCTGCGGAGCTGGGCGAAGACGCTGGCCACGGGCACGCTGCTGAAGCCCGCGACCCAGGCGCAACGGCTGGCGGTGAAGCCGATCGGCGGGATCCCCGGCGCGGGCTACGGCCTGGGCATCTTCGACGTGCAGGGCTGGATCGGCCACAACGGGTCCCTGCCCGGCTACGAGAGCCTGACCGTGTACCTGCCGCAGGAGCGGGCGACGATGGTGGTCCTGCTCAACACGGACTCCCTGGTCGACGGGCAGGAGCCGAGCACGCTCTTCGGGGAGGCGATCACCTCGATCGTGACCCCGGACCACGTCTACCCGGGCAAGAAGGAACCCCTCACGCGTCCCCGCTGACCCCCGCGCAGGACGGCCGGGCGGCCGGGCCACCGGGCGACCGGGCCACCGGGCTACCAGGCGAGTTGGGAGATCTCCTCGCAGACCACCGCGCAGGCGTCCGCCGCCGGGTCGATCAGCGGGAAGTGCCCGACGCCCTCCACCAGCGTCAGTCCCACCATCTCGCCCGCCTTGGCCGCCGCGGCCACGTACGACTCGGCCACCGCGGGCGGGACCACGATGTCCTCCCGCCCGTGCACCACGGCCGTGGCGATCCCCGTCGGCAGCAGCGCCGCCGGGTCGGCGGACGGCAGCCGCTCGTCCCAGTGCTCCGGCCCGCCCAGCAGCTGCCCGGACGCGCCCCCGCACACCCCCAGCCCCTGCGCCACCGCGAAGTCCGCGATGGGGGCCAGGGCCACCACCCCGCGCAGCGGCGGCGGGGAGGGGAGCCGCCACGGGGACCCGTACGGCAGGACGTGTCGGGCGGCGGCCCACAGTGCGAGGTGGCCGCCCGCCGAGTGGCCCGTCACCACGGTCCGGCGGACGTCGGCGGCGGGCAGTGCCGCCGCCGCCAGTTCGGGCAGCGCGTCCATGGCGGCGGCCACGTCGTCGAAGGTCTCCGGCCAGCGCCCCGCGACCGGCCCCTCCGCGTCCTGGTGGGGCAGGGAACTCCCGCGCCGGTACTCGACGTTGGCCACCGCGAAACCGCGTCGGGCCAACAGGTCCGCGAACGGGGTGACGTGCCGGCGGTCGTACGGGGCCCGCCAGGCCCCGCCGTGCAGGAGCACCACCAGCGGGGCGGGGGCGCCGGCGCCGCGCGGGGCGTAGAAGTCGACGACCTGGTCGGGGTGTTCCCCGTAGGCGGCGGTGGCGTCGGGGGCGACCGGGGGGTGGGCGAACGCCGACGCGGCCTCGGCGGCGTCCCGTTCGACTGCGGGGTCCGTCATCGGCTCCACCTCTCGGTACGAGTAACGCGTGGGACAGCGGGGCACAGCGGGGTACAGCGGGGACAGATGTTCCGGTGTTTCCCGTGTTTCCGGCAGAGCGGGACCGTATCAGGCCGGACCGCGCCGTTCCGGGGCGGGAGAGGGCCACGCGACGACGGGCGGGGCCGCAGCCCCGCCCGTCCCGCGCCGTGACGTTTCGCTACGGCGTGCTACCGCGTCACCCGAAAATGTGACCCAGTGTGCGGGCCGCGCGCTCGGCGTCCGCGAAGGAGACGTAGAGCGGGGTGAACCCGAAGCGCAGCACATCGGGGGCCCGGAAGTCCCCGACGACACCGCGCGCGATCAGCTCCGTCATCACCGCGCGGGCGTCGGCGGTGCGCAGCGAGACCTGGCTGCCGCGTTCGCCGTGCCCGGCCGGGGTGACGGACTCCACCGCCCCCTCGGGGACGTACGCGGCCACGCACTCCAGGAAGAAGTCCGTCAGCGCGAGGGACTTGGCGCGGACGTCCTCGACGTCCACCCCCTCCCACACGCCGAGGGCCGACTCCAGGGCGAGCATGGACAGGATGTCCGGGGTCCCGACCCGGGCGCGGGCGGCGCCCCGTGCCGGCTCGTACTCCGGGGTCATCGCGAAGGGCTCGGCGTGGCTGTTCCAGCCCGGGAGCGGGGAGTCGAAGGCATCCTGGTGGCGTGCGGCCACGTAGAGGTACGCCGGGGACCCCGGGCCGCCGTTGAGGTACTTGTAGGTGCAGCCCACCGCGAGGTCGACGGCGTGCGCGTCGAGCCCGACGGGCAGGGCGCCGGCCGAGTGGCACAGGTCCCACACGACGAGCGCGCCCGCCGCCCGCGCCGCCCGGGTGAGGGCGGGCAGGTCGTGGAGCCGGCCGGTGCGGTAGTCGACGTGGTTGAGGAGGACCACCGCCGTGGCGTCGGTCATCTCGCGCACCGCGTCGGACGGGTCGACGGGGACGACCTCCAGGCCTGTCAGCCGGGCGGCGGAGGCGGCGATGTAGCCGTCCGTCGGGAAGGTCGTGGCGTCGACCAGCATCCGGGTGCGGCCGGGTGCGGCGAGCCGGGCGGCGCCGACGAGCGCCTTGAACAGGTTGACGCTGGTGGAGTCGCCGACGGTCACCTGGCCGGGGGAGGCGCCGACCAGCGGGGCGATCAGGTCGCCGATCCGCTCGGGCGCCGTCCACCAGCCGCTCTCGTCCCAGGATCGGATGAGGAGTTCACCCCATTGGCGGCGCACCACGTCCTCGACGGCGCCCGGGACGGCGGCCGGGAGGGCGCCGAGCGAGTTGCCGTCGAGGTAGACCACCCCGTCGGGGAGGGTGAAGCGCTCGCGGAGCTTGGCGAGCGGGTCGCCGTCGTCGAGCCGGGCGGCGCGGGCGAGGAGATCGGCGCGGCCCGGGAGATCGGCGCGGCCCGGGAGATCGGCGCGGCCCGGGAGGTCGCAGGCGCCCCCGCGGCCGGGGGCTATGGCGTCAGACATGGCTGCGCGCCGTCCACAGCTCGGGGAAGACGTTCTTCTGGGCGCGCTTCTCCAGCCAGGTCACCCCGGCGGAGCCGCCCGTGCCCGTCTTCGCGCCCATCGCGCGGCGGGTCGCCACCAGGTGGTCGTTGCGCCAGCGCCAGACCAGTTCGGCGACGTCGGTCAGGACCTCGCCGAGGCGGTGCAGGTCGGAGTGCTCGCCGCGCGGCTCGGCGTACAGGGCCGTCCAGACGGCCTCGACCGCCGGGGAGGGCTCGTAGCGCAGCGCGAGGTCGCGCTCCAGGACCTCGGCCGGGACCGGCAGGCCCCGGCGGGCCAGCAGGCGCAGGGTCTCGTCGTAGAGGCTGGGCTCCTGGAGGGCCTTCTCCAGCTCGCCGTGGACGCGGGGCGCGCCCCGGTGCGGGACCAGCATCGACGCGGACTTCTCGCCGAGCAGGAACTCCATGCGGCGGTACATCGCCGACTGGAAACCGGAACCTTCGCCCAGGGCGCCGCGATAGGCGTTGAACTGGGCGGGAGTGAGCTGGGCGAGGGGTCGCCAGGAGGCGTTCAGGGCCTCCAGCTCGCGGAGGGATCGTTTCAGCGCGTCCATCGCGACGGGGATGTCGTCCTCGCGAAGGGCGCGGGCGGCGGTCTCCCACTCGTGGACGATCACCGTGAACCACAGTTCCATGACCTGGGTCGTGACCAGGAACACCATCTCGCCGGGATCGTCCGAGCGCAGGTGCTGGAGGTGGGTGAGGACGTCGGCCTGGACGTAGTCCTCGTAGGGGGTCGTGCCGGCGAAGTCGAGGTTCGGGGTGTCCGAACCGGCTCCGGAGGCATCAAGGGCGTGCGACATTTCTGTCTCCTCGACACGTGCTTCCGGGTAGCGGTCCGCTCCTTCCGATGAGGTAAGTGGAGCCCCGGTCCCCTGCCTCGCATCATAAGCGGGGGATCCGGAGCGCCTCTAGGGGAGACTTCGCGTGGTTATGCGAGCGTGTCCGGGGCGAGCACGTCCGCGGCGGTCTCGGAGGAGTCGCGCAGGAACGTCGAGCAGCGCGCGTACTCCTCCTTCTCGCCGATGGCGCCGGCCGCGCGGGCCAGGGCGTTCAGCGCGCGCAGGAAGCCGCGGTTCGGCTCGTGCTCCCACGGCACCGGGCCGTGGCCCTTCCAGCCGGCGCGGCGCAGGGCGTCGAGGCCGCGGTGGTAGCCGGTACGGGCGTACGCGTACGACTCGACCGTGTTGCCGGCCTCGAAGGCGCGGTCCGCGAGGGCCGCCCAGGCGAGGGACGAGGTCGGGTGCGCGGCGGCCACCTCGGCCGGGTCGGTGCCGGCGGCGAGGGCCTCGCGGGGCGCGGGCTCGTCGGGCAGGTGGGTGGGGGCGGGACCCCCGAGCAGGTTCTGGTGAATCGACATGGGATCAGTGTGTACCGACGGCGCCGGCGACGGGGTCGAGGGGCCCGCGCGCGGCCGGCCGGCCGGGGCCCACGGGGACCGCCGGCGCGGGCCCGTCCGGGACCCCCGGGCGGGGGGTGGCCAGCTCCCGGCGCAGCGCGGGCACGATCCGCTCGCCCAGCAGGTCGATCTGCTCCAGCGCGGTCTTCAGCGGCAGCCCGGCGTGGTCCAGCAGGAACAGCCGGCGCTGGTGGTCCCCGCAGGCCTCGCGGGAGGCGAGGAGCTTCTCGACGATCTGGTCGGGGCTGCCGACGGCCAGCGGGGTGCGGGCGGCGCACTCCTCCAGGGAGCCGTGGCCGCCGTAGACCGGGGAGCGGTCGAAGTAGGGCCGGAACTCGCGGAACGCGTCCTGTGAGCGCGCCCGCGCGAAGAGGTGTCCGCCGAGGCCGACGACGGCCCGTTCGGCGGGGCCGTGGCCGTGGTCGGCGTACCGCGACCGGTACAGGTCGACGAGGCGGGCGTGGTGCTCGACGGGGCCGAGGGGGTCGTGCACGAAGAAGCCGTCGCCCCAGTACGCGGCCCGCTCGGCGGTGTCCGCGGAGCGCACGGCGGCGTGCCACACGAAGGGCGGTACGCCGTCCAGCGGGCGGGGCACGGAGGTGAAGCCGTCGAGGCGGGCGCGGGAGCGGCCCCGCCAGTCGACGTCCACCTCGCGCCACAGGCGGTGCAGGAGGGCGTAGTTCTCGCGGGCCAGGTCGAGGCCCTGGCGCAGGTCCTGGCCGAACCAGGGGTAGGCGTTCGGGTTGTTCCCGCGGCCCGTCATCAGGTCGAGCCGGCCGTCGGCGAGGTGCTGGAGCAGCGCGTACTCCTCGGCGATCCGCACCGGGTCGGTGGTGGTGATCAGGGTGGTGGCGGTGGAGAGGAGCACCCGCTCGGTGCGCGCCGCGAGGTAGCCCAGCAGGATCGGCGGCGAGGAGGTCACGTGCGGCGGGCCGTGGTGCTCGCCGGTGGCGAAGACGTCGAGCCCGACCTCCTCGGCCCGTACGGCGAGGGCCGTCATCGCCTTGATGCGCTCGTGCTCCGTCGGGATCCTGCCGGTGGTCGCGTCGGGGGCGACGTCGCCGAGCGAGAAGATCCCGAACTGCACCCCGACCCCTTCACGGCTTTCCGTCCGAACTGCCCCGTGCCTCGACCGTGCCGGACGCCGGCCGGCGGGACCAGGCCCGTCGGGGCAGTCCGTCAAGTCGTCGCCGATCCGCCCGGGGTGGTGACAGGCCCACCACCTTTCGCCGAAGTGCGGTGGTCGGACCACCTCCCGAGAAAGGGGGTCACGGCCCGACGGTAGAGGGCAGTGGACGCACGCCGGGGGAGGCATGACGTGAACGCGATCACCCAATGCAGCACGGACAGCAGCACGGACAACGCCGTCGGACACGCCGTCGGACACGGCATCGAGCACGGCATCGAGCGGGGTACGGACCGCCGCTCCGCCCGCGACACCGACGGCGGTGCGGGCCGGGCGCCGGCCGCCGCACCGCACCACCCGCCGGCCCGGCGGGAACCGACCCGACGCGACCCGGCCCGACAGGCCGCCGACGACCTGTGCGACACCGTCTTCGCCTCGCTGCGCCGCAAGGACCAGCGGGAGAAGGGCCGCCAGTACGTCCAGGGGCTGCTGTCCCTCCCGGGCCGCAAGTCGATGCGGGGCATCGCGGGCCGGCTCGGCGGGCCCGCGGCCGAGCAGAGCATGCACCACTTCATCTCCGGTTCCACCTGGGACTGGGAACCCATCCGCGCCTCGCTCGGCGCCTTCCTCCAGTCGGCGACCCCGCTGACCGCCTGGGTGGCCCAGCCGATGGCGATCCCCAAGGGCGGCGAGCACTCGGTGGGCGTGGCGCACCGCTTCGACCCGCACCAGGGGCAGATGTTCCGGGGGCAGCAGGCCTTCGGCACCTGGTTCGCCTCCGCGGGCCTCGTCAGCCCGGTGGGGTGGCGCATGTTCCTGCCGGGCGAACCCGAGGCGGAGCCCGCCGGGGGTCCCGACCGGCCGCGGGCGCGGCGGGGACCGCTGACCGGTCCCGACCTCGCCGCCCGGGCCGCGTACGAGGAGAGCGCCTACGCGGAGTCGGCGACGGCCTCCGTCATCGAGACGGTGCGGCGCGGCGGCGGGGCCCCGCGCCCCGTGGTCCTCGACATCATGCGGATCGGCACCCGCTCGACGATGAACCGCTTCGCGGAGGCCGGGCTGCCGGTGATCGCCCGCGTCAGCCCGACGACCCCGCTGCTGGTCACCGATCCGGCGCTGCCCGGACACGGCGGCGGGGCCCGCTCCGCCCGGGAGATCCTCCAGTCGGTCAAGGGGCTGTGCACCCCGGTGGAGTGGACCGACCCCGACCCCAGGCACCCGACGGGCCGGCACCGCAGCACCCTCGCGGTGGCCGTCCGCGTGATGATGCCGGACCCCTCCCCCGCCCGGCGCCGGCACCTGCTGCTGGTCGGGGAGTGGACCGATCCCCGCCGTCCGCCCGCGCACATGTGGGTGACCGATCTCGTACGCCTCCCCGTGGGCCCGCTGCTGCGGCTGACGAAGCAGGGCCTGCGCGTGGGCCACGCGGCCGAGCACAGCGGCCGGGAGGCGGGGCTGCGCGACTTCGCGGGCCGCGCCCTGCCCGGCTGGCACCGGCACGTCACCCTGGCCTCCGTCGCGCACGCCGCCCGGGCCCTGACCGGGACGGAGCGCTACCCGCTCGCGTAGCGCGAGGAGTCCCTACGGGGCTTCGCCCGCCGTGCGGCGGTCGTGCAGGACGGTACGGGCCCGGCGCAGGCGCAACGCCATCTGGATCTCCAGCGCCCGGCCGGGCTTCTGCCAGTGCTCGCCGAGCAGTTCGGCGATCCGCTCCAGCCGGCGGGAGACCGTGTTGGGGTGCACGTGCAGGGCGTCGGCGGCGCGGGTGGGACTGGAGCCGGAGGCGAAGTAGGCCTCCAGGGTGCGGGTCAGCTCCGTCAGCCGGTCCGCGTCGTAGTCCAGGACGGGCCCGACGGTGGCCGCGATGAAGGACTCCACGTCGTGGTCGGCGGACAACAGCAGCCCGAGGAAGCCCAGTTCGCGCAGCGAGGCGGTACCGCCGACCCCGTCGAGGGCGGTCAGCGCGTCCAGGCAGCGGACCGCCTCCGCGTACACCCGGGCCACCGCCCCGGGGCCTTCGGTGGGGCCGGCGGCGCCGGTGGAGACGGCGTGGCCGAGCAGCGGCGACAGCTCGCCGGAGGCCCGGTGCGCGACGGCGGAGGCGTCGGTGCCGGGCAGCACGAGCACGATGCAGCCCCGCCGCACCCCCTTGAGCCCGCCCATCCGGTAGGCGTACGAGGACGCCCAGGCGACGGCCTTGCCCAGCTCGCCGCCCTCGGGCCGGGCGACGACCACCACGTGCGGGCGGTCGAGGTCGATGCCGAGGCGTCGGGTGCGCTCCAGCAGGTGCAGGTCGACGGAGTGCGGCCGGTCCAGCAGGTCGGCGAGGATCTCGTCGTGGACGGGGCCCTCGGCGGCGGCCGTGCCCCGCTGGATCAGCATCAGCGAGGCCACGCACTGGGCGGCCAGCTGGAGCAGGCGCACGTCCTCGTCGGAGAGCGGGGCGGAGGCGCTGAGCAGCAGCACCCCGAGGTCCTCGGCGCCCGCGAGGACGGGCGCCAGCCACAGGTCACCGGGCAGTCGTACGGGCCACCGGTCGGTGAGGGCCTGGAGGGCGGCCCGGGTCACCGCCTCCTCGTCCAGGTCGGGGAGTTCACCGGTGGCGGTCAGTGGGCGCCCGCCCGGGTCGCGCACCTGGAGCACCCCGTCCAGGGCGTCGGCGGTGGCGCGGGCGAGGGTGGCGAGGCCGGCGCCGTCCAGGACGAGCCCGGCGAGCCGGGCGTGGCACTCCCACAGGTAACGGACCCTGGTCAGGGCCGTGTTGGTGCGCGAGCCGAACGCCTCCAGTTCGGTGACCTCGTCGCGGGTCTGCTCCAGCAGGCGGGCCTTCTCGATGGCGACGGCCGCGAGGTCGGCGAGGGAGAGCAGCGTGCCGATCTCGTCGGGGGTGAACTCCCGCACCGAGCGGTCGGATCCGTAGAGCGCGCCAAGGGTGGAGTCGCCGCGCCGCAGCGGGACGGCGATGATCGCGTGCAGGCTCTCCGCCTTGACGACGGCGTCGATGCCGGGGGCGTGCGCGATGGCGGGGTCGTTCAGGTAGTCGGCGGTCCACACCGGGGAACGGCGCGCCTGGGCGATGCTGCCCAGGCCCCGGCCGGTGCCGAGTTCGAGGCCGACGTTCAGCGCGGTGGTCTCGCCCTCGGAGGTGCGGACGTACGCCGATCCGTCGGGCCGCGACAGCGACAGCCAGGCCATGTCGAAGCCGAGGAGGCGACGGGCGCGGCGGGTGATCAGGCGCAGCAGGCCGTCGATGTCGTAGGGGGAGGTCAGGTCGTGCGCGGTGTCGACGAGGGCGGTGAGGGCCGCCTCGCGCTGCTTGTGGCGGCTGGCGCGGGCCCGTACGGAGCGGGCCAGGTCGACGGCGCGGGCGATGTCGGCGAGCGCGGGCCCGTCCGGCCCGTCCGGGCCGTGCGCGTCGGCGGCGCGGGAGCGGGCGCGGGCCAACAGGTCGTCGTAGGCGCTCTGCGGGGCGTCCGCCGCGAGCAGTTCCAGTACGGCCAGGGCGTCGCGGCCGTCACGGCCCTCACCACCCTCGCCGCCGTCGCCGGCATCGCCGTCGACCTCACGCATCCGCGGTCCCCTCGTCCCCCACCCGACCAGGCGTTTTCCAGCCCGCCCCGAACCTAGGTTCCGGGCGGCGGGGGGTCAAGGCGGCCGCGGGGGACGGAGGTCCGGGGCACGGGCGCAGGCGTGGGGCGCAGGCGTGGGGCGCAGCCGGACGCGTGGGGCGCGGGGCCCGGTCAGCAGCCCGTCGTGCACGCCAGGCTCGGGCCGACGAGGGGGTGGGCGCCGCGCGCCGTCAGGGAGCGGTCCTCGGCGCGGCGCAGCGCGGCCAGGTAGTCGTCGCCGAGGGGACGGCCGCCGGCTCCGCGCAGTCCGGCCAGTTCCAGGCGCAGTTCGCGGTGGCGTCCGAGCGCGAGTTCCGCCTCGACCCACTGGCCGAGCACCGAGAGCCGTTCGGAGTCGAGGACGGCGATCCGGGCGCCGAGCCAGTCCCCCGCGTCGATCCCGTCCAGGGCCGGTCCTCTCCACAGCGACAGGGCCCGGCGCAGCCTGGGCGCCGCCCGCTCGAAGTCCCCGCGGCCCATGGCCCGGTAGCCGGCGCCCGCCTCGCGGGCGAACTCCCGCACGTCGGAGCGACCGCCGCCGGTGTCGAGAAGATACCCGCCGGGCCGTGTCGACAGCACCGTCTCGGGAGTGCGTACCGAGCCGGCGCCGAGCGCCTCCGCGAAACGCTCGCGCAGCCGGCGCACGGCGGTGTGCAGGGCCCCCCGGGTGTGTTCGGGCGGGGTGCGGCGGGAGAGTTCGTCGGCGAGGACCGACACGGGCACCACCCGGTCGGGAGAGACCGCGAGGACCGCGAGGACATGTCTGGACTCGGGCGTGGGCGCCGTGATGGGCACCCCGTTCTCGATGACCCGTGGTGCTCCGAGTACCTCAATGTCCACAGTTTTCCCCCTGGGCAGTCGAGCGAAAAAATAATACCCAGAAGGATCTTTTTTGGAAGGGGAGGGGACGGGGATACGGCAGACGGAAGCCGACTCCCGGCCACCGGCCGCCCACCGCGCTACTGCCCGCCGAGACAGCCGATCTCGCACGGATGCGTGCCCTGCGGACCGTACAACGCCCGGGCGCCGCGCCCCGGGGCCGTGTCCAACCGGATCGCCACGGCCGGCACCACCACGTTCGGCATCACGTGCGTGTACAGCTCCGACACCTGCGCGTCGAGGTCCAACCCGAGCATCTGGGACATGGTGTTGAGCCCCGCGTACGCGCCGACGATCAGCCGCGACGGCACCACCGGGTCCACGTTCGGCAGCAGTTCCCCGCGCCGCTGCGCCTCCTCCAGCACGGTGACGTGCAGGTCGATCCACGCCTGGTAGGGCGCGGCCTTGTCCAGTTCGCGGCCCGCGTGTTCCAGGGTGAGGCGGGCGCTTGCCCGCATCAGCGTCTCGTGCCGCAGCCGGTGGGAGAAGACCATGCCGATGTCCAGGAACTCCTGCGCCTTGTACGGCTGCGGCAGCACCGTGGGCCGGGAGGCGTTCTGGGCGTCGATGACGGACTGGGCGAGGCCTTCCTTCGAATCGAAGTGGAAGTACAGGGCGCCCTTGGTGACCTTGGCGATGTTGACGATGTCCGAGAGCTTGGCCGCGTCGTACCCGTGCTCCTCGAACACCTCGGCCGCCGCGTCGATGATGGCCTGACGCGTGCGCACCGCCCGGTCCTGCTTCACCTGGGCTCGCTCTGTCCTCATGTCGTGGCGTCGCCTCTCCTGGCCCGCCGGCGTTTACATCCCCACGGGTACGTTTTTTCTGTGCGTAGATTTCACACCATCGGGCGGCATCCGTCCAACGCCCCCCGCCCCCTCCGTCAGGTCCCCCCGAACCGCCCGGACATGCGCCCGGACCCACGATCGACGGCGCGGCGGGACACACGGCCGGAGGGGGTCCACCACCCCTGACGGGCGGTGGACCCCCTCCGGGTCCTCGTACGGTCTGCCGACTGCCGGCCGCCGACTACTTCAGGCGGGTACCGGTGGAGCGCAGGTCGGCACAGGCGGCGGCGACGCGCTTGGCCATGCCGGCCTCGGCGAGCTTGCCCCAGGTGCGCGGGTCGTAGGTGGACTTCTTGCCGACCTCGCCGTCGACCTTCAGGACACCGTCGTAGTTGCGGAACATGTGGTCCGCGACCGGGCGGGTGAAGGCGTACTGGGTGTCGGTGTCGAGGTTCATCTTCACGACGCCGTTCTCCAGCGCGGTGGCGATCTCCTCGGCCGTGGAGCCCGAACCGCCGTGGAAGACGAAGTCGAACGGCGAGGCCTTGCCGAACTTCTCCGCGACACCGGCCTGGAGGTCCTTGAGCAGCTCGGGACGCAGGACGACGTTGCCCGGCTTGTACACGCCGTGCACGTTGCCGAAGGAGGCGGCCAGCAGGTAGCGGCCCTTCTCGCCCAGGCCCAGCGCCTCGGCGGTGCGGATCGCGTCGTCGACGGTGGTGTACAGCTCGTCGTTGATCTCGTGGCTGACGCCGTCCTCCTCGCCGCCGGTCGGGGTGATCTCGACCTCAAGGATGATCTTCGCGGCGGCGGCCTTGGCGAGCAGCTCCTGGCCGATGGCCAGGTTGTCGGCCAGGGTCTCGGCGGAGCCGTCCCACATGTGCGACTGGAAGAGCGGGTTCAGACCGCGCGCCACGCGCTCGGCGGACACCTCCAGGAGCGGACGTACGTAGCCGTCCAGCTTGTCCTTGGGGCAGTGGTCCGTGTGCAGCGCGACGGTGATGTCGTACTTGGCGGCGACGACGTGCGCGAACTCGGCCAGGGCGACGGCGCCCGTGACCATGTCCTTGTTGTGCTGGCCGCCCAGGAACTCCGCACCACCGGTGGAGATCTGGATGATGCCGTCGCTCTCGGCCTCGGCGAAGCCGCGCAGCGCCGCGTGGAGGGTCTGCGTCGACGTCACGTTGATGGCCGGGTAGGCGAACTTGCCTGCCTTCGCCCGGTCGAGCATCTCGTTGTAGATCTCGGGGGTTGCGATGGGCATCTGTCCGCTCCTTGGTTGTGCGGGGAAGGGTGCTGATTGCGGGCCCTGACCTGGGGGCGACGTCATCGTCGCGCCTATCTTTCCAGACTCGGCGCGACACTCCACCCCCCTCTGCGCCCCACGGTGCGCGAACCGGGTGGAGCGTTTCACGTGAAACACTCCACCCGACCCGAAAAGGGCAGGTCAGGACGGACTCGGGGACAACCCGGGACCTTCGTCACGAGTTGTCGCCCTCCGTCCCCTCGCTCAGCCTCCGCCCCGGATCAAGAAAGACCCAGGTCGCCCAGCTCGTACCCGGTCAGGTACGGGAGCCCCGCGCCCGCGATGGCGTCCGCCGCGCCCCGGTCCACGATCGTGGCGACCGCGACGACCTCGCCGCCCGCCTCGCGGACGGCCTCGACGGCCGTCAGCGGGGATCCACCCGTGGTCGAGGTGTCCTCGACGACGAGGCAGCGCTTGCCCTTGACGTCGGTGCCCTCGATGCGGCGCTGCATGCCGTGGGCCTTCTGCGCCTTGCGGACGACGAAGGCGTCCAGGCGCTCGCCGCGCGCGGCGGAGGCGTGCAGCATCGAGGTGGCGACCGGGTCGGCGCCCAGGGTGAGGCCGCCGACGCAGTCGTATTCCAGGTCGGCGGTCAGGTCGAGCATGACCTGACCGACGAGCGGGGCGGCCTCGCCGTCGAGGGTGATGCGGCGGAGGTCGATGTAGTAGTCGGCCTCACGGCCGGAGGAGAGCGTCACCTTGCCGTGCACGACGGCCTTGTCCTTGATCTGCTGCAGAAGCGCATCGCGTACGTCAGTCATGCCGTCGAGCTTAGAGGGGCTCTAGCCGAGCCGCCGCCAGGTCCACGTGGTGGAGATCTCCAGCGGGTCGACGGGCGTGACCAGGCGCGGGAGGGTGTTCAGCCCGTTCGGCGGGCCGGACTGGGGCTCCACGCAGACGGCTTCCTCCTGCTCGTCGTAGACGACCACCCATTCGGTCGGGCTGGTGACCTTCAGCTCCAGCTCCCCGGGCCAGGTGAGGGTGACGTCGACCCCGTCGGGCATCCCGAAGCAGTCGTCCCAGGGACCCGGGAGCGGGTCGACGCGGCGGCCGGTGGGCAGGTGGTCGTCGCCGCGCTCCTCCTGCCAGGCGGGCTCGAAGGCGATCTCGGCCCGCGCGCCGCCCTCGGTGAGCACCCGGTTGAACCACGGGTGCCAGCCGGCCTGCGCCGGGAAGGAGTCCTGGTACGTCTCCACCCCCATGGTGATCTTCAGCGAGCTCTCGTCCAGCTCGAAGATCTGCGTCACCCGGCCGGAGTAGGGCCACGGGTCGGTGAGGTCGTAGGTGAAGACCGCCTCGGTGTCGGTCGTCCTGGCCGCCTTCCAGGGCGCGTTGCGGCCGAAGCCGTGGATGGCGTGCGGGGGGTGGTTCAGCGGCATCTGGTGGACGTGCGCGCCGTCCCGGAACCGCCCGTTCTCGATGCGCCCGCACCAGGGCACCATCGGGAACGCCCCGAACTGCGGTCCCTGGCGCAGCAGCTCGGTGCCGTCGACGCGCAGCGCGCTGATCCGGCAGCCGTTCTCCTGGTCGATGGTGATGTCGGCGCCGCCGGCGCTCAGTCGCGTAGTCATACGGTGACCCTACGGCGCGTCAGCGGCGGCGGCGCAACGCCCTTCCGACGACGACGGCGGAGGCCAGCGCCAGGGCGGCGGCGGGCCCGATCCAGCGCAGCGCGGGAGCGGTGCCGGCGGTGGAGGGGGCGGGGACCGGTGCGTAACGCCCGCGCGGGGGCGCGTGGTCGACCTCCTCGGCGCTGCGGCCGATCATCGTGCGGCGGGCGTGGGCGGCCTCGGCCGGGGGCCGCGGGGGACGGCCGGGTTCGCCCGCTCCGGCGCCGGTCGCGGTGAAGTCCGTGTCGAGGAAGGGGTCGAGGGCGGGGTCGAGGGACGGGGGCGGCACGTCGGTGTCGAAGACGGACGCGCCCGCCGGCTCCCCGGGCCCCTTCCGCCCGGCGCCCTCCCCGTCCGGTTCCGCGGCGTCCCCGGAGTCGCCGGGGGCCCCGGAACCGTCGGGCTCCCCGGACCGCCCGGAGCCCGCGGCGGCCTCCTGCGCCTTTCGCGCCTCCTCGGCCTCCTCCGCCTCGGCGACGGCGTCGCGCAGTTCGGAGTCCTCCCGGCTGCCCGGGACCACGGGGCCCGCGCCCGCCTCGGCGGCGAGGTTCGCGGTGAAGCGGTCCAGGAGCCGCCGTACGGCGGTGACGGTGGCCTCGGGTTCGAAGCCGGCGGCCCGGCCGTCGGCCTCGGCGGAACCGGCGAACTCCAGCCGGGTTCCGCCGTCGTGCGGGGTCAGCCTCAACCGGAGCGAGAGCGTGACGGTGCCGCTGCCCCGGACCTCGGTGCCGCCGCCCTCGACGTCGAACCGCTCCGGGGAGGGCTCGGTGACGGTCAGGCCGCCCCGGTAGGTGACGGTGTGGCCGCCGACGCGGACCCTGAGCCGCCCGGCCAACGATCCCGACCCGTCGCCGGCGTCGTGTTGGAGCCCGGGTACGCAGCGGGCCACCCGGGCGGGGTCGCGCAGCGCGGCGCGGAGGTCTTCTGCCGGTACCGGAACGAACACCTGATGCTCCATGCGGTCGAGCCTACCGACGGGAGCCGTCCCTGCACACGGACCCGCACCCGGACACGACGGCCGGCCCGGTAGTGCTTTGCCGGCCGGTGTCGTGGGGCTGCGGGCGCACCAGCCGACAAAGCACTACCGGGCCCGGGGCTCAGCTGTAGCGCGGGTGGGGCAGCGTCGAGGGGGGCAGCCCCTCGGCGGGGCGTCCCCGGGCGGCCTCCCGGGCGGCGTCCCGCAGGGAGCGGGTGGACACCGCGCGCAGGGCGGGCGCGTTCTGGTCCACGCGCAGCTCGGGCGTCCCCTCCCGGGCGGCGAGGACGAAGCCCCAGTCCTGCGGGAGCGCCGCCGAGCCGCCGCCGAGGGTGCGGTCGGGACCGGCGGCGAAGCCGGAGAGCCGGCCGCCCGCGCTGTACGGGGAGGTGTGCAGGCCGGCCGCGCGCAGGGTGGACTCGACGGTCCAGTAGGCACGCGGGCGGGTGGTGAAGGGGCCCGCGTGCACCGCGAGCCGGCCGCCCGGGTTCAGGGCCCGCGCGGCGAGCCCGTAGAACTCCTGCGAGTACAGCTTCGTGCTGGGGGTGATCCCGGGGTCGGGCAGGTCGGAGACGATGACGTCGAAGCGGTCCCGGGCGGCCGGTCCGCGCAGCCAGCCGAAGGCGTCCTGCGGGGTGACGACGCCGAGGCGGGGGTCCTCGTAGGCACGGCCGTTGAGGGCGGACAGCATGGGGTCGGTACGGGCCAGGCGCACCACGCCGGGATCGAGCTCGACGACGGTGACGGAGGCGACGTCCCGGTAGCGCAGGACCTCGCGGGCGGCCAGCCCGTCGCCGCCGCCCAGGACCAGGACGCGGGCGTGCCGGCCGGTCATGGCGGGGTGCACCAGCGCCTCGTGGTAGCGGTACTCGTCGTATCCGCTGACCCGCAGCCGGCCGTCGAGGTACAGGTCGAGGGAGCGGGGGGAGCCCACGGACGGTCCGGTCAGCACCAGCTCCTGCACCCCGGTCTGGACGGCGACCCGCACCTCCGCGCCGTAGACGGCCCGGCGGGCGACGCGCTCGAAGTCGTCGACGAACAAGGTCGCGCCGGCGAGGACGGCGAGGACGACCGCGTTCAGGGCGATCAGCAGCCGGCGGCAGCGCGGGCTGAGGTCGCCCCGGAACAGCCACAGGACGAGCGCCCCGCCCACGGCGGCGTTGACGGTGCCGGTCACCATGGCTCCGGTGAGCTGCCCGAACACCGGCAGCAGCAGGAAGGGGAAGGCGAGCCCGCCGATCAGGGCGCCCACGTAGTCGGCGGCGAACAGGTCGGCGACGGCGCCGCCCGCGTCCTGCCGGCGGATCCGCTGGATGAGGACCATCAGCAGGGGGATCTCGGCGCCGATGAGCACCCCGATGGCGAAGGAGAACGCGACGAGCGCCGGACGGGACTCCCCCAACCAGGCGAAGCTCGCGTACAGGGCCATGGCGGAGAGGCCGCCGAGCAGGGCGAGGACCGCCTCGATCGCGCCGAAGCCGAAGGCGGGCCGCCGGCACAACCGCTTGGCGAGCAGGGAGCCCACCCCCATGGCGAAGACCATGACGGACAGCACGACGGACGCCTGGGTGACGGAGTCGCCGATGAGGTAGGAGCCGAGGGCGAGCAGTTCCAGTTCGTACACGAGCCCGCAGGCGGCGCACACGAACACCGTGGCCAGGACGAGGAGTCGGCCGGTCCGGGGGTGTACGGGCAGGGCGGCCGAGACGGTCTGCACGCCCCGCGGATCCGGCGCCGGGAGCACCCCGCGCGGGGCGGAACGGTCGATCATGAAGCGAACCGTACGTCACCGCCCACTGACACCCTGTCACCCACATGGGTGCAACTGTCGCTCTCGTCCGGCCAGTTGGCGTAACGCCTCGTCAACACCGGTGTCTAGACGGGCGCCCCCATCCGCACGCCGACCCGGGTGCGGGTGGCCACCAGTTGGCCCTCCTGCGGGTAGGCGTGCCAGGTCCGCCAACGCACCTGACCCTCGTGGCGCTGCGCGAGCAGCGCGGTGAAGGCGTGCGGGCTGCCCGGGAAGGTGCCCGCCAGCCCGTTCGGGTGGTCCGCGACCAGGGCGAGCAGCTCCTGGGCCCGTCCGGCGAACGAGCCGCGCGAGAGGGTCTCGACGCGCGCGGCGAACTCGTACTCCCAGTCCCCCACGCGCTTCGCCACGCCGAGCGGCAGTGGCGTGCTGCTGCCGGGCATGCACGCGACGGTCTCCGAACAGAACACCTCGCCCTCCTCCAGGAGCACCTGGTGCGAGGCCCCGAGCAGGCGCAACTCCACCTTCGCGTCGGCGAGCCGGAGGTTCAGTACGGCCAGGGCGGGCAGCCGGTCCCGTCCCAGGGCCCAGGCGAGATCGGCGGCACGCGTGTCGGTATAGGTGGTCTGGAGGGTCGTGAGCATGAGTCGGCTCCGCAAACGCGCGAGGGAGAGGGGCCGGGGCCCGCCAGCGGTGGTCAACGGGTGGGGGGACACCGGCACGGGTCCACAGGAAGTCCCGGGAGGTCCGGGGACTGGTCTACTCAACCGAGGGAATCATGAAAGGCACGGCACTCACAGCGTTTTTACCCAACTTGACGGGGTTTACATCCCCCCGGGGGCCACCCGGTTCACGTGTTCAACAACATCCCGCCCGTACGCCGTAACGCCGAGCCGAACAACAGGACGCCCAAGGGAAGTTGTCCCCACCGGGCGGCCTGTTCACGCAGGTCCGGACACCCCCATCAGTGTCAGCTCCCGCCGCATCCTCCGCCACCGCAGGAGGACGAGGACCCGCACGACGAGGAGGAACCGCAGGACGACGAGGAGGAACCGCATCCTCCGGACGAGGAGCCGCCGGACGACGAGGAGCTCCCGGCCACCCACCAGCCGCTGTCCCGGCCGCTGCCGCGGGAGCCGGTCCCGCTCTTGCGGAGGCGGTCGGTCGCGCGCCTGGCCGCCCGCACGGACGCGTAGACGATCGAGCCGATCACCACGGCGGAGACGATCACGATGAGAACGATGACGAGGGCCATGTCCTCTCCCCCTTCCTGAACACCCCGGTCCCCCGGGGCCCGGGATCCCCATGTCCCGGCGTGTCGTGGTGATTCCCTCGGCCCGTTCCGGCCAAAGCGCACTTGAGCAACTCCAGAGGTTCCCCGCAGGATGACGCCCATGAGCGCACCCGCGAGCAGCAGCCGTCCCTTCCTCAACCGCCGTCTGGCACCCTTCGGCACCACGATCTTCGCCGAGATGTCGGCCCTGGCCGCCCGCACCGGGTCGATCAACCTGGGCCAGGGCTTCCCCGACACCGACGGCCCCGCCGAGATCGCCGAGGCGGCCGTACGCGCCATCCGCGACGGCCGGGGCAACCAGTACCCGCCGGGCCCCGGCGTCCCCGAGTTGCGCACCGCGATCTCCGCGCACCAGGAGCGCTTCCACGGGCTGTCCTACGACCCCGACACCGAGGTCCTGGTCACCGCCGGCGCCACGGAGGCCATCGCCGCCTCCCTGCTCGCCCTCCTGGAGCCGGGCGACGAGGTCATCGCCCTGGAGCCCTTCTACGACTCCTACGCCGCCTGCATCGCCATGGCCGGCGCCGTCCGCGTGCCCCTGACCCTGCGCGCCCCGCACTTCCGCCCCGACCTGGACGCCCTGCGCGACGCGATCACCCCGCGCACCCGTCTGCTGCTGCTGAACACCCCGCACAACCCGACCGGCACCGTCCTGACCCGCGAGGAACTGGCCGTCATCGCCGAGCTCGCCGTGGAGCGCGACCTCCTCGTGGTCACCGACGAGGTCTACGAGCACCTCGTCTTCGAGGGCCGGCACGTCCCGCTCGCCTCGCTGCCCGGGATGCGCGAGCGCACGGTCACCATCTCCAGCGCGGGGAAGACCTTCTCCTTCACCGGGTGGAAGGTCGGCTGGATCACGGCCCCGCCCGCCCTGGTCGGCGCCGTCCGTTCGGCCAAGCAGTTCCTGACGTACGTCTCCTCCGGGCCCTTCCAGTACGCCGTCGCCGAGGCCCTGGCCCTGCCGGACTCCTACTACGAGGACCTGCGCCGCGACCTCGCGGACAAGCGCGACCTGCTCGCCGGGGGCCTGGAGGCCGCCGGTCTCCAGGTCTTCCGCCCCCAGGGCACCTACTTCATCACCACCGACATCGCCCCCCTGGGCGAGAAGGACGGCCTCGCCTTCTGCCGGGCGCTGCCCGAGCGCTGCGGGCTCGTCGCCATCCCGAACCAGGTCTTCTACGACGACACGGCCGCCGGCGCCACCCAGGTGCGGTGGGCCTTCTGCAAGCGCGTGGAGATCCTCCGGCAGGCCGTCGACCGACTGGTGCGGCTCTGACCCATGAGACCCGCCCCGACCGACACCACCGTCGACACCCCGATCAGCGCCACCGCAGGCACCACCACCGCCCCGAGCGCCACCCCGAGCACCGCCCCCGGCTCCACCCCGAGCGCCATCCCGAGCGCCGAAACCGCCACCGTCCCGCCCCGCGCCCGGACCACCGCCGCGCCCACCGCCACACCCGCCGCCGCGCCCGCCACACGACCCGCACGGCCCGCCGGGCCGGGGCGGCGGGACCTGTGGGCCCGCGCCGCGGCGGCCCCGCCCCACCTGCTCGCCCTCGCGGTGTTCCTCGCCGTGCGGGGCGTCGGGGCGGTGGTCGTGACCGTCGGCGCCTGGTGGGTCGACCGCAACCCCGTCCGGGTCCTCGGCGGCTCCTGGGACTCCGTCTGGTACCTCGGGATCGCCGGCCACGGCTACGGCCGCACCCAGATGTGGGCCGACGGCTCCATCCAGAGCGACTACGCCTTCTTCCCGCTCTTCCCCGCCCTGGTCCGCCTCGCCGGGGGCACCCCGCTGTCCGCCCTGGCCGTGGCCTGGATCGCCGCGGCCGTCGCCGCCGTCGGCGTGTACCGGATCGGGGAGCGGCAGCTCGGGGCGCGGGCCGCGGTGCTCCTGGTGGCCCTGTGGGCCGCGCTGCCGCACGCGGTGGTGCTCACCCTCGGCTACACCGAAGCGCTGCTGTGCGCGCTCGCCGCCTGGGCCCTGTACGCCCTGCTGCGGGAGCGCTGGGCCCTGGCGGCGGGGCTCGCGCTGCTCGCCGGGCTGACGCGCCCGACGGGGATCGCGGTGGCCGCCGCCGTGAGCCTCCTCGCGCTGCGGGCCGCGGTCCGGGGCGAGCGGCGGCCCGCGGTGTGGGCGGCGGTGCTGCTGGCCCCGGCGGGCTGGGCGGCGTACGTCCTGGCGGTCGGCGCGCGCCGGCACGACCCCTTCGGGTACTTCACCGTGCAGCGGCAGTTCGGCTCGCGGTTCGACTTCGGCGTCGGGACGCTGCGTTCGATCTGGAAGGTGCTCTCGGGCGCCCCGGTGCCGTTCGCCACGACCGTCACCGTGGGCGTCCTGGCCGTGGCGGTGCTCCTCGCGGCCCTGGCGGTCCGGCGCCGGCTGCCCCTGGCGCTGCTGGTGTACACCGGGACCCTGCTGGTGATCACGCTGGGCGGGGCCGGGTTCTTCGAGTCGAAGCCTCGGTTCCTGGTGCCGGCGTTCCCGCTGCTGCTGCCGGTGGCGGCCGCGATGGCCAGAGCCCGGCCACGCGCCGCGGTCGTGATGACCGGGTGCCTGGCCGGGCTCTCGTACGGCTACGGGGTCTACCTGCTGCTCGCGGCGGACGTGCCCCCGTGAGCGCGGCGGATCAGTTGCCGTCGCCGTCCTCGGGCTTCTCGTCGCCCTCGGCGGAGTCGACTTCCTTCTCCAGCCCGAGCTGCTCGATGAGCCACTTGTCGAACTCGATCGAGGCGCGGACCCAGCTCACCGTGGAGGACACGAAGTGCTCCAGGCTGACGCCGGTGCCGATCAGCATCTGGGCTTCGCCGATGAGGCGGACGGAGCCGTCGTCGTGGGTGTGGCTGTAGACCTTGGGCCACAGGGTGCGGCGGTTCCAGTCGTCGATGGACTCCAGGAGCTGCGGCTTGTCGTCGATCGCGTGCGGGCGGTCGTAGAAGGTCCGCACGGAGAAGACCTGCTGCTCGTCCTCGCCGCGGAACATGAAGTACGTCCGGAAGTCCTCCCACGGCGCCGCGAGGTCACCCTCGTCGTCGACGACGTACTTGAGCTCCATCTGCTCCAGGAGCTGCTTGACGAGCTCCTGGTCGGGGACGACGGGGCCCGCCGGTCCTGTGGCCTGCGGCTCGGGCTGCTGCCCTCCGAAGTTCGGAATCGAGGCCGGGTCGATGCTCACCGTGTACTTCCCTTCGTGCGGATACCTTCATCCTCCACCATCCGGCCCGCTTCGTGTCCAGCCAACGGGCACGATCCGCTCCGGGCGGACAGCCGGGCCGGGCGGGGCGGGCGCCCTCCCGGCACCCGGCCCGCCCGGCTCGTCCCCCTACAGGGCCTTTACGGGACCTTTCCGACCAGCAGGCCCTCGCCCGCCACGTCCACGCGTACGGTGTCCCCGTCGCGGACCTCGCCGGCGAGGATCTCCTTCGCGAGGCGGTCCCCGACGGCCGTCTGGATCAGCCGGCGCAGGGGGCGCGCCCCGTACGCCGGGTCGTTGCCCTCGTCCGCCAGCCAGGCCAGCGCGGCCGGGGTGACGTCCAGGGTGAGGCGGCGTTCCGCCAGGCGCCGGGCGAGGCGGCCGATCTGGAGCTCGGCGACGTGGGCCAGCTCGTCGCGGGTCAGCGCGGAGAAGACCACCAGGTCGTCGAGGCGGTTGAGGAACTCCGGCTTGAAGCTCGCCCTGACCACGTCCAGGACGCGGGCCTTCTTGTCCTCGGGCGTGGTGGTCGGGTCGACGAGGAACTGGCTGCCCAGGTTCGAGGTCAGGATCAGGATCGTGTTGCGGAAGTCGACCGTGCGGCCCTGGCCGTCGGTGAGGCGGCCGTCGTCGAGGACCTGGAGCAGGACGTCGAAGACCTCCGGGTGGGCCTTCTCGACCTCGTCGAGCAGCACCACGGAGTACGGGCGCCGGCGGACGGCCTCGGTGAGCTGGCCGCCCTCCTCGTAGCCCACGTAGCCGGGCGGGGCGCCGACCAGGCGGGCGACGCTGTGCTTCTCGGAGTACTCCGACATGTCGATGCGGACCATGGCCCGCTCGTCGTCGAAGAGGAAGTCCGCGAGCGCCTTGGCCAGCTCCGTCTTGCCCACGCCGGTCGGGCCCAGGAAGAGGAACGAGCCGGTGGGCCGGTCGGGGTCGGCGATGCCGGCGCGGGTGCGGCGCACGGCGTCGGAGACGGCCCGCACGGCCTCGGTCTGGCCGATCAGGCGGCGGCCCAGCTCGTCCTCCATGCGCAGCAGCTTCTGCGTCTCGCCCTCCAGGAGGCGGCCGGCGGGGATGCCGGTCCAGGCGCCGACCACGTCCGCGATGTCGTCGGGGCCGACCTCGTCCTTGACCATGGAGTCCTTGGCGGAGCCTGCCTGGGCGGCGGTGGCCTCCTCCTCCGTGGCCTCGGCCAGCTCCCGCTCCAGGGCCGGGATCTCCCCGTAGAGCAGCTTCGAGGCGGCGTCGAAGTCGCCGTCGCGCTGGGCGCGCTCGGCCAGGCCGCGCAGGTCGTCCAGGCGCTCCTTGAGCTCGCCGACCCGGTTGAGGGACTGCTTCTCCTTCTCCCAGCGGGCGGTCAGGCCGCGCAGCTCCTCCTCGCGGTCGGCGAGGTCCTTGCGGAGCTTGTCGAGGCGCTCGCGGGAGGCGGGGTCGGACTCGTTCCTCAGGGCCAGCTCCTCCATGCGCAGCCGGTCCACGGAGCGCTGGAGCTCGTCGATCTCGACGGGCGAGGAGTCGATCTCCATGCGCAGCCGGGAGGCCGCCTCGTCGACGAGGTCGATGGCCTTGTCGGGCAGGAAGCGGGAGGTGATGTACCGGTCGGAGAGGGTGGCGGCGGCGACGAGGGCGCTGTCGTTGATGACGACCTTGTGGTGGGCCTCGTAGCGGCCCTTGAGCCCGCGCAGGATCGCGATGGTGTCCTCGACGCTGGGCTCGGCGACCAGCACCTGCTGGAAGCGGCGCTCCAGGGCGGGGTCCTTCTCGATGCGCTCGCGGTACTCGTCGAGGGTGGTGGCGCCGACCATGCGCAGCTCGCCGCGGGCCAGCATGGGCTTGAGCATGTTGCCCGCGTCCATGGCGGAGTCCCCGCCGGCGCCCGCGCCGACGACGGTGTGCAGCTCGTCGATGAAGGTGATGATCTGGCCGTCGCTGGACTTGATCTCCGCCAGGACGGTCTTGAGCCGCTCCTCGAACTCGCCCCGGTACTTGGCGCCGGCCACCATCGCGCCGAGGTCGAGGGAGACGAGCCGCTTGTTCTTCAGCGACTCGGGGACGTCGCCCTTGACGATGCGCTGCGCGAGGCCCTCGACGACGGCGGTCTTGCCGACGCCGGGCTCGCCGATGAGCACGGGGTTGTTCTTCGTACGGCGGGAAAGGACCTGGACGACGCGGCGGATCTCGTGGTCACGGCCGATGACGGGGTCGAGCTTGCCCTCGCGGGCGGCTGCCGTGAAGTCCGTGCCGAACTTCTCCAGGGCCTTGTACTGGCCCTCGGGGTCGGGGGTGGTCACCCGCCGTCCTCCTCGTGCGTCTCGGAAGGCGGCCAGCAGCTTCTTCGCGGTCGCGCCCTGTGCGGAAAGGACCTCGCCGGCCGCGCCGCCCTTGGCGGCGACGGCGATGAGGAGGTGTTCGGTGGAGAGGTAGTCGTCGCCGAGCCGGCCGGCCTCGGCGTCGGCCTCCGCGAGGACGGCGAGCAGCTCACGGGTGGGCTGGGGCGGGGCGACGGTGGAGCCGGTGACGCTGGGCAGGGCCGCGAGGAGCCGCTCGGCGCCGGCGCGTACGGCAGCCTGGTCGGCCTCGGTGGCGGCCAGCAGGTCGGTGATGTTCTCGTTGTCCTCGCCGGCGAGCAGGGCCAGCAGCAGGTGGGCGGGGGTCAGGTCCGCGTGGCCGTCCTTGACGGCCCTGCTGGTGGCGGCGTTGAGGGCGTCCCGGCTCCTGTTGGTCAGTTCGGCGTCCACGTGCGACTTCTCCTCTCCGGAGGGATCGGGTACGTGCATGGATCTGACACGTACAGCGTGCGTAAAGTTGAGTCTATTCCACTCAAGGCAGCGCGCCGTACGCTTCGGCGCATGTCCCATGACGTACTCAACCCGACGCCCGAGTACCTCGCCTTCTGGCGGGAGCGGCACGTCTGCACCCTGACCACCCCGCGACCGGACGGAACGCCGCACGTGGTGCCCGTCGGGGTCACCTACGACCCCGAGGCCGGACTGGCGCGGGTGATCAGCAATCGGCACAGCAAGAAGGTCCGCAACGTCCTGGAGGCGCCGGAGGGCTCGGCGCGGGTCGCGGTGTGCCAGATGCAGGGGAAGCGCTGGGCCACCCTGGAGGGGCGCGCGGCGGTCCGTACGGACCCGGCGTCGGTGGCCGAGGCGGTGGCGCGCTACGCGGAGCGCTACGGGCGGACCCCCTCGCCCAACCCGGACCGGGTGGTCCTGGAGATCACCCTGGACCGGGCGATGGGTCGCGCCTGAGGCACGGCGGGCGGAGGACGGCCTCAGGCCGACGGCGCCCTGCCCGCGGCCGACGGCACCCTGCGTCCGGCCGGCGGTGCCGGACGCCCCGGGGCGCCACCTCGATGATTGTCCGGTTCAACCACTGGACGCGGACATCACAACGGCGCCATCGTGGTCAGGTCCACGATGGCGCCGTTGTGTGGGGGTAGCACCTGAGGCGATCTGCAACGACGGGGGAATCGCTTCAGGCACTGCGGGGGGTGGCGGCGGTGGTGACATCGGGTTCGAAGAGCTGGTGGTCGCGCTGATCGAGGTTGACGAAGACCATGCCGTACCGCACTTCGCAGCGGACGGGCTGCGGTGCGCCCCGGGGGCGGCGCAGGCAGCGGTAGGCGCGGACGTCTTCGTCCTCCTCGCGCACGACGACGATCGGCTGGCCGAACAGGGTGACCATCAACGAGTCGCCGGCGTAGGGGATTGCGGTGACGAGATCGATGAACTGCCAACCCGACCGGTACGCCGAAGCCATCTCGCGTCGGAAGTCGCGGTCGTCGGGGGTCATCAGACGACCGTCACGGGGGTGGTGTTCCAGCCGCTGTCCGACTCGTCGTTCGGTCCGACGATGTTCCAGCCGCTGTCGAAGTCGGCTGCGACGATGTTCCAGCCGCTGTCCGCCTCGCCTGCCGGCGTGGCGTTCCAACCGCTGTCGGGCTTACCTGCCGGCGCGGTGTTCCAACCGCTGTCGGCCAGAGCGCTCCCCGCATCTCCGCTGGCGGCGCTGACTGCCCCAAAGACCGCAACAGCGGAGAAAACAACGGCAAGCGCCGAGCGAAGCATTCTCTTGTACATGGTCGGCTTCGTCCTCACTTGATGGAATCCTCTCCCCCGCACGTCAGACCATGGCTCATTCAGGCACGTTACGGCCACAGGGACGATGCATCATGTTCTTGCATGTTCAGGACCCTGGGGGGTGGAGATTTGCCCATAAGAGACACAAACCCGACACATCCCCACCCCGTGACGGCCATGTGCGACGAGGGCGCGCGACTGTACGCGGCGGCGCTCAGCACGGGCCGGGTGCCGAGGGGAGAAGTTGAAAACGTCCCCTGCCTGCTTGAATTCGCCCTGCTGCGACCCGACCCGGATGACGCGAACCAGCTCCGCGCGGTTCCGCCCGCGGTCGCCCTCGCACAGCGCCTGCACCCCCTGGAACGCGAGATCCAGGACCGCAGGCGCAGCGCCGTCGACCTCACCGATGCATTCGAGCCGTTCCTCGCGCTCAGCGCGCAGAACCCCGCCAACACCCACGCCATCACTGTGCTGGAGGGATTCGACCAGATCAACGCCGCGCTCGATCTGGCGACGGCCGAATGTCATACGGAGATGCTGACCGTCCAGCCCGGCGGCGCACGGCCCTCCTACGCCCTCAGCGAGGCCCTGGAGCGCGACGCCCCGCTCATCGACCGGGGCGTGAGCATCCGGACCCTCTACCAGCACACCGCCCGCCACAGTCAGGGCACGCTCGCCTACGTGGACCGGATCTCCACGGGAAAGGTCGAGATCCGCACGCTGGAAGAACTCATCGAGCGGCTCATCGTCTTCGACCGGACCGTGGCCTTCATCCCGGTCAGCGACGACCGCCGGGTCGCGTTGGAGCTGCGCCACCCCGGGCTGGTGGACTACCTCATCAAGGTCTTCGAGCAGCTGTGGCGGCGCGCCGTGCCGCTGAGCGACGAGGTCACGTACACGCACACGCCCGACGGGATCTCGGGCGTGCAGCGCTCCATCGCCCAGCTGCTGGTCGAGGGGCACGTGGACGAGGCCATCGCGCGCCGGCTCGGGATGAACGTCCGCACCTGCCGGGCCCACATCGCACGCCTCGCGACGGCCCTGGGCAGCGGCAGCCGGGCACAGCTCGGCTACCTCATCGCCCAGTCCGGCATCCTCCACCACGCGGGAGCGCCGGAGGGCCCGGAGGCCTGAGCGGCCCCCGGGGGCCCGTACGGACCCCGGGGCCACCCGGAACCCCTCGCACCGCCCCCGCGGGGCCCCACGGAGCCCTGGAGGGCCTCGGCGGGGCTTCCCGGGCCGGACTTCCCGGGCGGACGTACGACGAACAGACGCGCGAAGGCCCCGCCCGGAGTCCGGGCGGGGCCTTCGACGCGCTGTGCGGGCCGTCAGTCCATCGGGCGCTTGGGGCGCCAGACGACGAGGGCGTTGCCCGGCTGCGGCGGCTGGTACGGCACCAGGTCGCGGCGGTACGAGGCGTGCACCTGCGCCTCGCGGGCCTGGAGGGCGGCGGCCGCGCCGTCCACGGCGGTGGACAGCTCGGCGACGCGCTGCTGGAGCGCCGCCACCTGGTTCTCCAGTTCGATGATCCGCTTGATTCCGGCCAGGTTGATGCCCTCGTCCTGCGACAGGGCCTGGACGGTGCGGAGCAGTTCGATGTCCCGGGCGGAGTACCGCCGGCCGCGGCCGGCCGTCCGGTCCGGGGAGACCAGCCCGAGACGGTCGTACTGGCGCAGGGTCTGCGGATGCAGGCCCGAGAGCTGGGCGGCCACCGAGATCACGTAGACCGGGGTCTCGTCGGTCAGTTGGTAGGGCCCGTTACCGAAACGGGGCTGACTGCGGCGGCCGTCCATTTCATGCTCCCTTCACGGAGTCGAACAGCTGGGCGCGCGGATCCTCCGATACCGTCGCGTCCCGGTACATCTCCAGGGCCTCCCGGGCCTTGTCGGACAGCTCCGTCGGGACCGCCACCTCCACCGTGACGAGGAGGTCGCCGCGGGTGCCGTCCTTGCGGACCGCACCCTTCCCGCGGGCCCGCATCGTACGGCCGCCGGGGGTGCCCGGGGGGAGCTTCAGCGTGACCGAGGGGCCGTTCAGCGTGGGGACCTTGATCTCCGCGCCCAGGGCCGCCTCGGCGAACGTCACCGGAACGGTCACCGTGAGGTTGTCGTCCTTGCGGCCGAACACCGGGTGACTGTCGACGTGCACCACCACGTACAGGTCGCCGGCCGGGCCGCCGCGCTCGCCCGGGGCCCCCTTGCCGCGCAGCCGGATCCGCTGGCCGTTCGAGACGCCTGCCGGGATCCTGACCTGCATGGTCCGCGAACTGCGGGCGCGCCCGCTGCCCTTGCAGACCTCGCAGGGGTTCTCCGCGATCAGGCCGCGGCCCTTGCAGTCCGCGCAGGGGTCGGTCAGCGAGAAGCCGCCGCCGCTGCCCCGCGAGACCTGGCCGGTGCCGACACAGGTCGGGCACACCCGGGGGGTGCCGTTCTTGTCGCCGGTGCCCGAACAGGCCTTGCAGGGAGCCTGCGAGGACATCCGCAGCGGGACGGTCGCCCCGTCCACGGCCTCCGTGAAGGAGAGCGTGACCTCGGACTCCACGTCCTGACCGCGGCGCGGCTGGGTACGGGGGCCACCCGCGCCGGCGCCGCCGCCGCGGTTGAACAGGCCGCCGAACACATCGCCCAGGCCGCCGCCGAAGCCGCCGCCCGGACCGCCCTGCTGGGTCCCGCCGAAGAGGTCGCCGAGGTCGAAGTTGAACGAACCGCCGCCCGCGCCCGGGCCGGGGCGGAAGCCCCCGCTGCCGAACAGGGCGCGCGCCTCGTCGTACTCCTTGCGCTTCTTGGCGTCCCCGAGGACGTCGTTCGCCTCGGAGATCTCCTTGAAGCGCTCCTCGGCCGAGGCGTCGCCCTTGTTGGCGTCCGGGTGGAACTCGCGCGCGAGCTTCCGGTACGCCTTCTTGATCTCGGCCTCGGTGGCGTCCTTCGGGACACCGAGGACCTTGTAGTAGTCCTTCTCGACGAAGTCCTTCGTGCTCATCCCCGGTGTCCCTCCTCTCGGATCCCTCTGCCTACATGGTGTGCGTCAGCCCTTGTCGGGGGCATCCGCGTCCTTGTCAGACGGCGTGTCGCCATCCGCGGACTCGGACTTGGCGGCCGGCGCCGCGCCCGGCTGGGGCTCGGCCACGGCGACCCGCGCGGGGCGGATCGTACGCTCGCCGATCCGGTACCCGGGCTGCAGGATCGCCACACAGGTCGTCTCCGTGACGTCCGGCGCGTACGAGTGCATCAGGGCCTCGTGGATCGTCGGGTCGAAGGGCTCGCCCTCCTTGCCGAACTGCTGCAGCCCCATCTTGGCGGCGGCGGTCTCCAGCGATTCGGCCACCGACTTGAAGCCGCCGACCAACTCGCCGTGCTCCCGGGCCCGACCGATGTCGTCCAGGGTCGGGAGGAGCTCCGTCAGGAGGGACGCGACCGCGATCTCCTTGACGGCGACCCGGTCCCGCTCCACGCGACGGCGGTAGTTCTGGTACTCGGCCTGGAGCCGCTGGAGGTCCGCGGTGCGCTCACCGAGCGCGGTACGGGCCTGGTCCAGCTGCGCCAGCAGGGCCGTGTCCTGGGCGGACTGTGCTGCGGAGTCCCCGGCCGGGGCCGCGGCCTCCTCCTTGGAGGAAGCTGCGGCCTTCGGCTCGGCGGCGTCGTCAGGCGTGCCGTCGGCGGGGACTTCGGGCTTCTCGTCGAAACCCGGGGTCTCCTCCGACATCAGGCAGCGCCACCCTTCGGCTTCTCGTCGTCGACGATCTCGGCGTCGACGACGTCGTCGTCGGCCTTCGCCTGGGCGCCCTCGGCGCCACCGGCGGCCTGGGCCGCCTGGGCGTCGGCGTAGATCGCCTGGCCGAGCTTCTGGCTGACCGCGGCGAGCTTCTCGGTCGCGGTGCGGATCTCGGCGGCGTCGTCGCCCTTGAGCTTGTCCTTCAGCTCGGTGACGGCCGTCTCGACCTCGGTCTTGACCTCGGCCGGGACCTTCTCCGCGTTGTCCGCGAGGAACTTCTCCGTCTGGTAGACGAGCTGCTCGCCCTGGTTGCGGGACTCGGCCGCCTCCTTGCGGCGCAGGTCCTCGTCCGCGTACTGCTCCGCCTCCTGGCGCATGCGGTCGACCTCGTCCTTGCCGAGCGAAGAGCCGCCGGTGACGGTCATCTTCTGCTCCTTGCCCGTGCCGAGGTCCTTCGCGGTCACGTGCATGATGCCGTTCGCGTCGATGTCGAAGGAGACCTCGATCTGCGGGACGCCACGCGGGGCCGGCGGCAGGCCGGTCAGCTCGAACATGCCGAGCTTCTTGTTGTACGCCGCGATCTCGCGCTCGCCCTGGTAGACCTGGATCTGCACGGACGGCTGGTTGTCCTCGGCCGTCGTGAAGATCTCGGACCGCTTGGTCGGGATCGTGGTGTTGCGCTCGATGAGCTTGGTCATGATGCCGCCCTTGGTCTCGATGCCGAGGGACAGCGGGGTCACGTCGAGGAGCAGGACGTCCTTGACCTCACCCTTGAGCACACCGGCCTGGAGGGTGGCGCCGATGGCGACGACCTCGTCCGGGTTGACACCCTTGTTGGCGTCCTGACCGCCGGTGAGCTCCTTGACGAGCTCGGCGACGGCCGGCATGCGGGTGGAGCCGCCGACCAGGACCACGTGGTCGATCTCGGACAGCTGGATGCCGGCGTCCTTGATGACGTTGTGGAACGGGGTCTTGCAGCGGTCGAGCAGGTCGGCCGTCAGCTGCTGGAACTGGGCGCGCGTGAGCTTCTCGTCCAGGTGCAGCGGGCCCTCGGCGGAAGCCGTGATGTAGGGCAGGTTGATCGAGGTCTCCGTGGAGGAGGACAGCTCGATCTTCGCCTTCTCGGCGGCCTCGCGCAGACGCTGGAGCGCCATCTTGTCCTTGGACAGGTCGACGCCGTGACCGTTGGCGAACTGCTTCACCAGGTAGTCGACGACGCGCTGGTCCCAGTCGTCACCACCGAGGTGGTTGTCACCGTTGGTGGCCTTCACCTCGACGACGCCGTCACCGATCTCCAGGAGCGACACGTCGAAGGTGCCGCCACCGAGGTCGAAGACGAGAATGGTCTGGTCGTCCTTGTCGAGGCCGTAGGCCAGGGCGGCGGCGGTCGGCTCGTTGACGATGCGCAGGACGTTGAGGCCCGCGATCTCACCGGCCTCCTTCGTCGCCTGACGCTCGGAGTCGTTGAAGTAGGCCGGGACGGTGATGACCGCGTCCGTGACCTTCTCACCCAGGTAGGCCTCGGCGTCGCGCTTCAGCTTCTGCAGGATGAAGGCGCTCATCTGCTGCGGGTTGAAGTCCTTGCCATCCAGGTTGATCTTCCAGTCAGTGCCCATGTGGCGCTTGACGGAGCGGATGGTCCGGTCCACGTTCGTGACCGCCTGGCGCTTGGCGACCTCGCCGACGAGGACCTCGCCGTTCTTGGCGAAGGCGACGACGGACGGCGTGGTCCTGGCGCCCTCGGCGTTGGTGATGACGGTGGGCTCGCCGCCTTCGAGAACGCTGACGACGGAGTTAGTGGTGCCCAGGTCGATGCCGACCGCACGTGCCATTTCGATTCCTCCAGCTGACTTGAGTGGAACAGGCTCAAGAATGCCCCACCAGTGCGCTCGCGTCAACAGAGGTGAGTCGAAGGGACTCAACCTTTAGGCAGCCCTTACGCTCATGGACAGATCGGACAGGGTGGAACCGGGCGCCCGACCGGGCACGGGCGGGGCCCGCGGGACTCCCCCCATGCGGGGGACGCCCGCCGCGCGGCGCGCCCGGGGCGCGGCGGGCGTCCGGCACGCTGCCGGCATGCCTCTGCTGCTCACGCTCCCCGCCCGACCCGGGCCGTGGCCGGCCAAGCGGGTGTTCGACCTGGTCGGCGCGGCGATCCTGCTCGGGCTGCTCCTCGTGCCGCTGCTGGTGGCCGGCGCCGCGCTCGGCCTGCGCCCGCGAGCGCGGGTCCTCGTACGCGAACCCGTGCTCGGGATGGGCGGGCGGCCGTTCCGTGCCTGGCGGCTGCGCACGGAGGGCGCGGGGCGGGTGGGCGCGTGGATCCGGCGGTGCGCCCTCGACGGGACGCCGCAACTGCTGAACGTGCTGCGCGGGGAGATGTCGCTGGTCGGCCCCCTCGCGCGGGCCGAGGCGGATCGACCCCTGCGCCTGTGGGTAAGACCCGGAATGACCGGATTGTGGCAGGTCAGCGCGCGCTCGGACCTCCCCTGGGAGGAGATGGACCTGCTGGACCGGCACTATGTGGAGAGCCATTGGCTGGGGATGGATCTCGCGATCCTCGCTCAGACGCCTCGGGCGGCCTACCGACAGAGGCATGCCTGAGCGACACAGATCACCGCTCGCTCACCTACAGTGCGGCGCGGGAAATGGGTAACCTCAAGCCTTGACTCAATAAGTTACCGCTTAGTAAGTCCCGCCCGAGGAGCCCTTCCATGCAACTCGCCGCGATCATCGTGTCGCTGGTCCTGACCGTGGTCGGCGTCGCGCTGCTCGCCCGAGCCGTGGCGCAGATCTACCGGTTCGTGAAACTCGGCCAACCCGTCCCGGCGGGCAGCCGCACGGACCGTCCGAAGGAACGAACGATCACCCTGGTCAGGGAGTTCCTCGGGCACAGCCGGATGAACCGCTGGGGCATCGTCGGCTTCGCCCACTGGTTCGTCGCGATCGGCTTCCTGACGCTGCCGCCCACCCTCGTGCAGGCGTACGGCCAGCTGTTCCAGGCCGACTGGATGCTGCCGATCGTCGGCGAGTTCCTGCCGTTCGAGATGTACACCGAGTTCATCGGCATCATGACGGTCGTCGGCATCGTCGTGCTGATGGTCATCCGACTGCTCAACCTCCCCTCGCGGGCCGGTCGCAAGTCGCGCTTCGCCGGCTCGAAGGCCTGGCAGGCGTACTTCGTCGAGTACATCATCCTCACCATCGGCCTCGCGATCCTCGCGCTGCGCGGGCTTGAGGGCGCGATCCACCACGTGGACTCGTACGAGCCGGCGTACTTCGTCTCGTACCCGCTGGTCCTGGCCTTCAAGGGGATGTCGCTCGGCGCCCTCCAGAACGCCATCTACTTCACCGCGATGATCAAGATCGGCACCTCGCTGATCTGGATGATCACGGTCTCGCTGAACACCAACATGGGTGTCGCCTGGCACCGCTTCCTCGGCTTCCCGAACATCTGGTTCAAGCGCAACGCCGACGGCGCCACCGCGCTCGGCGCGCTCCAGCCGATGACCAGCGGCGGCAAGGAGATCGACTTCGAGGAGCCCGGCGAGGACGACGTCTTCGGCGTCTCCCAGGTCGAGCAGTTCTCCTGGAAGGGCATCCTCGACTTCTCCACCTGCACCGAGTGCGGTCGCTGCCAGTCGCAGTGCCCCGCCTGGAACACGGGCAAGCCGCTCTCCCCGAAGCTCCTGATCATGTCGCTGCGCGACCACGCGCACGCCAAGGCCCCGTACCTGCTGGCCGGCGGCGGCAAGACGATGGAGGGCGAGGAGAAGGCCACCGCCGAGCAGCTGAAGGACGTCCCGGCGGCCGCCCTGGCCGAGGCCGAGCGCCCGCTGATCGGCACCGCCGAGGAGAACGGCGTCATCGACCCCGACGTGCTGTGGTCCTGCACCACCTGCGGCGCGTGCGTGGAGCAGTGCCCCGTCGACATCGAGCACATCGACCACATCGTGGACATGCGCCGCTACCAGGTGATGATCGAGAGCGCGTTCCCGTCGGAGGCGGGCACGATGCTCAAGAACCTGGAGAAGAAGGGCAACCCCTGGGGTCTGGCCAAGAAGCAGCGCGTGGAGTGGACGAAGGAGGTCGACTTCGAGGTCCCGATCATCGGGAAGGACGCGGAGGACCTCTCCGAGTTCGACTACCTGTACTGGGTCGGCTGCGCGGGCGCCCTGGAGGACCGGGCGAAGAAGACCACGAAGGCCTTCGCGGAGCTGCTGAACATCGCGGGCGTCAAGTTCGCGATCATGGGCGGCGACGAGAAGTGCACCGGTGACTCGCCCCGCCGCCTCGGCAACGAGCCGCTGTTCCAGCAGCTCGGCCAGGAGAACGTGGCCATGCTGAACATGGCCTTCGGCGAGGACGACGACGACCCGTCGACGAAGAAGCCGAAGTCCGCGAAGCGGATCGTCTCGACCTGCCCGCACTGCTTCAACACCATCGCGAACGAGTACCCGCAGCTCGGCGGCGAGTACGAGGTCATCCACCACACCCAGCTGCTCCAGCACCTGATCGACGAGGGCCGGCTGCTGCCGGTGACCCCGGTCGACGGCCTGATCACGTACCACGACCCCTGCTACCTGGGTCGGCACAACAAGGTCTACACGCCGCCGCGCGAGATCATGTCGGCCGTTCCGGGCCTGCGCCAGCAGGAGATGCACCGCCACAAGGAGCGGGGCTTCTGCTGTGGCGCGGGTGGCGCGCGGATGTGGATGGAGGAGCGGATCGGCAAGCGCATCAACAACGAGCGCGTCGACGAGGCCCTGTCCCTGAACCCGGACATCGTGTCCACCGCCTGCCCGTTCTGCCTGGTCATGCTGACCGACTCGGTCAACGGCAAGAAGAACGACGGCCAGGCCAAGGAGTCCGTCCAGGTCGTGGACGTCGCCCAGCTGCTGCTGGAGTCGGTCAAGGCCCCGGAGCCGACGGAAGAGGAACTGGCCGCCGCGGCGGCGGAGGCCGAAGCGGTGGCGAAGGCCGCCGCGGAGGCCGAGGCGAAGGCGGCCGAAGAGGCCGCTGCCGCCGCCGCTGCCGCGAAGGCGAAGGCCGAGGCGGAAGCCGAAGCGGCTGCCGCCGCGAAGGCGAAGGCGGAGGCGGAGGCGGAAACCGCCGCCAAGGCGGAGGCGGACGCGGAGGCCGAGGCGAAGCCGGAGCCGGAGGCCGAGGCTGCCGCCAAGGCCGAAGCCGAGGTCAAGGCCGAAGCCGAGGCGGAGCCGGAGGCCGACGCGAAGCCCGACGCTGCCGAGGCGAAGGCCGAGGCCGCTACCGAGCCGGAGTCGAAGCCGGAAGCCGAGGCCGCTGCCGAGGCGAAGGCCGACGACGAGGCCGCCGTCGAGTCCGAGCCCGAGCCCGAGGCCGAGGTCAAGGCCGACGCCGCGCCCGAGGAAGACGCGAAGGCCGAGACGGAGCCGGAAGCCGGGGCGAAGGCGGACACCGCCGACGAGGCCGAGGCCGAGGCGGCTGCCGAACCCGAGGCGAAGGCCGACGACAAGGCCGCCGTCGAGGCGAAGGCCGAGCCCGAGGCCAAGCCCGAGGTCGACGCCGCGGCGGAGGAGACCGAGCCGGAAGCCAAGGCCGAGAAGGCCGAGGAGGCCGGGCCCGCCGTGGACGCGGAGGTCGAGGCGAAGGCCAAGGCGGACGAGACCGAGACCGAGGCCAAGGCCGCCACGACCAAGGCGGACGACGCCAAGGCGGACGAGGCCAAGTAACCGGCGGCGCCCCCGGCGCCACCCGTCACGACGGACGACGGCCGGTCCCCCTCAGGGGGACCGGCCGTTCCCGTATCCGTACCGCGGTGGGCGACCGGAGGACCAGCGGCGCCTAGCGGCGCCGCAGCATCGCGAAGCCCAGGCCCGCCGCGCCGACCGCGGCCATGCCGCCACCGGCGGCCAGCAGCACCGGGGCCTCGGCCCGCGGGGTGTGGACGCCCTCCGCGCCGGCCTTCACGGCGCCCTTGGGAACGACCCGCTCGGGGGCGCCGGTGACCGCGGCGGGAACCGGCTTGCCGCCGCGGCCCCGCTCGACCTTGTACGTCTCGATCAGTCGGCCGGTGGCGAAGTCGTAGACCCAGCTGTCCCCGCCGCCCTTGCCGTCGATGACGACGAACTTGACCCGCTTGCCGTCCTGGACGAGCTTGTACGTCCAGCCGTCCTTCATCACGCTCGGGTGCTTCAGGTCGATCGTGCCGAGGAGGTGCCCGTTCGAGGTACGGATCTCGACGCGCTCGCCCTTCGGGCCGTCGATCAGCTTCGCGACGCACCCGTCCGGCACGGCGATCCGTACCGAGCGCTCCTTGCGGACCTCGCGGTCCGGCTTCGGGTCCGGCTTCGGCTCCGGCTTGGGCTTCGGCTTGGCGCCCTCGATCCACGAGGTGACGGTGCCGTTCGGGTGGAGGACCACGTGCAGGCCGTTGTGCTGTCCGTACGCCGGCTTGCCGCCCTTGCTGACCAGGGTGTCGAGCTTCGTGCCGCCCGCGAGGACGTCCGCCTCGAAGTGGCCCCCGCCGATCCGGTAGACCTTGGCGATCGAGCCGTCGGCCAGCTTCACCGTGGTGACGTACGCACGACCCTCGACCGGCGGCTTCACGGCCGGGTCGGTCGGCCGGGTGCTCGGGTCCACCGCGGGCAGCACGGAGGGCTCGACCGACGGCTCCACCTTCGGCTCGACCGACGGGTCCACGGCCGGCCGCTCCACCCCCGGCAGGACCTCCGGCTGCTCCGGACCCGTCGGCGAGTCCGCGAAGGCGGCGCCCACGGGCAGCGCCAGGACGGCGGCGGCTCCGGCGAGGACGGTGGCGGTACGAAGGGTGCTGCGGCTGGTGCGTCGGGTGCTGCTGCTGCGCATGGTGAGGGACTCTTTCCGTGCTCGTGCGTCACTCCTTGGCGGCGACATCGACGAAGCTACGGGCCCGATATGTAGGCATTCCCTCGACAATGTAACGAACCTCCGCAGACTGACCCGCAACCGGGTAAATCGCCCACCGGATCCCCGTCCCCCACTCCCCCTAGGGGATGTCACAGCTCAGCCGCAAAGGCGGCGTGTTCCGGCGGCCCGGCCACCCTCGCCCGGCGGAGCAGGTACTTTCGATCACGTGGCTGGATTCAGGATCGGACGCGGGCGCGACAACAACCGCCCCCCGCAACAACCCCCGCACACCCCGCGGCAGCAGCCGTACGGTCAGCAGCAGCAACCGCCGCAGGCACCGTACGGGCATCAGCCGTACCCTCCCGCAGGCCCACCGCCGCAGCAGGCCTGGCCCCAGCAGGGCGCGGCCGGGGGGCACGGAGAGCCGGAGTACTTCGACCCGTACGGGCAGCAGCCGCAGCAGCCGCAGAGCCCGTACACGGCCCCGCACGAGTCCTCGTACGCGAACAACCCGGGCCACACCCAGGCCTTCTCCTTCGGCGAGGACCCGTACGGCCAGGCGGCGAGCTACCAGGCGGGCCCGGGCCCGGCCCCGGCCGCGGCGCCGGTGGGACCGCGGCTGCACTGGAAGGAGCTCCTGCGCGGCATCGTGATGCGCCCGGGGCCGACGTTCCTCCAGATGCGCGACTACGCCGTGTGGGGTCCCGCGCTCGTCGTGACGTTCCTCTACGGCATGCTCGCGGTCTTCGGCTTCGACAAGGCCCGCGAGGACGCCATCAAGGCGACCCTCACCCAGGCGATCCCGATCGTGCTCAGCACGGGCGTGGCCTTCGTCATCTGCGGGCTGATCCTGGGCGCGGTCACGCACACGCTGGCGCGTCAGCTCGGCGGTGACGGCGCGTGGCAGCCGACGGTGGGGCTGTCGATGCTGGTGATGTCGATCACGGACGCCCCGCGTCTGGTGTTCGCGATCTTCCTGGGCGGCGACAACATGTTCGTCCAGGTCCTGGGCTGGATCACCTGGCTGGCCGCCGGCGCGCTGTTCACCTCGTTGGTCAGCAAGTCGCACGACCTGCCCTGGCAGAAGGCGCTGGGCGCGTCCGCGATCCAGCTGGTCGCCCTGCTGTCGATGATCAAGCTCGGCACTCTCTAGAGCCACGCGAGAGGGGCCCGGCGCACGCTGTTCCGCGTGTGCCGGGCCCCTCTCGCATGCGCCTTGCGCGTACGTCTTGCGCGTACGCCCTACGCGTCGAGGACCTGGCCCTCGCGCTTCACCACGGGCGGCTGGACCGACCAGGGGAACTCGATCCAGTCGTCGGTGCGCTTCCACACGTACTCGCACTGGACGAGCGAGTGCGACTTCTCGTAGATGACGGCGGAGCGGACCTCGGCGACGTGGCCGAGGCAGAAGTCGTGGACGAGCTTGAGCGTCTTGCCCGTGTCGGCGACGTCGTCGGCGATCAGGACCTTCTTGTTCGTGAAGTCGATCGCCTCGGGGACGGGGGCCAGCATGACCGGCATCTCCAACGTCGTCCCGACGCCCGTGTAGAACTCGACGTTCACGAGGTGGATGTTCTTGCAGTCCAGCGCGTACGCCAGGCCACCGGCCACGAACACGCCGCCGCGGGCGATGCTCAGGATGATGTCGGGCTCGTAGCCGTCGTCGGCGATGGTCTGGGCGAGTTCTCGGACGGCGTTGCCGAAGCCCTCGTAGGTCAGGTTCTCGCGTACTGCGCTCATGCGTCGTGCCTCACCTGGGTGCGGTGGAAGTTCTGGAAGGAGCGCGAGGCGGTCGGCCCGCGCTGTCCCTGGTACCTGGAGCCGTAGCGTTCGCTGCCGTACGGGAACTCCGCGGGCGAGCTGAGCCGGAACATGCACAGCTGCCCGATCTTCATGCCCGGCCAGAGCTTGATCGGAAGGGTGGCCAGGTTCGACAGCTCCAGGGTGACGTGCCCGGAGAAACCGGGGTCGATGAACCCGGCGGTCGAATGCGTCACCAGACCCAGCCGGCCGAGGCTGGACTTGCCCTCCAGACGGGAGGCGATGTCCTCGGGGAGGGAGATGACCTCGTACGTCGAGGCGAGGACGAACTCACCCGGATGCAGGATGAAGGCCTCGTCCCCCTCGGGCTCGACCATGCGCGTCAGGTCGGGCTGCTCGATCGCGGGGTCGATGTGCGCGTAGCGGTGGTTCTCGAAGACCCGGAAGAACCGGTCGAGGCGCACATCGATGCTGGAGGGCTGCACCATCGACTCGTCGAACGGGTCAATGCGAACCCGTCCGCTGTCGATCTCGGCCCGGATGTCTTTGTCGGAGAGAAGCACGTCCCGAGGATACGCAGAGCGCGCGGGCCACCCCCAATCGGAGCGGCACCCGCGCGCCCGGCCCAATCCCGTCCGCTAGCGCTTGGGCGAACCGCCCACGGGCACGGCGTGACGCAGCCGCGCGCACCGCGGACACCGCAGCAGCCGTCCGGGCCCGATCCGGCCGGCACCGAGATGCTGCAGCGGGAACGAAGCGGTACTGAACACGTGCCCTTCGGCACAGCGGACGACGGTGTGCTCCATCGAGTCCCTTTCCCCAACGAGCCGTACTGCGATGAATCGCCACATTAGGGGATGAAGAGGACCCCGCGCCGGCCGCCGCTCCGCACCGCTACGGTACGCCCCAACTCCCGCCCCCACGAACCGCGATGCCACCCGAAAACACCGACGACCCCACGGGTCGATTCACCGGGGGTCGATCATGGGGTACAGTGTGCAACGATACGGCTCCAGGAAACTGGACCGCTGTGCGGATGTAGTTTAATGGTAGAACATGAGCTTCCCAAGCTTATAGCGCGGGTTCGATTCCCGTCATCCGCTCTTCAACGAAGGCCCAGGTCAGCAATGACCTGGGCCTTCTGCGTTTTCCAGACCTATCGCGGAGGTCGGGTGGCGGTGCGGTGGGTGGAGAGCATGCGGAGCAGTGCCGTCGCGCTCAGGCCGAACATCAGGACGCCCAGGGGGACATGGAGCGACGACACGTGCGCGACGCCCAGGACCACCTGCGCCGACGCGAGGGCGAGGAAGCCGGTCGCGTACAGGATGGGGCGGGGCGAGCCGCCGCCCGGGCGCCACGCCAGGACCGCGGCGACGACGTACAGCATCGAGGCGCCGTACATCACCTTCGATCCGGCGTCGTGCAGCGCGTAACCGTGGGACGAGGAGAGCAGCATTCCGGCGGTGACCGCCTGGAAAAAGAGGGCCACCGTCTGCAGGGCCATGGCAACCTGCGGAAACGTGACTCTGCCCGGTACTGCCGTCGTCGTCGTGTGTGTGGCCATGACGCGGTCCCCTCTTCTGCCTCGCGGCGGCGGATCGTGGTGTCTCGGTGGTACGACGACGTGGCTCCTCGAAATGTGAGGTGGGCCGGCGGACCTGACCTTTCGGGGTGCTGTCTCGTCGAGGTGGTCGAGGTACCGAAGTGGCGGGCGCGAGCGAACGAGAAGCACAGGGAGCGATCACGACCATGAGCACCCCATCCGAGCCGGAGCTGAGCGCCGTCGTCGACGAACGGCGCCGGCTGATCAACCTCGCCTACCGGCTGCTCGGTTCACTGGCCGAGGCCGAGGACGCCGTGCAGGAGACGTACACGCGCTGGTACGCGATGTCGCGCCGGCAGCAGGAGGCCATCGCGTCCCCCGGCGCCTGGCTGACGACGGTGGCGGGCCGCGTCTGCCTGGACATGCTCGGCTCGGCCCGGGCCCGGCGGGAGCGGTACGTCGGCGCGTGGATACCCGAGCCGCTGCCCGACCGTACGGAGTGGTCCGTCGGAGCGGCGGGCGGCGGCGGGGCCGAGCCGGCCGACCCCGCCGACCGGGTCACCCTGGACGAGTCGGTGCACATGGCCTTCCTCGTCGTACTGGAGTCGATGACCCCGGCCGAACGCGTGGCGTTCGTCCTGCACGACGTCTTCCGCTACCCCTTCGCCGAGATCGCCGGGATCGTCGGCCGGACGCCGGCGGCCTGCCGGCAGCTGGCTTCGTCGGCCCGTCGGCGCATCGGCGCCGCGCGGACCCCGGCGGCCGCGACGGCCGGGCAGGCCGGCCTGGTGCGGGACTTCAAGGAGGCGTGGGAGGCCAAGGACATCAAGGCCCTCGTCGGCCTCCTCGACCCCGGCGCCACGATGACCGCCGACGGCGGCGGCATGGTCGGCACCGTCCTGCGGCCGGTCGAGGGCGCCGAGCAGATCGCCCGGTACCTGATCCACATCGCCGACAAGGTGCCCGGGATGGCGCTCCTGGAGCGTACGGTCAACGGCCGGCCGGGCCTGGTCGCGCAGCGCGCGGGCCGCACCGTCACCGTGGCGGCGTTCGACCTCGCCGGCGACCGCATCGCCCGCATCTGGGCGGTCCGCAACCCGGAGAAGCTCCGGGCCTGGACCGAGGACGAGGAGGACGAGGAGGGCGAGGGCGAGATGGGCTGAGCGGGGAATCTCGCCGCCGCCTGTGTCCTGCGTACCGTCATCTCGGGCCCCGCGGCGAGCGGGTGACGTGATCAGAGGGGTTCCGGAGGGTGGCGGTGCGGGCCCTAGGGCCTGTCGTCAAACTTCCGTCGTCGCCCGTAGGGCGGCCCCGCGGCGGCTGGTGCGTGCTCTCGGCGTGCCGGGCGGAAGCCCTTGTACTGGACGTACTCGGTCTTCCGCCCGGTGCGGCGAGAGTGCGTGCCAGGCGTCGCGGGGCAGGCGGGAGTTTGACGACAGGGCCTAGGCGGGCTTCGTCATGAGCTCCGCGACGGAGGAGAAGCTGTCCGCGGCGTGGCCGGCCTCCATGCCCCGGCGGAAGAGGTCGACGACCGCGGTCGGGAGGGTGGTGTCGACGCCCGCGTCGGCGTGGGTGTGCAGGACGTGCTCGACGCTGGCCGTGCCCATGGCCAGCCGGTCCACGTCGCCGGTGTGGACGCCGGCGTCGATGCGCTCCGCGTAGAAGGAGAGGAACCCGGGGAGGGAGTTCGCCGTGTCGACGGCGTGCTCCAGGATGTCGCCGGCGGTCAGGCCGTTGGCGCGGGCGAGGGCGGTCGCCTGCCAGTAGCTCAGCATCGAGGTCCAGAACATGGTCATGCCGATCTGGTAGAAGAGCGCGGCCAGTCCCGGGTCCTCCCCCTTGTGGTCCGCCCGACCCGTGACGACCTCCAGCGCCGGCCGGTGGGCGTCGAACGCCTCGCGGGGGCCGCTGTAGAAGGTGGACGACTCGGCCTTGCCGATGCCGGAGGGCGGGACGGTGACGCCGCCGGTCAGCTGGACGGCGCCCCGTTCGGCGGCCCAGCGGGCGGCCTTGCGGGCCTCCTCGGGGGTGTCGGAGCTGAGGTTGACGAGGACCTTGCCGGTGAGCCGGGTGGTGGCGGGCTCCAGTACGTCGTACATCGCCGCGTAGTCCGTGAGGCTCAGGATCACGAGCTCGTTCGCGTCCAGGGCCTCGGCGACGGTCGGCGCGAGGTGGGCGCCGCGGGCCACCAGGTCGGCGGCGCGGGCCGCGGTGCGGTTCCAGACGGTGACCTCGTAGCCGCGGTCCAGGAAGACCTCGACCATCGCGCGGCCCATGGGGCCGAGGCCGATGACGGTGACGGACTGACGGGTGCTGCTCATGACTGATCCCCCATGTGTGGTTGGCGACGTGGTCGCCGACGTGGTCGTCGGCTCGACCGCTGGACTAGAACGAGCGCTCTATCCAGCGGCTGGACAGAAAGTAGCACAGATCTAGAACGAGCGCTCTACTCAATCGCCGGGTACGGTGAACCCATGCAGAACACCACCCGCGACCGGATCGTCGTCGCCGCCGCGCGCCTGCTCCAGCGCCAGGGATACGTCGGTACGGGGATCAAGCAGATCGCCAACGAGGCCCAGGCGACGCTCGGTTCCGTCTACCACTTCTTCCCCGGCGGCAAGGAGACCGTCGCCGTGGCGGCCATCGCGCACAGCAGCGCGGAGTTCGCCGCGCTGCTGCGCGGGGCGCTGGCCGGCGAGGAGGATCCCGCCGAGGCCGTGCTGGCCTGCTCCCGCCAACTCGCCGAGGAGCTGCGCCGATCCGGCTGGATCGACGGCTGCCCCGTCACGGCGGCGGCCCTGGAGACGCTCGGCACCGACTCGGAGATCCAGCGGGCCTGCGCCGACGCCCTGCGCGACTGGACCGCCCTGGTCCACGACAAGCTCCTGACGGCCGGCTTCGACGCGGCGACCGCCCAGGAGATCGCCGGCACGGTCATCAGCACCCTGGAGGGCGCCGAGGTCACCGCCCAGGTCAACCGCAGCGAGGAACCCCTGCACGCGGCGGGCCGGCAACTGGCCCGCCTGGTGCGGTCGTACGAGCTCCGGCCGGCGGGCTGACGGACCGTCCGGGGCGGGTCGGGTGAGGATGGGCGCATGCGGATTCGGATCGAAGCGAACGACCTCCCCGGCCGGGCCTGCGCCGCGCGCCCCGGCTTCCCCGGCTACGGCAACATCCACGTCGCGGTCCAACGGCGCACTCCCCCGGGCGAACTCCTGGACCCGCGGCCCGCGGACGCCGACGCGGCGACGTGGACGCTGGAGTGCACGGCGACGGCGACCGACGCGGGCCACGACCTGCGGGGCCCCTGCGTCCAGGGCCGCCCGGCCGGCCGGTTCATCTACCTGACCTGGGGCGACGTCGACGAGGCCGGGAACTTCGCGATGTTCCGCCGCGCCAAGCTGATGCTCGACGCCATCGACCCGGACACCGTCGCGGCCGCAACGCGCTCCGGCACCCTCCTCGCCCGCCTGGGCCTCACCGACGCCCAGGGCCTCCCCCTGTGTGCCGCCGTCCGCCCCCCGCTCGTCACCTGGTCCGCCCCACCCGCCTGAGCGCCCGGGCCTCTGCCTTTCGGGAGAGGCGGGGTTCGGTCCGTGGGCGCATGTTCCGGGGCGGGTGGGCGTCGATACTGGGCAGCGTGCCGGTCATCAGCGTTTTGCGTCGTTTCGCCCCCGGCCGCGCGGTCGCGGAGACGATCGGCGTGGCCCTCGCCGGGCTGGGGGTGTACGTGGCGCTCGGGCTGCTCCACTGCCTGGAGCATCCGCGGGCGCAGCTCGCGCTGCTCGTCGCCGGGGTCGGGCTGTTCGCGCTGCGGCGCCGGGTGCCGGGCGCCGCCGTGCTGCCGGTGCTGGCCGCGCTGGCCGGGGTCGCGCCCGTCCTCGGGCCCGTCACGGCCGGAGCGGCGTACGCGGTGGCCCGCCGGTCGGTCCGGGCCCGGCTGCTCGCGGGGTCCGGCGCCGCGCTCGTGGCGGCGGCCACGGCGGCCGGGAGCGAGTTCGGGCCCGGTTCCCCGGCGTACGGGCTGGCCCTCGGCCTGGTGCTCGCGCCGACCGCCGTGATCGTGCCCGGCCTCGTCGGCACGGCCCGGGGGCAGCAGGAACGGCTGGTACGGGCGCTGCGCGAGCGCGGTGACGCCGCGGAACGGGCCCGCAGGCTGGCGGACAGCGAGGCCCGCACCCACGAGCGTTCCCGGATCGCCGCCGAGATGCACGACCTGGTGGGGCACCGGCTGAGCCTCGTCTCGTTGCACGCCGGCGGGCTGGAGCTGGCCCTGGAGCGGGCCGCGCCCGAACTGCGCGAGGAGGCGGTGCTGGTACGCCGCACCACCCGGGACGCCATGCGCGAGCTGCGCCAGGCCCTCGGGGTGCTCGGCCCGCTCGGCCGGGACACGGGAGCGCACGCGCTCACCGACGCCACGGGCACCCGCGCCGACGTCGAGGCGCTGCTGGCGGAGTCCCGCGACGGGGGGATCGCCGTACGGCTCGACTGGACCGGGCCGGACCTCGACGCCCGGCCCGCGCCGGTGCGCCGGGCGGTGCACCGCGTCGTGCGGGAGGCGCTGACCAACGTGCACCGGTACGCCGCCGAGGCGCACGTCGCCGTGACCGTGGAGCACGACGCGCGGCGGGTACGGGTCACCGTGTACAACGGCGCCCCGCCGGGGCCCGCGCCCGCCGGGGAGGGCCTCGGCACCGGGCGCGGGCTGGCCGGGCTGCGGGAACGGGTGGAGCTGCTCGGCGGGACGCTGGAGGCCGGCGCGCTGCCGTCGGGCGGGTTCCGGGTGGCGGCGTCCGTACCGGCGGAACCGGGCGAGGGCCCGGAGCCGGGCGGGGACCCGGTACCGGCGGCCCCGCGAGGGGTCGTGGCCGGGACGGGGGCCGGTACGGGGGACGGCGCGGCCGGGCGTCGTACCGCCGGGGCGCTGCTCGTCTGCGGGCTGCTCACGCTGTGCGTGCTGATGGTCCTCGGGGTCGCCTTCGTCTTCGCGGTACGGCCGACCGGTCCCTCGGGGCCGGCTCCGCTGCCGCGCGTCGGCATGACGTACCAGGAGGTGGCGGCGACGGGCGTCCTGGACAACAAGGCCGTGCGGGCCGCCGCCACCGGGCACGAACCGCCGCGCCCGGCCGGCACGGCCGGCTGCGTGTACCCCTTCAACGGGGCCACCGAGCCGGGCCCGGACGGGCTGGTCGTCGCCCGCTACTGCTTCGACGCCGCACAGCGGCTGATCGCCATCGACCGCTTTCCCGTGCCGTCGGTCCGGGACACCACGCCCTGGGAGACCCCGTGACCGAGCCGAACCGTCCGATCCGCGTCCTGCTCGCCGACGACGAGGCGATGATCCGGGCCGGGGTCCGCCTGATCCTGCGGCACGCCGGCGACATCGACGTCGTCGCCGAGGCCGCCGACGGCCGGCAGGCCGTCGACCTGGCCGCCGCCCACCACCCCGACGTGGCGCTGGTCGACATCCGCATGCCGGTCCTCGACGGGTTGGCCGCGATCGCGCCGCTGCTCGCGCTCGATCCCGCGCCGCGCGTGGTGATGCTCACGACCTTCGGCGACGAGGACAACGTCCTGCGGGCGCTGCGGGAGGGGGCGACCGGCTTCCTGTTGAAGGACGAGGGCCCGCAGGAGCTGATCAGCGCGGTACGGGCCGCCGCCGGCGGGGACGCCGTGCTGTCCCCGGGCGTCACCGCCTCGGTGATCGGCCGGATGCTGGACGGCGGCGGCGCGGGTCCGGGTCCCGCCGAGCGCGCGCTCGGGGACGAGCGGATCGCCCGGCTCACCGCGCGGGAGCGGGAGGTCCTCGCGATGCTCGGGGAGGGCCTGTCGAACCAGGACGTCGCCGACCGGCTGGGCATCGGGATCGGCACGGTGAAGACGCACGTGGGCGCGATCCTGGAGAAGACGGGGTCGACGAGCCGGGTCCAGGCGGCGCTCCTCGCCCACCGGTCGGGCCTGGCCTCCTGACACCGAGGACGGGGGCGGCGGACCCGGGGGCGGCGGACCGGGGCGGCCCGGTCGCGGCCTCTGTCCAAAGGCGGGGAGCGGCCCGCCGGCCCGGCCTTTCGACAGAGCCCGGGTCCAGCCCGCAGGCCGATGTCCGCGCAGGTCAGGGCGGTGACGATGGGAAAGTCCCCCGCCCTCGCACCGCTCGGAGCATCCCCGTGTCGCAGTTCTCCCCGTACCCCGGCGCCGCCCAGGCGGCGCGTCCCGTCATCGAACCGGCCGCCCGCGCCACGGGCCTGACGAAGGTCTACGGGAAGGGCGGGACGCGCGTCACGGCCCTGGACGGGGTGAGCGTCAAGTTCGCCCGGGGCCGGTTCACCGCCGTCATGGGCCCCTCGGGCTCCGGGAAGTCCACGCTGATGCACTGTCTGGCCGGGCTGGACACGGTGTCGTCCGGTTCCGCGCGCATCGGCGACACCGAGCTGTCCTCGCTGAACGAGCGGCAGCTGACCGCCCTGCGCCGGGACAAGGTGGGCTTCGTCTTCCAGGGCTTCAACCTGCTGCCCACCCTCACCGCCCTGGAGAACATCACGCTGCCCCTGCGGATCGCCGGGCGGGCGCCCGACCCGGAATGGCTGGAGACCGTCGTCGCCACCGTCGGCCTCGGCGACCGACTGGGGCACCGTCCCGCCGAGCTGTCCGGCGGGCAGCAGCAGCGGATCGCGGTGGCCCGCGCGCTGCTCTCCCGGCCCGAGATCGTCTTCGCCGACGAGCCGACCGGGAACCTCGACTCGCGCTCCGGGGCCGAGATCCTCGGCTTCCTGCGCTACTCCGTACGGGAGTTGGGGCAGACGGTGGTGATGGTCACGCACGATCCGGTGGCCGCCGCGCACGCGGACCGGGTGGTGTTCCTCGCCGACGGCCGGCTCGTCGACGAGCTGCGCGAGCCGACCGCGGGCGCCGTGCTCGACCGGATGCTCCGGTTCGAGGCCGAGGCCGAGGACGCCGGCCCCGGCCACTGAGCCCCGCCCGCCGAGCCTCGCGCGCCGAGCCCGGCCACCGCACCCGCCCGCCGAGCCGCCCGCCGATCCCGGCCCCCGCGCCCGGCCACCCCGTGCCCCTCCCCGCCTCCTCCCGAAAGCTCCCCATGCTGCGAACAGCCCTGCGCAACCTCCTCGCGCACAAGGCCCGTCTGGCCATGACCGTGCTCGCGGTCTGTCTCGGTGTCGCGTTCGTCTGCGGCTCCCTCGTCTTCGCGGACTCCTCCGCCGCCGCCCACCGGGCCGCCACCTCCAAGGACTTCGCGGACATCGCCGTGTCCGTGGGCCCGAAGAGCTCCCCGGCCGAATCCGTCGAGGAGCGGGGCGCGACCGCCCTCGACGACGCGCTCGTAGGGAAGTTGGCCGCCCTGCCCGGCGTCGCCTCCGTACGCCCGAACGCCGACGGCTCGGCCACCCTGGCCGACGCGGACGGCGCTCCGCTGCGGGCCGGGAACGCCCGCTCGAACCTGGCCGGCGCCTACGTACCGGGCGCGGACGGCACGGACGACCGCCACCCGCTCGTCGCCGGCCGCGCCCCCGCCGGTCCGGACGAGATCGTCGTGGACGAGGGCACGGCCGCGGCGGGCCGGCTCTCGCTCGGCGACACGGTCCGGCTGGCCACGGACGGGCCGGTCATGACCAAGCGGCTCGTCGGCCTCGTCCGGTCCTCGGACAGCCGGGTGACCGCCGGCGGGACCCTCGTCCTGTTCGACCGGGCCACCGCGCAGGGGCTGTTCGCCTCCCCGGGCCGCTACACCGGCATCGACCTGGCGGCCACGCCCGGCACCCCGGCGCGGGAACTGTCCGCGCGGGTCTCGGCCGCCCTGCCGGCGGACCGCGCCGAGGCCGTCACCGGCGCCGCGCTGGCGGCCCAACAGGCCGTCCTCGTGGATACGTTGACCCGGGGATACACCAAACTGCCGCTGGTCTTCGCCGGGGTGTCCCTCTTCATCGGGTCGTTCCTGATCGTCAACACCTTCACCGTGCTGGTGACCCGCCGCACCCGTGAGATCGCCCTGCTGCGGGCGATCGGCGCCTCCCGCCGGCAGGTGTCCGGCGCCGTCCTCGTCGAGGCGGCCCTCCTCGGCCTGGTCGCGTCGGCAGCCGGGTTCCTCCTCGGGCTCGGCGTGGCCGCCGCCCTGCCCGGCCTGCTGAGCACCGACCGGGACGCGCTGCCGAACGGCCCGCTGGTGATCGGAGCGCTGCCCGTCGTCGCCGCGCTCGCCGTCGGGGTCGGGGTCACCGTGCTCGCCGCGTGGCTGCCCGCGCGCAGGGCCGCGAAGGTCGCGCCCGTCGAGGCGATGCGCTCGGCCGAACAGCCGCCCTCGACCGGCCGGCAGCGGGTGCGGGGGGCCGTTGGCCTGGCCCTGCTCGCCCTCGCCGCCGCCCTGCTGGTGTCGCTGTCCGGGGCGAAGGACGCTTCGACGGACAACCTCCAGGACGCGATGGTCGCCTGCGGGCTCCTGATCGCCGCGCTGATCGTGCTGGCGCCGCTGCTCGCCCGACCGGTGATCCGGCTGACGGGCGCCCTGGCCGACCGGGTCACGGGCCGGGCGGCGGGCCGCTCCGGGCTCGTCGGGCACCTGGCGCGCGAGAACGCGTTGCGCGACCCGCGGCGTACGGCGGCCACCGCCTCCGCCCTGATGATCAGCACGGCGCTGGTGGCCGGGCTCGCCGTCATCGGGGAGTCCACCGGGCGGGCCCTGGACCGGCAGGCCGCCGCCGGGCTCGCCGCCGACTGGGTGATCGGCACCCGCACCCCCACCCACGGCATCGACGCGGACGCCGTGCGCCGGGTGGCCGCCGTCCCCGGGGTGCGCACGGCCACGGCCGTCGCGGACTCCACGCTCGTCACCGGCGGCACGGTCCGCCGGCTGTCCGGGGTCGACCCGGCCGTCGTGGACCGGGTCATGCGGCTGGACTTCGTCGGCGGCTCCGCCGAGGGCCTCGGGCCGGGGCGGATCGCGGTGTCCCGCAGCCTCGCCCGGGAGAACCACCTCGCGGCGGGCGACCGGCTCACCGCGCGCATGGGCCGCGACCAGGAGCCGCGTCCGTACACCGTCGTCGGCGTCTACGAGGACAACCCGACGGCGGGTGACGCGCTCGGCGACGCCTCCGAGGTGCGGCGCAGCGCCTTCCGGCCCGATTCCGCGCAGCGGGTCCTCGTACGCGCCGACGGCGGGGCCGCGGGCGCGGCGACGGCGGCCGCGACGGCGAAGCGGCTGCGGGCGGCGGTGGGCGACAACCCGCTGCTGAAGGTGCAGGACCGGGCGTCGTTGGTCCGGGAGGCGGCGGGCAGCGTCGGCGACCTGCTGGCCCTGATGTACGGGCTGCTCGCGCTCGGCGTCGCGGTCGGCGCGCTCGGCATCGTGAACACGCTGGCCATGTCGGTGGCGGAACGGACCCGGGAGATCGGCGTCCTGCGCGCGCTCGGCATGGACCGCGCCGGCGTGCGGCGGATGATCCGGTCGGAGGCCGTGCTCGTCGCCGCCTTCGGCACGCTGTTGGGCCTGGTGGGCGGCGTGTTCAGCGCCTGGGCGGTCGGTTCGCTGGCCAACGGGGCGATGAAGGGGTACGCGCTCGTGCTGCCCTGGGGGACCCTCGCCCTGGTCTGCCTGCTGTCGCTCGCGGTGGGCGCGGTCGCGGCGTTCGTCCCCGCGCGGCGGGCGGCGGCGCTGGATCCGCTGCGGGCGGTGGCGGACGCGTAGCGCGCGGGGTTCGGGGCCCGGGGAGCAGCGCTCGGGGTTCGGCGCTCGACTCGCGGCGCGTGCGGCGGTGGTCCGGCCGGACCACCGCCGCACGCCCGACTCAGGCGACGGCCCTGCGGACGAGGGCGGCGACCAGCTCCTCGTCGGCGGCGGTCAGCTCCTTCAGGCCGTACGTGGTGGGCCACAGGTTGCCCTCGTCCAGCCGCGCCTGGTCGCTGAAACCGAGGGTGGCGTAGCGGGACTTGAACTTCTGCGCGCTCTGGAAGAAGCAGACGACCTTGCCGTCCCGGGCGTACGCGGGCATCCCGTACCAGAGCTTCGGGGTGAGGGCGGGGGCGGCGGCGCGGACGATGGCGTGGACGCGCTCGGCGAGGACGCGGTCCTCCTCGGGCATCTCGGCGATCTTGGCGAGCACCTCGCCCTCCGTGTCGGCCTTGGCCCCGCGCGGGCCGCGGCGCGCCGTCGCCTTCAGCTCCTTGGCGCGCTCCTTCATCGCGTCGCGCTCCTCCTCGGTGAAACCGTCGTAGGTCTTCTCGTCCGCGGTGGTGGCCTTCATGGCGGTGTTCCTCTCGGGCGGGGGCGGGCTCGTCAGGGCGGTTCGGGGCACGTGGTGGCGCTGTTCGGTGGCGCCGTGGCGCGGTGGCGCTGTTCGGTGGCGCGTGAGAGCGGTGCGTGGGGCGTACGCGGGGCCCGCGGCCCGGCCCGTCAGGCCGGGCGGGGGGCGGTGACGCCGTGGCGGGCCGCCGTCGCGGCGCGTTCCGCGCGGCGGGCCAGCAGGTAGGCGTGGGGCTGGGCGCCGTACGCGAGGCGGAAGAGCCGGGTGAGGTGGCGGGGCGCCATGTCGGCGGCCCGGGCGAGCGCCTCGACGTCCAAGGGCCGGGCGTGCTCGCGGTCGATGCGGTCGCGGACGCGGCGCAGTCGGGCGAAGTCGCTCCGACGCCGGGCGAGGGTCAGGGCCTCGCCCCATCCGGGGAGGCACATGCGCTGCCTCCGCCCGGCCCTAGCGCAGTTCCTGGATGCGGATCAGGTTGCCCGCCGGGTCGCGGAAGGCGCAGTCGCGGATGCCGTACGGCTGCTCGATCGGCTCCTGGACGACCTCGACGTCACCGGCCGACTGGATCTTCTCGAAGGTGCCGTCGAGGTCCGGGGTGGCCAGCAGGATCCAGCCGTAGGTGCCCTTGGCCATCATCTCGGCGATGGTGCGGCGCTCGTCGTCGGTGATCCCGGGGTCGACGGCCGGCGGGGCCAGCAGGATGGAAGTGCCGGGCTGTCCGGCGGGGCCGACGGTGATCCAGCGCATCTTGCCCTGGCCGACGTCGTTGCGGACCTCGAAGCCGAGGACGTCGCGGTAGAAGGCCAGGGAGGCCTCGGGGTCCTCGTGCGGGAGGAAGCTGGTGTGAATGCTGATGTCCATGGCCGAAACGTTAGTCCGGGCCCCTCCCCGCCGGCTTCTCCATTCGTGACCGGTCGGCGACGATCACGGGATCGGGTGGGGGCCCGTTCGGGCTACCGCGCGTGGTCGAGGGAGTCGACGTCCTCCATGAAGCTCAGCATCCGGGGGTTGACGAAGGCGGGGTGGTCGATCTGCGGGCCGTGTCCGGTCCCCTCGACGATCTCCGCGCGGGCCCCGGGGATGATGCGCGGGACGCGTTCCAGCTGTCGCTTGGGGTGCACCAGCAGGCTGCGCTTGCCCATGATCAGGTAGAACGGCGTGCGGATCGTGCCCAGTTCGGCGTCGCTGAGCGGCAGCGGGGCGGGTCGGCGGATCCGGAAGGCGCGGACCTGGGCCTGGATCCAGACGCGCAGCTCGGGGACGACGAGCACGGGCTGCTCCAGCCAGGAGGCCAGGCGCGGGCGCAGCGCCTTGGGCGCGAAGGTGGCGAAGAGGCTGGCGAAGATCCACACGAAGAAGCGCAGGCCCACCTTCTCCAGTCCGCCCGGGTCGAGGGCGGTGACGGAGGCGAGGCGTTCGGGGCGGCGGTGCACCTGGTTGATGACCAGCCAGCCGCCGTAGGAGGACCCGACGAGGTGGACGCGGTCCAGGCCGAGGCCCTCGAACACCTCCTCCATCCACTGGGCGGCGCGCTCGGGCTGCCACATGGGTTCGCGCTGGACGCTGCGGCCGGGGTCGCCGGGGGTGTCGAAGGCGTAGACGGGGCGTTCGGCGCTGAGCGCGGGGGTGTTGGGGTACCACATCGCGGAGCAGCCGCCGGAGCCGTGGATGAGGACGACGGGCGTACGGGACTCGGCGGCGGGGTCGGTGGGGCCGAACCGGTAGACGCGGGTGGTGCCGAAGCTGGTCTCCACGTCGGTCTCGGAGCGGATGGGCGCGCCCATCGCGAAGAGGGCGTCGCAGGTGGCGAAGTAGCGGTCGCGCAGGGTGTCGTTGACGTAGCGGCCGACGTCGCGGCGCGGACGGGACGGGGACGGGGACGGGGAAACGGGCACGGGCACCTCCTGGTGGATCCGTTCTTCGTGGTACGACTGTATCATCATCTTGGTACGGCGGTACTATGAAAAATGGGAACCCACCGAGGCCGACGAACAGGAGGGCCGCACACCATGCCGAAGCGCGTGGACCACGAGGAACGGCGGGCGCAGATCGCCGAGGCGCTCGTCCGGGTCGCCGGACGGCGCGGACTGCACGCCGTCGGCATGCGCGACGTCGCGGCCGAGGCCGGGGTGTCCCTGCGGCTCGTCCAGTACTACTTCGAGACCAAGGAGAAGCTGCTCCTCTACGGGCTCCAGCACCTGACCGACCGCTTCACCGCCCGCGTCGGCGCCCGCCTCGCCGCCGCCGGGCCCGCCCCGGGCCCGCGTGAGACCGCCGAGGCCCTGCTGCTGGCCTCGCTGCCCACCGACGAGGAGAGCCGCACCTTCCACCTCCTCTACAGCGCCTACGCGATCCTGTCCGTGACGGACGAGTCCCTCGCCGACCGGTCGTTCATCGCCAACCCCGACGCCGCCGAGGACGCCCTGGCCGGGCTGATCGCCCGGGCGCAGGCGGACGGCGCCGCCGATCCCGGAGCGGACGCCCGGATCGAGGCGATCGGGCTGCTCGCGATCGCCGCGACGATGGGCACCGCCATCCTCGTCGGCCAGCGCGGACCCGAATCGGCGGTCGAGGTGCTGCGCCACCACCTGGACCGGATCTTCACCGTCCCCGCCCCGACCCCGGCCCCGGTGGACGGCGACGCGCACCGGTCCGCCCGACACGACGGAGCGGCCCCGGATCGCATGGATCCGGGGCCGCCGCCCACCACCGCGCCCGAGGCCGTCAGTCCTCCGGCCGCACCTCGATGAGGCCGCCGCTGCGGTCCAGCGCGAGGACGTACTCGGTGTCCCGCGCGAGCACGTCCGGGTCCTCGTGGGCGAGGACGACCCGCCCGTAGGAGGTGATCAGGTCGACCGTCTTCTCGATCCGGTCGCCCGGCACCTGCGCGCAGGTGTCGAACAGGAAGCTGTCGAGGCCCCCGCACCGCTCCGCGATCCGGTTCGCGGTGAGCACGCCCGCCGTCGGCGCGAACAGGAAGCACTCCACCACCCCGCGGCGCAGGGTCGGCCGCACCCGGGTCCGCTCCAGGAACTCCGCCGGCGCCACGCGCGAGGCCAGCGTCAGGTCGATCAGCGAGTGCGAGGACGAGGCCTCGACCAGCTTCGGGCCCAGCCCGCCGTGCATCCGCGCGCCCGTCTCGATGAGCACCGGGCCGTCCGCGGTGAGGATCAGCTCGCTGTGGGCCGGACCGTTGTCGATGCCCAGCGCCGCGAGGGCCCGCTCCACGTAGGCCACGACCTCCGGGTGCTCGCCGACGTCCACCGAGGCCATCGCGCGGTAGACCGGGTTCCCGTCGACCGTCTCCTTCTCGTACCGGAACATGTCGACGACGAACGCCTCGCCGTCCAGCGACACCGAGTCGACGACGAACTCCGGCCCCACCAGCCGTTCCTCGACCAGGATCTCGGTGATCGGCACCCCGGACAGGTCGCTGCGCGCGAACAGCAGCTCGCAGGCGGCGCGCACCTCGTCCAGGTCGGCGCAGAAGAACACCCCGTCGGTGGCGAAGGACTTCACCGGCTTCAGGACGTACCGGTCCAGGCCGCTCCCCGCGCACCAGGCCACGATCGACTCGGTGTCCGTGCCCAGGTGGTGCGGGATGTAGGGCACCCCGGCCTCCTTGAGCCGGGCCTGCATCAGGAACTTGTCCCGACGCGGCTCCGAAGGGCCGGAGTTGGGGCGCAGCCCCCAGTGTTCCGCGAGGGCGTCGTAGGCCTCGACGCCCGGCTCGGAACCGCAGATGAGGTGGCGCGGCCGGCCGCCGCACAGGGCCTCCACGGCCGCCGCGGTCGTCGCCACGTCCGTGAAGGGCACCTCCGCGGCGAAGTCGCCGGCCGGGTAGGAGGCGCGGAGCGCGGCGGGGAGCGTCCCGGGGGTCAGTACGGCGACGGCGTCCAGGCCGTGGAGCTCGGCGGCGCGGCGGGCGAGGACCGAGCCGCTGGAGTACGGGTCCACCACCACGAGCCGGCCGGTCGGGTTCGGGGTGTCAGGCATGTGCCGCCTCCTTCTTCAGCGTCGGCCCGTCCCCGTCGGCGGCCGCGTCCTCGGCCTTGCCCTCGGCCGCATCGGCCGGTCGGCCGGGCTCGGAGCCGCGTACGAACGTCATGGCGAGCGAGCCGACCAGGGCACAGCCGGCGGAGAACCACAGGGCCGCCTGCCACCGGCCGTCGTCGAGCAGCCATCCGTAGAGGGCCGCCGCGCCGGCGCCGCCCAGGTAGAACGAGGACTGGCGCAGGCCGATGGAGACCATCTGGCGGGCCGGGGCGAAGCCCGACATGGCGACCGTGTCCAGCAGCGGCATCAGGCAGTAGTTGAACAGCAGGCGCAGCAGGTAGAGCACGACGAAGACGACGAGCGGCACGGTCAGGGACTGCACGAGCAGGCCGACGACCGCGAGCACGCCGAAGATCACCGCGCTGGGGCGCAGGGAGTAGCGCTTGACCAGCACGGGCGCGAAGATCGCGCCGAAGATGCTGACGATCTTGTCGGTGCCGAGGATGAGCGAGATGTCGCTCACGGAGATGTCGTAGACCTGCGCGAAGAGGACGTTGGCGAACCGGAAGAACAGCGCGATCGACGCGCCCAGGAAGCCGGCGGCGAGGAACAGCGCGACGAAGTTGCGGGTCTCCGGCGGTGCTTCGGGCGCCCGTTCCCCGGTCGCGGCGGCGGCCTGCGGGACCGCCTTGCCGGACGGGAAGCGCAGCACGAGCATCACGCACGCCGCGAGGAACGACAGCAGCAGGAAGAAGCGGTACTTCTCCAGGTCGCTCGTGTCCAGCCAACCGCTGACGACGGACACCAGCGCGGAGCCGATGACGCCGGCGCCCAGGTAGCTGATGAAGAACGCGCTGAACAGGCGCGTCCGGGCGGATTCGGGGACCTGCGCGCCCGCGATGGCGTTGCCCACCGACAGCAGGCCGAGCATGCCGGAGAGGATCAGGCTGAGCACGACGGAGGCCGAGGCGACGGAGGAGACGAACGGCAGCCCGGCGAAGGGCACGGTGTAGAGCACCGAGGCGCCGATGAGGAGCGCGCGCTGCGAGGCGTACCGGCGCAGGAACAGCAGCGGGACGACCGCGACGGCCATGGCGCCGGTGGCGATCGCGTAGATCACGCCCGCGTCGGCCTCCTGGATGCCGCGCTCGGCGAGGTAGAAGTTGAACACCACGTCGAAGATGGTGTTCGCGAGCCCCATGAAGAAGGAGGCGGCGAGATAGAAGTAGACGGGCCGGGGCACCGCCGAGAACCTACTGGGCAACGGGAACACGTTCCTGGGTCGGTACGGGAGCGGCTCCGGAGAGCCGCCCGATCAGCTCGGCCGCGTACGGCCACGGGCCGAAGCCGTCCCGCGTGGCGAAGTGGACCCCGCCCGGGATGACCTCGACCTCGCTCCCCCACCGCTTGCCGAGCGCCATGCCCCGCTGCAGCGACAGGAACGGGTCGTCGTCGGAGACGACGAGGTGCGTCGGCAGCGGCAGCGCGCTCGTCGGCAGGGGGGCCTGGGGGGCGATGGCGGGCATCACGTCGGGCGCGTCGACGTCGGCCGGGGCCACCAGAAGCGCGCCGACGACGCGGCGGTCGTAGCGGGTCGCGGCCCACTGCGCGATGGTCACCGATCCGCAGCTGTGCCCGATGAGGAAGACGTCCCCGTCGACGGCGCGCACGGCCTCGTCGAGTCGGGCGACCCAACGGCCGCGGTCGACGACCTCCCAGTCGTCCTGGACGACGCGGGTGAAGTCCGCGTAGGTGTTCTCCAGGTGCGTCTGCCAGTGGTCGGGGCCGGATCCGGTGTAGCCCGGGACGGTCAGGTAGTGCATGGGTCAGTGCCTTTCGGGCGCGGAGGCGTACGCGGGAACGGGCGCGGCGGGGGCGGGAGCCGCGGCGGGAACGGCGGCCGGTGCCGGTGCGAGCTCGTGCTCGGGCACGACGAGGCCGAAGTGTCGTTCGAGCAGCGCGCGCAGTTCCGCGCGGTCCGCGATGGGGGTGGTGGTGCTGACGCCGTCGTGGACGACCGTCAGGAACAGGTCGCGGACGCTGACCCGCCCGGTGGGGGTGGGGACGCTCGCCACCTTGTGCCGGTTCAGCAGGCTGTTGGGGGAGGCGACCGTGTAGAAGTGCGCCATCTCCAGGTCGATGTCCGCCGCCGGGGCGTCCACGAAGCGGTAGATCTCGCGCCACTCGGTCGCGCCCGTCGCGTGCTCGCGGATGGAGACCTCCCACACCGGGGCGCCGCCCTCGCCCGCGGGGGCCACCTTGGCGACCCGGGTGGACAGCGCCGGGTGCGCGAACCCCTCGCCGTCCACCAGCGGGAACGGGCCCCGGGGGCCCTGGGCGCCGTAGCCGATGTCGAACAGCCAGCGGGTTCCGTCGACGGTCACGACGAAGACCTGGTGGGTGGCCGGGCCGAGACCGTACGTCGGGTTGACGCAGGAGGCGAGGCGCACCTCGTGGTCGAATCCGCAGGCCTCGAACAGCCACCGCATCATCTGTCCGGTCTCGAAGCAGATGCCGCCCCGGCGGCCCCGCACGATCGCCTCGTGCAGGACCTCCTCGCCCAGGCCGCGCTCCGCGTTGCGGTGCATGCCGAAGTTCTCGAAGGGGACGGTGTACAGGTGGGCCTCGTGCAGCCGGCGCAGGCAGTCGAGGGTCGGCTCCAGGGGTGTGCTCAGGCCGAGTCGGCCGGCGTAGTCGTCGATGAGCTGGTTCACAGCGGTCTTCCTGGTGATGAGGCGGTGGGCACCGGGCGTTCGGGGGCGGGTCAGACGTTGAGGACGAGCCGCTCGCCGATCGACTTGCTCACGCACGGGATCATGTAGCGCGACTCGTCCTTCTCCTGGTCGGTCAGCACCTCGTCGCGGTGGTCGATGCGGCCGTCGTGGACCTGGACCTCGCAGGTCCCGCAGATGCCCTGCCGGCACGAGGAGGGCACGGGTACGCCGTTGCTCTGGAGCGCGTCCAACAGGGGCTGGTTCTGCCCGAACTCGAAGGTGACGCCGGTCTTGGCGCACTCCACCTCGACGGACGCGGGCACGTCGCCCGCCGACCCCGCCGAGGGGCCGTCGGTGGCCAGGCTCCGGGTGCCGGGGACGAGTTCCACGGCGGCGCGGACCTGCGCCACCATCGCGGGCGGCCCGCACACGCCGAGGGTGGCGCCGGTCGGGATGCCCGTGACGACGGCGGTCCAGTCGGGGCGGCCGTGCGCGGCCGTGTCGAAGACGACGACGGTGCCGTTCTGCGCGGCCGCCAGCGCGTGGAGCCGGTCGAGGAAGGGGAACTCGGCGGCGCCCCGGTCGACGTAGACCAGCCGCCAGTCGCGCACCCGGCCGCTCTCCAGCAGCGCGAGGATCGGGTTGACGCCCACGCCGGCGGCCAGGAAGTGGCTGAACGGGGCGGGGTTCTCGGCGGTGAACCGGCCGCCCGGCTCGCCGACGCGGACCCGGGCGCCGACGTGCAGCCGCGGCGACACGTGGTCGCGCTGTCCGCCGCGCTCGCGGGTGCGGACGGCCAGCTCGTAGCCGTCCTCGTCGGCGGCGACGACGGTGAAGGTCTTCACCCGGGGTCCGACGCGCAGCGTGACGTGCTGACCGGGTACGGCGGCCGGCAGGGGCGCGTCGCCGTCCTGGTGGGTGAGCCAGTACTGGGTGACGGTCGGCGTCAGGGCCCGTGCGGCCGAGACGATGGCGGGCCTCACGCGATCAACCCCGATTCCTGGAAGGCTTCGAGGGTGGCGCCGTGTTCCAGCGCCCCGGCCTCGATGAAGTACTGGAGGGTGGGCGCGGCGCCGCGGCGCACGTCGTCCACGGTCTTCTCGCGGGTGTAGACGTCCGTCATGACCTCTTCGACCTCGTGGCCGGCGAGCCCGGAGGCCCGCAGGCCCAGGGCGGCGCTCTCGTAGTCCGGCTCCAGGAAGGCGAAGATCAGCCGGGGGATGTACGGGCCGGCGAGCTCGCGTTCGCGGCGCGTCATCGCGGGCCACAGGTGGCGCAGCAGCGTCGAGAAGTAGGAGTGGTGCTTGGCCTCGTCGACGGCGTGGTCGGCGACCATCTCGCGGACCCCCTCGGGGAGCCTTTCGTCGCGCGGCAGTTCGTCGAGGATGGAGGAGATGAGCGTCTCGCTGACGATGGCGAAGAGCATCTCGTCCAGGCCGCGGATCTCGCTCGGGAGTTCCTCGTGGATCCGGGCCAGTTCGGCGGTGAACGTCGGCGTGTCCGGCAGCGCCGGTGCGATGCCGGTGCGGGTGCGGACGTCGCGCAGGATCTCGTAGGTGAACTGCGCGTGCCAGGCCTCGTCGGTGACGATCTTGAAGGCGTCCATGCGCATCGGTTCGGGCAGGTCCAGCCCGGACATGCCGCGGCTGATGTGCCCGGTGACCGGGATGACGGCGCTCTGCTCCAGGTCGATCGTGAACTTGAGGTATTCGTAGAGGCGGTGGACGAGCAGCGTCTCGCGGACCTGCGGCCGTGCCGCCCGGAGGATCGGGTGGGCGAGGGCGGGTACGAGTTCGGGGCTGAAGAACAGTTCGCCGTCGCCGTCGAGCACCCGGACGGGGCTGTTGCGGACGGTGGCGACGCGTTCCCAGGTACGGAAGCGGCTGCGGTAGTCGGCTTCGACGAAAGCCTGGTCGAGGCGATTGCGTTGCCGGCGGGCGAGCACGGTCCGGTTGGCCGTGCTCGCGAATTGCAGTGCCATGCTCTAAGACCTTCATGTGACTGCTCAGGCCGTGGTGCGACCTGTAGGTGGACGTCAATGGCAGCGCGGTGCGCGCGCGATCTCAGGAATCGGTCAGGATCTCCGACGGGAAAATGCCCGTACGCGCCCGCGAGGCAACTCGCGTACGCCGGGACGGAGTCGACCGGATATCGGTCGACCTGTGTGAACGATGCGCCGGAAGGCTTTCGGTGGAAAACGCTTTCGGTGGCACGAGGATGGTCGGCGGCTCAAGCGTTCGTCAAGCGGCAGAAGTTTGCCGCTGTACCGACTTGTCCGTTTCCTCAGCATTGGGAATCGGACAAGGAGAACAAACGAAAGGCGACCGGCAAATGTTTGCCGGTCGCCCGTCGGAAGAATGCGGAAGCGGCAGAACTTTGCCGGTCCGCGGCGCGGTTCCGCGTGTACTGTGACGTTATTGCGAGTGGGGAAGGACGGACCCCGACGCGGCGGGGGGCCGCGCGGGGGACGTCGGCACGGGAGGCGTCTGCGGGAGCAGCATCACGCAGCGCAGTCCGTGCTGATAGGCGGGGAGCAGCACCTGGGAGTTGACGGTGATCGGCTCCGGCGAGACGTGCGGCAGGCTCAGCCGGTACCGGTGCCCGTGGCGGAAGGCGATGACCTTCGGCCCCCGCGCCCAGATCCGGGCGCACTCGGGATCCCGCAGGACCTGGTCGAGGAGCTGGTCGAACGACTCCTTGTGCGTGCCCGTGGCCAGGGCGAACCGCACCATGGCGAGGTAGACCTCGGCGTGCCGGCCCCAGTCCAGCATCTGCTCGCGGGCGCTCGGATCGGTCAGCGCCCACCGCATCAGGTTCGCGCCGGGCTCCAGGACCCAGGGGAACCAGGTGGACATGAGGGTGTTGTAGCCGACGATGTTCCAGCAGGCGTCGGTGAGATAGGCGGGGAATTGCGTCTGGGCCGTCACCACCTGCAACAGCGCGAGCTGGTTCTCGGCCGCGCCCTCCTCGTCCGTGAGGGCGAGTCCCGCCCCGTCGAGCGCGCGACTGTAGAGGACCATGCGCTCGTCGGGCCCCAGAACCAATGCCTCGGAAAGCCGACCCAATATGTCACTGGACAGCGAAATGGAATCACCGGATTCCAGACTCCGGTACCACCGTTCGCTCACGCCCATGATTTCGGCGACTTCCTTTTGCGGAATCGCACGGTCCCGGCGCAGTTTACGACCCGCGTCACTCCGCCAGACGCGCAGGAGCTGAGGCAGCTCCATCATCTGGGGAGCGGGCTCGGAATCGGGAGCCCGTCTGTGAACGCCAGTTGTCCCCATCGTTAAAATTCCCCCCGCGATGGTGCTCACCCGTTCAGGGCGTGATCTGGTGTCGAAGTGTACCGCGCACCCCTGTCGCGACCGCCGGCTCGAAGCCCCATTGCGGGGTATCGGGTGACACGCGTCTCAAGACCTTGCGCGGGCGTCCACGACGTGACTTTCATGCAGGCAACTGTCGAGCACGGATCGACAGTTGAAAGCATGGAACAGGAAAGCAGAACCACATGCACCAGCCGCCCACCACCCCCGGCCGGCACGTAGAAGTGACCCACGCGACACCTCGCAGGGTCGTCATCACCGGCCTGGGGGCGATCACCCCGCTCGGCGTCGGTGTCCCCTCCCTGTGGCGAGGGCTCCTGGAGGGACGCAGCGGCGTACGCGCCCTGCCGGACGAGGAGTTCTCCGACCAGACGGTGCGCATCGCCGCGACCGTCCCCGTCGACCCCGCCGACCTGCTGCCCCGCGTACGGGCCCGACGCATGGGCCGCGCCGCCCAGTTCGCGGTGGTCGCCGCCCGCGAGGCCTGGCGCGACGCCGGCTTCGAGGAGTCGGGGACCCTCGACAGCGGCCTCGATCCGAGCCGGGTCGGCGTGAGCGTCGGCACCATCATCGGCGGCGCCCCGGTCCTCGTCGAGGGCGACCGCAGGATGCGCGAGAAGGGCCCCGAGCGGGTATCGCCGCTCACCGCCGCCATGACGGTGCCCTCCCAGCCGGCCGCGCAGATCTCCCTCGAACTCGGGATCACCGGCGAGGCCCGGACCGTCATCAGCGCCTGCGCCTCGGGCACGGAGGCCATCGGAGCGGCCATCGACCGCATCCGCCACGGCCACGTCGACGTCGTCCTCGCGGGCGGCACGGAGGCCGCCGTCACCCCCGCCGTGATGGCCGCCTTCACCGCCATGCGCGCCCTGTCGACCCGCAACGACGAACCCGACCGCGCCTCGCGCCCCTTCGCCAAGGACCGCGACGGCTTCGTCCACGGCGAGGGCGCCGGACTGGTCGTCCTGGAGTCCGAGGAACACGCCCGCGCGCGCGGGGCCCGCGTCTACTGCGAGGCCGCCGGCTGGGGGCTGTCCGCCGACGCCCACCACCTCGTCGCACCCGACCCCTCCGGCGCGGGGATCCTCCTCGCCCTGCGCCGCGCGCTCGCCGACGCGGGCTCCGTCCCGGCCGACGTCGTCCACGTCAACGCGCACGCCACCGCCACCGTCGAGGGGGACCTGGCCGAGGCCACGGCGCTGCGCCGCTTCCTGGACGAACGCGCGGCCGGATCCCCGGACTCCGAGGGGGTGCCGGTCACGGCCGTCAAGGGCAACATCGGGCACCTCCAGGGCGGCGCCGGCGGCGTCGAGGGGGTGGTGGCCGCGCTCACCCTGCACCACGGCCTCGTACCGCCCACCCTCGGCTGCGACGACCGCGACGACGCCTGCGACCTGGACGTGGTGACGTTCGGCCCGCGCGGCCTGCCGACCGGCGGCGACGTCGTCCTCAGCAACTCCTTCGGCTTCGGCGGCCACAACGCGGTGCTCGCACTGCGCCGCGCCGGCGCCGACCACGCCTCCCCCATCTCCGCCACCTCCCCCACGATCGAAGGCAGGGCCGCATGACCACCTCACCCACCCCCCAGGAACTGGTCCGCGCGTTCCACGAGGCCTTCGGGCTGGACCTCGCGACCCGACCGACCTCCGTCGCGCCCGCGTTGGCCGCGCACCGTCAGGTACTGCTCCAGGAGGAGGTGACCGAACTGGCCGAGGCCACCGAGTCCGGGCGGCTCGTCGACATCGCCCACGAGCTGGCCGACGTGGTCTACACCGCCTACGGGACCGCCGCCGTCCACGGCATCGACCTCGACGCGGTGCTCGCGGAGGTCCACCGCGCCAACATGTCCAAGCTGGGCCCGGACGGCCGCCCCGCCCGCCGCGAGGACGGCAAGGTCCTCAAGGGCGAGTCCTACGAGCCCCCGCGCGTGGCCGACGTCCTGCGCGCGCAGGGGCACGAGCCGCGGTAGGAGCCCCCGGGCCGGGAGCGGGCCGAACGCGCCCGCCCCCGGCCCGGACGGGGTAACCGGGCGCGCGGCGGCGCGCGGCCGGGGATCCAATGGACGGCATGAGCGTGCCGTCCGAGAACGTGCCGTCGAACCCGCCGTCGGGCCCGCCGCCGAACCCGTCGTCGGGCCCGTCGTCGAACCCGCCGCCCGGGAACGGGCCGCCCTCCGACGGTCGGCGGGGCGGGCGGGGCGGGCGGGCCGCCCGCGCCGGGCTGTCCGCCGTACTGATCGCGCTCACCTGCCTGCTGGTGCCGGTGTCACTGCTGACGGTGTGGGTCCACGACATCGTGTTGGACGACCGCCGCTACGTGCAGACCGTCACCCCGCTCGCCACCGACCCGGCGATCCGGGCCGCGGCCGTCGGGCGGATCACCCAGGCCGCCGACGTACGCGTGGACGGGCCCCGGATCACCGCCGACCTCGCGGCCTGGTTGCAGGACCGCGGGCTGCCGCCGGCGGTCGGCACCGCGGTCCGGGCGCTCGGCCCGCAGCTCGACGAGGCCACCGACCGGGCCGTCACGAAGGCGGCGACCCGCTTCGTCGAGGGCGACCGCTTCGAGCGGCTGTGGGTCGGGGCCAACCGCCTCGCGCACGCCTCCGTCGTACGGGCGCTCACCGGCCACGGGCGCGGGCCCGTCGAGGTCGACGGGGGCACGGTGACCCTGGACCTCGGCGCCGCCGTGGACGAGGTCAAGCAGGACCTGGTGAAGGCCGGGCTGGCCCCGGCAGAGAAGATCCCCGAGGTGGACAAGCGGCTCGTGCTCTTCCACTCCGACCAACTGGGGAAGATCCGCGGGGCCGTGCACCTCCTGGACGTCGTCGGCAACTGGCTGCCCGTCCTCACCGTCCTGCTGGGCGCGGCCGGGGTGCTGCTCGCCCGGCGCCGGCGCCGGGCCCTGGTCACCACCGCGCTGTGCGCGGCGGCCGCCTGCCTCCTGGTGTCCGTCGCGCTGGTCGTCGTACGCCACGTCTACCTCGACCGGCTGCCCGAGCAGGTGCAGTCGCCGGCGGCCGCGGCGGCCGTCTTCGACACCCTGGTGCGCTTCCTGCGCACCGCCCTGCGCACGGCGATCGTCCTGGGCGTGGTCGTCGCGCTCGGCGCCTGGCTCACCGGGCCCGGCCGGCTGCCGGGCGCCGTGCGGCGCGGCTCCGAGCGCACCGCGGACTCCGCGGCCCGCTGGGGCCTGGCCCACGGGGTGGAGTCGGGCGGCGCGGGCCGGTGGGTGGAGGCCAACCGGCGGTGGCTGACGACCGCCGCGGTGCTCGTCGTCGCCCTGGTCTTCGCCCTGTGGAACCACCCGACGGTGCTCACCGTGCTGTTGCTGGTGCTGGTGCTCCTCGCGGTGCTCGCCGTCCTCGCCCTGCTGGCCGCGGGCGGCCGGGCGGGACCGGCGGGACCGGCGGGACCGGCGGGGCGGACGGGAACGGGTCAGCGGGACTCCTCCTGAGGCGTGCCGAGCAGCCGGGCCGGCCAGGGTTCGCGGGCGATGACCTGGCCCAGGGCGATGGCGACGGTGACGATGGTGAACAGCACGATCAGCCACGACAGCAGGACGAAGACCGCGCCGAGTCCGCCGAACTCCCCCAGGCTGCGGTTGACCGCGGCCGGCATGTAGATCCGCGACCCCAGCGACAGCGCCTGCTGTCCCACCCCGGCCAGCAGCGCGCCGGGCAGCAGCGGCAGCCACGGCACCCGGCCCCCGAGCAGCAGGTGCTGCGTCCACCACCACAGCAGGGTGGCGGCGAGGGTCGCGAGGAGCAACCCGGCGATCCGCCCCGTCCCGAAGGCGTTCAGCACGGGGCCCTGGAAGAGCAGCGCCGTCAGCCACACGACGATCCACGCGACCCACCGCCAGGCGGCGAGCGCGGCCTTGGCCTTGGGCAGGTGCCAGGCCCGTTCGCAGGTGCTCTGGAGGGCGCGGCTGCACGCGGTCGCCGACAGCAGGGTCACGACGATGCCCACCCCGCCGGTGCTCGCCTTGGCCACCTCGTCGGTGGCGGCGTAGACGGCCGTCACCTGGTCCAGCACCGCGTCCTGGAGGCCGACGGCGCTGCGCAGCGATTCGACGAGGTCCTCCTTGAGCCAGTCGGGGGCCAGGGCGGCGATCACGAACAGCGCGGGCACCCCGCCGAGGAAGGCCTGGGCGGCGAGCCGGGTCGCGCAGTCGAGGATCCGTACGCTGCGGAACTGGTCCAGCACCCGGCTCAGCAGCGGGGTGTGCCGGCGCATCCATCCGGGCAGCGGCAGCCGGCGCGCCCCGTTGTCCTGTTCGCTCACGTGACGGCTCCTCGGGGACGCGCTCGCGGGCGGTCCCGGCCGCCCTTCTGCGCCCACCATGACGGACGATGGGCGCGCGGCGCGGGGGGCGCGCGCCCGTCCGCCCCCGGATCAGACGAGCGGGGGGTTCAGGCGGGCGAAGCCCTCCTGGCGCTCGTAGGGGAAGTGGGGGTACGGGGCCGGGCGCCGGCTCACCGCGTCGAGGCGGGCCACCTGGTCGGGCGTCAGGCTCCAGCCGACGGCCCCGATGTTCTGGCGCAGTTGTTCCTCGTTGCGGGCGCCGACGATGACGGAGGCCACGGTGGGGCGGCGCAGCAGCCAGTTGATGGCGACCTGCGGGATCGTGCGGCCGGTCTCCTCGGCCACCGCGTCGAGGACGTCGACCACGTCGTAGAGCAGTTCGTCGTCCACGGGCGGGCCGTAGTCGGCGGTCGCGTGGAGCCGGCTGCCGGCGGGCAGGGGCAGGCCGCGGCGCAGTCGGCCGGTGAGCCGGCCCCAGCCGAGCGGGCTCCACACGAGGGCGCCGACGCCCTGGTCGTGGCCGAGGGGCATCAGGTCCCACTCGTAGTCGCGGCCGACGAGGGAGTAGTGGACCTGGTGGGCGACGTAGCGGGGCAGGCCGTGTCGTTCGGCGGCGGACAGGGACTTCATGAGCTGCCAGCCGGCGAAGTTGGAGACGCCGACGTAGCGGATCTTGCCGTCGCGCACGAGCCGGTCGAGGGTGGAGAGCACCTCCTCGACGGGGGTCGCGGCGTCGAAGGCGTGGAGCTGGAAGAGGTCGATGTAGTCGGTGTCGAGGCGGCGCAGGGCGTCCTCGGTGGCCTTGATCAGGCGGGAGCGGGAGGTGCCCGCGTCCAGGGGGCCGTCGCCGGTGGGCAGTCCGGCCTTGGTGGAGATCAGGACCCGGTCGCGGCGGCCCTTGAGCGCCTGCCCGAGCACCTCCTCCGAGGCGCCGGCGGAGTAGACGTCGGCGGTGTCGAAGAGGTTGATGCCGGCTTCGAGGCAGATGTCGACGAGGCGGCGGGCCTCCTCGGTGTCGGTGGTGCCCCAGGCCCCGAAGAGGGGGCCGCTGCCGCCGAAGGTGGCGGCTCCGAAGCTGAGCGCGGGGACCTTGAGTCCGGACGATCCGAGCTGCCTGTACTCCATGGCTTCCGTGGCTTCCATGACGGTTCCCTTCGGCTTCGACGGATGGACGATAACGGGACCGCAGACCCGTTAAGGTGATCCCAAGGTAACAGCCGCGCGCCATTAATGGAACTGGAGACCCGTTATGAAGTTGTCGGACGATCCCGCCGAACCCGAAACCGAGCCCGAGCCCGAGCCCGAGCCCGGGACGCTGCGCCCCGGCGGGCGGACGGCGCGCGTACGGGCGGCCGTCCTGGAGGCGGCCGGGGACACCCTCGCCGAGCAGGGCTTCCACGGGCTGGACCTCGCCGAGGTGGCCCGCCGCGCGCAGGTCGGCAAGACCACCGTCTACCGGCGCTGGGGCACGGTGGCCGCACTCGTCGCCGACCTGCTGACGGACATGGCCGAACAGTCGCTGCCGCGCACCGACACGGGCTCGCTGCTGGAGGACCTGACGGCCAACGCCGAACTCGTCCGCCGGACCCTGTCCGACCCGCGCCAGGGCGCCCTGTTCAAGGCCGTGATCGCCGCCGCCACGGGCGACGCCCGCACGGCCGAGGCCCTCCACCGCTTCTACGAGGTCCGGGTCGCGGAATGGGCGCCCTGCGCGGCGTCGGCCGTGGAGCGGGGGGAACTCCCGGCGGGCACCGACCCCGCCGAGGTCGTCCGCGCCGTGTCGGCGCCGCTGTACTACCGGTTCCTGACCAGCGCGCTGCCCCTGGACGAGGCCGCGGCGCGGCGCGCGGCGCGGTCCGCCTACGAGGCGGCCCGCGCGGGGGCCTTCACCTGAGGTGCCGGGGGGCCGCGCGCCTCAGACGCGGTCCACGAAGACGCTGGTGGACTTCACCCGGGCGGTGGCCCGCATGCCCACCACCAGGCCCAGTTCCTCCACCGCCTCCCGGGTCAGCAGCGACACCACGCGGTGCGGGCCGGCCTGGATCTCCACCTGGGCCCCGACGCTGCCCAGCTTGATGCCGGTCACGATGCCCGGGAAGGCGTTGCGCGCCGAGGTGTACGGGGCGTCGGCGTCCTCCCCGCCCTCCTGGGCGACCTCGACGCAGAACGCCGCCAGGTCCGTGCCCTCGACGATCCGACGGGTCCCCTCGCGCCGCGTCGGGAAGCGCCCGGCGTCCGCCCACCGCCGGGCGGTGTCGCTGCTGACGCCGAGGAGCCGGGCTGCCTGACCGATCGTGTACGTCTCCATGCGGCGCAGCCTATGCGGGATCGGGGCGCCGCGGACCGTCCGACCCCGGTGGCCGCACGGCCGCCCAGACGGTCTTTCCGGAGGGGTCCGCCGCCTCGACGCCCCAGCCGACGGTGAGCCGGTCCAGCAGGACCAGGCCGTGCCCGCCCGGGCGCCCCCGTTCGCCCGCGGGCCGCCGCCGGGGCGGTTCGGGGCCGTCGTCGCGGACCTCCAGGCGCAGCAGCCCGGGGGCGTGGCGCAGCACCAGCTCGCGCGGTCCGTCCGCGTGCAGGCAGGCGTTGGTGACCAGCTCCGATACGAGCAGCAGGACGTCCTCGGTCTCCTCCGCGTCCGACGGCCACCGCCAGTCGGCCAAGGCGCCCCGGGTGAAGTCGCGGCAGCGGGTGACGACCCCGGTCACGACGCCGCCGGCCAGGACCAGCCTCCGCGTCTGCTCGGCCACAGGCTCTCCCGTCTCCGCGCCGCCCGTCCCCTCGGCGGCGCACCTACCCCCGGCGGAGAAGGCCGAATCCGTACGTTCGGCCACGTGGCCGAGGCCGCGCCGCCTCCGGGGCGCGGGCCGGGGGCGTACCGGCAGCGGCCGGGCGGCGGCGAGCGACCGGGCGGCGTACCGGCGGCCGGGCGGCGGCGAGGGGCCGGGCGGCGGGGGGCCGGGGGGTCCCTCCGCGCCGCCGGGGGCCGCCCCGGACGTCCCGCCGTTCTCCCCCGTGGAGCGGCGGCAGGTCACGACGACGGTAGGCCGGACCCGCCGGGCCCGTCGAGGAGGCCCCTCCCGGTCCGTCAGGTCGGCGTTCGGTCGCGCCCCGCCGGAGGCACCCCGGGGTCCACATCCTGGACAACTACCCTCGGGACATGAACGCAGAAGCCGAGCACCTCGCCGCCGTGAAAGACGCCGTGAAAAGCGCCGACCGCCAACACGTCTTCCATTCCTGGTCGGCGCAGGAGCTCATCGACCCCCTGGCCGTGGCCGGCGCCGAGGGCTCGTACTTCTGGGACTACGACGGGAACCGCTTCCTCGACTTCTCCAGCGCGCTCGTCTACACCAACATCGGCTACCAGCACCCGAAGGTGGCCGCCGCCATCGCGGAGCAGGCGGCGAAGCTCTGCACCGTCGCGCCCGGCTTCGCCGTGGACGTCCGCTCCGAGGCCGCGCGCCTCATCGCGGAGCGCACCCCCGGCGACCTGGACAAGATCTTCTTCACGAACGCGGGCGCCGAGGCCGTGGAGAACGCCGTGCGCATGGCCCGGCTGCACACCGGCCGGCCCAAGGTGATGTCCGCGTACCGCTCGTACCACGGGGCCACGTCGACGGCGATCAACCTCACCGGTGACGCCCGTCGTTTCGGCAACGACAGCGCGACCGCGGGCGTCGTGCACTTCTGGGGCCCGTTCCTGTACCGCTCGCCGTTCCACGCGACGACCGAGGCCGAGGAGTGCGAGCGCGCGCTGCGCCACCTGGAGGACACGATCGTCTTCGAGGGCCCGCAGTCGATCGCCGCGATCATCCTGGAGACCGTCGGCGGCGCCCCCGGCGTGCTGGTGCCCCCGGCCGGCTACCTGGCGGGCGTCCGGGCGCTGTGCGACCGGTACGGCATCGTCTTCATCCTCGACGAGGTCATGGTGGGCTTCGGCCGCACCGGCACCTGGTTCGCCGCCGAGCACTGGGACGTCACCCCCGACCTGCTCTGCTTCGCCAAGGGCATCACCAGCGGCTACGTACCGCTCGGCGGCGTGGCGATCTCCGCCGCCATCGCCGAGACCTTCGCCCGCCGCCCCTACCCGGGCGGGCTCACCTACTCCGGGCACGTGCTGGCCTGCGCGGCGGCCGTCGCCACCGTCGAGACCATGGCCGAGGAGGGCATCGTCGAGCAGTCCGCGCGCACCGGCGCCGAACTGCTGGGCCCGGGGCTGCGGGCCATCGCCGAGCGCCACCCGTCCGTCGGCGAGGTGCGCGGTCTGGGCACCTTCTGGGCCCTGGAGCTCGTGCGCGACCCGGCGACGCGCGAGCCGCTGGTGCCGTACAACGCCGCCGGCGCGGAGGCCGCGCCGATGGCGGCCTTCGGCGCGGCCCTGAAGAAGGGCGGCCTGTGGCCGCTCCTCGCCGGCAACCGCATCCACGTCGCGCCGCCCTGCAACATCGCGGCCGACGACGTGGCCAAGGGGCTCGCGATCCTCGACGAGGCCCTGACCGTCGCGGACGCGCACATGACCTGACCTGCGGGGCTGTACGGACGCCCAATCCGTGGGTGCTGGTGTTCGGATGATCCGTGCGGTGGTTCACCCGCCGTACACATGGTGCAATCCGAGCAGTACTTCTTCAGTACCACTCAGCACCTACGGACCGGGATGCACGTCAGTCCCGGGGCGGCCCCACGGGGTCGAACGGCGGGGAGCGGCACGTCTTCGGTTGGGGCGGGCGCTGGACGCCGGGCGTACGGGATCCAGACGACCGGACTCCGTGTTCCCGAGTACCCGAAGGAAGACAGCATGAGCAAGCACGTCCTGGGCCAGAACCAGTACGGCAAGGCCGAGAACCGCATCGTGAAGGTGACCCGCAAGGGCAGCGACGGTTCCTGGAGCGAGATCCGCGACCTCAACGTGTCGGTGGCCCTGCGCGGCGAGTTCCGCGACGTCCACCTGACCGGTGACAACGCCAACTGCCTGCCGACCGACACCACCAAGAACACGGTGTACGCCTTCGGCAAGGAGCACGGCATCGCCTCCCCCGAGGCCTTCGGCATCCTCCTCGCCAAGCACTTCGTCTCCTCCCAGTCGCCGATCCGCGAGGCGCAGATCCGCATCGAGGAGTACGCCTGGGACCGGATCCCCGTCCCGACGCGCAAGGAGCAGCACTCCTTCGTCCGCAAGGGCCAGGAGGTGCGCACCGCGCAGATCACCTACAGCGAGACCACCGGTCTCCAGGTGATCTCGGGTCTGAAGGACCTGACGGTCATGAACTCGACCAACTCCGAGTTCCACGGCTACATCAAGGACCGGTACACGACCCTCCAGGAGGCGTACGACCGCATCCTGGCGACCAAGGTCACCTCCCGCTGGGCGCACTCGGCGCTGGCCGCCGACGACCCGGAGTTCGACTGGGACATGTCGTACAAGAAGGTCCGCAAGCACATGCTGGAGGCCTTCGCGGAGACGTACTCCTACTCCCTCCAGCAGACCCTCAACCAGATGGCCGAGCGGGTGCTCGACAACTGCCCGCGGGTCAACGAGGTCCGCCTCAACCTCCCCAACAAGCACCACTTCCTCGTCGACCTGGAGCCCTTCGGCCTCAAGAACGACAACGAGGTCTACTTCGCCGCGGACCGCATGTACGGCCTGATCGAGGGCACCGTCCACCGTGAGGGCGTGCAGCCGGTGATCGCGACCTCCGACTGGATCGTCGCCTGATCCTCGCGCACCACAGCTCAGTTCGGCCCGGACCGCGTCGCGGGGTCCGGGCCGTCCTGCTGTCCGGGCCCGCCGAGGAGGAGGTTCCAGCGGCCCGAGCGCCCGGTGAGGGTGGTCACGGTGGACGGTCGTACGTCGAGCCGCCAGAAGGTCTCGGCCGGCAGCGCCAGCGCGGCCACGACCACCGCCCGCACGACGATCGGCTCGACCTCGGCGTGGTGCCGGCCCGGCGCGAGACCCAGGAGGTGGGCGCCCGTACGGGTGATCAGCGCGGCCACCGACTCCCCGCCGCCCGGGGGCTCGTACGCCGGGTCCGTGAGCCAGCGCCGGATGCCCTCGGGGTCCTCGGCGGCGACCTCCTCCAGCTCCCGTCCCGCCCAGCGGCCGGTGGCGGGGCCGGCCAGACCCGGGTGTCCGGGGCAGGGTTCCCCGCGCCCGAAGCGGCCCCGACTGGCGTCGGGATCGAGCGGCGGCGTGGCCAGGAAGAGGCGTACGGAGCCCTGCGGGGCGGGCGCGGCGGGTGGCACGGAAGGCGGCATGACCAGGAGCGTAGAGCGTGCGCGGGGGGCGCGGGGCGGCGTCCGCACGCCGTGGTGTTCAAGCCACGCGCGCGGTACGGTCGCGGACGACATGACGAAGGGACGGCGGAAGTACCGGTGTGAATCCGGCACGGTCGCGCCACTGTGAGACCTCCCGCGGCACCCGGGGAGGGAAGTCAGACCCGCCCCCCTTCCTCGACAGCACCACTGACCGGGACGCGTGTTCCCCCTGGAGGTTCTGCCATGGCCCACTCCGCCGCGCCCAGCTCCGCCCCCGCCGCGATCACCCCCCTCTCCCTCTCCGCCCTGGCCCCGTGGGCGGCGTTCGCCGCCGTCGTCACCCTCGTGCTGCTGTACTTCGTCGGCATCGAACAGGGCGCCACCGCCGTCTTCCAGGGCGAGGGCGTCCACGAATGGCTGCACGACGGCCGCCACCTGCTCGGCTTCCCCTGCCACTGATCCCTGCCGCTCCAGCCCGATCACGCAAGGGACACCCACGTGAACCTCTCCCCCCGCGTCCTGCTGCTCCGGGGCATGCTCGCCGGCCTCCTGGCCGGTGTGGCCGCCTTCCTGGTCGCCTACCTCCTCGGCGAGTCGAAGGTGGACGCCGCCATCGCCATCGAGGAGGCCGGAGCCGCCGTCGCCGGCCACGACCACGGCGACGAACCCCCGGTCAGCCGCGCCCTCCAGGCCACCGCCGGCCTGGGCACCGGCGTCCTGCTCTACGGGGTCGCGCTCGGCGGCATCGCCGCGCTCGCCTTCTGCTTCGCCCTGGGCCGCGTCGGACGCTTCGGCCCCCGCGCCACGGCGGCCCTGGTGACCGGCGCCCTGTTCGTCACCGTGACCCTGGTGCCGTTCTTCAAGTACCCCGCCAACCCGCCCGCCGTCGGGGACCCGGAGACGGCCGCCCGCCGGACCGCCCTCTACCTCCTGATGATCGCGCTGGGCGCGCTGCTCGCCGCCGCGGCGCTGGTCCTCGGCCGTCGCCTCGCGCCGAGGCTCGGGGGCTGGAACGCCTCGGTCGTCGCCGCGCTCGCCTTCGTGGCCGCGGTCGGTCTCTCGTACGTCTTCCTGCCCGCCGTCGACGAGGTGCCCGCCGGCTTCCCGGCGGCGCTCCTCTGGCAGTTCCGACTCGCCTCGCTGGCCATCCAGGCCACGCTGTGGACGACTTTCGGCCTGGTCTTCGGATATCTAGCCGAACGCGCTATTGCCCCCGCCCTCACACCCAAGGAGGCTGTACAGCCGACGAGTTGAGCGTGTTACACCTGTTGCGGGTGTTGAGGGTGGGAGCCGGGACATGCAGTCCGCGATCTGGGCATGGCGGGGCTGGACCGGCGCCGCACCGTTCTGGCTGAACGCGCTCCTGCTGGTCCTGGCCCCCTTCACCGCCGTGACCCTGCTCGCGCAGATCGGCGTGGTCGGGGCCCTGGCCGCCCTCGGCGGACTGGTCCGCCACCTCTGGTTCGGCGACTACGGCCACCCCGCGATGCACCTCGCCGCCGCCCTCATGGGGGCGGCGGCGGTCGCGTTCGTCGTGGTCTGACCCCGACCCTCCGCCCGCCGCCCAGCCCGCCGCCCTCGCGTCCCTCGCCGCCCGTTCCGACCGCGCCCCGTCCTCGGGGGAGAATGACGGTTTGCTACGAACCGGAGGGACCGGCGTGACATCTGGGCGGGACATACCCGAGGAGTACCTGGTCGGGTACGCACGGATCCTGACGGCCGCGGAGGCCACCGGCCGCAGACCGCGCCGGGAGGAACTGGACGCCCGACGCGCCCTCGGCGAGAAGGCCGCCGAGGCCGGTTACGCGCTGCGCACCCTGGTCGGCGCGCACCTCTCCGCCACCCGCACGGCGCTCGCCGGCCGCGTCACCCCCGACCACGTGATGGCCGCCGTCGAACAGTGCGTGGACGCCTTCACCGAGGGCTACGAGCGGGCCCAAAGGCTGGCGGTCCGCCAGGAGGAGGCCGCGCGGCGGGAGTTCGTCGACGACCTGCTGCTCGGGCGCAGCGACCTCGGCCGACTCAGCGAACGCGCCGCCCGCTTCGGCCTGCACCTGGCGCACGCGCACGCCGTGGCCGTCGCCCGGGCCGCCGAACCCTACGAGGACACGGGCACGGCGATCCGACGGGTGGAGGCCGCGCTCCGCGCCCGGTTCGACAGCCGCACCTTCCTCCTCTCCACGAAGGACGGCCGCCTCGTCTGCGTGGCCCCGGGCGACACCGGCGAGGTCCTCGCCCACTTCGCCCGCCTGGCCGTCGGCGTCGACGCCGCGGTAGGCGTGTCGGCGGGCACGGGAGGCGCGGGAGCCGGTACGGCGGCGGGCACCGCGCAGGGGCTCGCCGCCGTCGGCCGCCCCCATCCCGGCCCGGGCGGCGTGGTCACCTCGTACGAGGAGGCCCTCGCCGCGCTCGACCTCGCGGACCGGCTCGGCTTCACGGGACCGGTGCTGCACGCCGCCGACCTGCTGGTCTACCCCGTGCTGACCCGGGACCGGGCCGCGATGGCCGACCTGGTGCTGACCGTGCTCGGACCCCTGCGGGCCGGCCGCGGCGGTCCCGGCCCGCTGCTCGACACGCTGACGGCGTACTTCGACTCGGGGTGCGTGGCGGCGGAGGCGGCGCGACGACTGAGCCTGAGCGTGCGGGCCCTGACGTACCGTCTGGAGCGGATCCACCGGCTGACGGGAGCCGACGCGGGCGATCCGGTGCAGCGCTACACCCTCCAGACCGCCGTGATCGGAGCCCGGCTCCTGGACTGGCCGGAGCGCCCCCTGTAGTCCGTACGGCCGGCGGGCCTGAGCCGACAGGGGTGTCTTCGTCCCCCGGTCGGGGGCTTCTCGGGCGTGGCCCGGGAGTCGCCCGGGACACCGGGGCATGCAATCCCCCATGAGCGGTGCGCGGAAGGCACGGACCGTGCCGGCAAGGGTCCTGACGGTGGTCTGCGTCGCCCTGCTGTGCCTGTTCGGCGCCGGTCCCTCGGCGGTGATCGCCGCGACACCGGTGACGGCCGCGGAGTCGCGTCCGTCGGCACCGACCGAACCCGGCGAGGGCCAGGGCGAGACGGGCACCGAGCCCGCCGGACGGGCGACGGCGAGGACCGTCGTCCGCGGGGCGCCGACCGTACGGCGGCTGCCGCCGAGGACGTTTCACGTGAAACACCCGGGCCCGCACGCCCGGGTGGGTTCCCACGGGCCCGGCGGGCCGGTCCCGTCCGGGCGGACGGTGCGGAGCGTGGTCCTGCGCTGCTGAACGGGCCGAGCAGCAGAGCGACCCCCCACACCCCCGAACACCGTGAGGTTCCGCCATGCCCATCGACCCCTACGCCGCCCTGAACGCCATGCTCCGCGCCGAGGCCACCCGCTTCGCCCCGCCGGCCCGGCGCACCGAACCGGCCGAACAGAGCGGGCCCCAGCCCCTGCCGCAGCAGGCGGCCGCGGTGCAGACCGTGCCCGCCGACGCCGAGCCGGGGGGTGAGTCCCCGCAGGCGCAGGCGAAGGCGCAGGCGCCCGTCGACCCGGCCGCGTAGGCCGGCGGCCGGTCCCCCCGGACCCGGATCACCGGCACCCGGCCCCCGCCCCGCGGAACGGGGCGGGGGCCGGCGCCCCGCGGTCGGCGCCCGGCCGGTGCCCCGGCCGGTGCCCCGATCGGCTCCGGTCAGTCCTCCCGCGTGTAGTAGCGGTAGAACGCGGCGATCCCGACGCCCAGGCCGACGAAGAGGCCGACGGTGGCGCCGCGCAGCACCGACTCGTTGGTGAGGCTGTGCAGGTAGCCCGCCGCGATGCCGCCGAACACGCCGTACGCGGCGGCGTGCACCTCGCGCCCCAGCCTGGGCCCGACCTTGGCGAGGGTGAACATGATCGCCGCGAAGAGCGCGCCGCACAGGATCCCGTAGAAGACGTTGCCCGCGTCGACCGGGCCCATCTGACGCTTGATGAAGGCCGCCCAGACCCCGTAGACGAGGCCGAGCAAGAGCGCGCGGACCAGGCGGTTGCGGTCGGTGTGGTCAGCGTTCACGGATGCCGCCGGACGGTGCCGCCGGACGGTGGGTGCCGCGTGTGCCATGGCGGGCTCCTCTCTTCCACCCTCCAGAGCACACCCACCGCAGGGGAGCGGCAAGTGGATCACCCGCCCGGACGACACCCGCACGCACCGCACCCGTACGCACCGCACCCGTACGCAGCACCCCCGCCGGCGCCGGCGGTGACGACGCCTTTCCCTGGTGACGTGCGCACCTACCTCTCGGCCGCCCTCATCGTACTCGTGGCTCTCCTCGTGCCCGCGAGCGCGGTCGCGTACTGGGCCGACCGCGAGCTGGGCGACGTCGACCGCTACACCGCCGCCATGTCCCCCCTCGCCTCCGACCCCGCCGTGCAGAACGTGGTCGTCACGCAGGCCGGCCGCGCGCTGGCCGGGCAGATCGACGCCGGGCCCTTCCAGGGCGGCGTCGAGGCACTCGTCGACGAGGCCCTGCGGTCCTTCGCCGGCACCCCGGCCTACCGCACGGCCTGGGACGCCGCCAACCGCGCCGCCCACGCGGCGTTCCTGCACGCGCTCACCACCGGTGACGGCGACGCCGTCACCCTCGACCTCGCGCCGGTGATCGCCCGGGTCAAGGAGGAACTGGTGACGGGCGGGGTGCCGTTCGCCGACCGCATCCCCGAGACCCACCTGTCCGTGAAGGTCATGGAGTACGACGACCTCGGCTCGCTCCGGAAGGCGTTCCGCATGCTCCAGATCGCCGGTGTCTGGCTCCCCGCCCTGACCGTGCTGCTCGCCGCGGCGGCCGTCGCCGTCGCCGTCCGCCGCCGGCGGGCCGTCGTGGCCACCGGTCTCGGGCTGGCCGTCGGGGCCGTCCTGCTGTGGATCGCGATCGCCCTGTGCCGCCGCCTCACCCTGGACGACCTGCCCGCCGACGTCGACCGTCAGGCCGCCGCCGCCGTCTACGACGCGCTCACCGCGTTCCTGCGGAGCACCGCCTGGCTGGTCCTCGCCGTCGGGCTCGCCGCCGCTTCGGTGGCCTGGCTGACGGGACGACTGCGCAACACCCCATAAGCTCGGAACATACCCATCCTCCGCCTAGCTCCCCAGAACGACCGATTCGCGAGCGGTGACACGGAAGCCGGTGACACGGAAGCGGAATGACCACCGAACGACGCACCGAGCACATACCGTCCGGGCGGCCCCGGCCCCGGACGCCGGCCCCACCCTCCTGGCTGCTCGCGGGCCTGCGCCCGACGGGAGCCCCGGTCCCCTGGGCGGCGGCCGTCCGCGCCGGCGTCGCGCTCGCCGCGCCCCTCGCCGTCGGCTTCGCCCTCGACGAGCCCGAGTACGGGGCGCTGGTCTCCATGGGCGCCCTGTCCGGGGTGATCGGCGACACCGCCGACGCCTACCGGATGCGGGTGCTGAACATCGGAGTCCCGCAGCTGTTCGGCGCGGTCGGCGTGGCCCTCGGCACCCTGGTCTTCGGACACGGCTGGCTCGCGGTCGGCGTCCTCACCCTGGTCGCCCTCGTCTCCGGCATGATCTCCTCGATCGGCACGGTCGCCTCCGTGTCCGGGCTGCTGCTCCTGCTGAACGCCGTCGTCGGCGCCGGACTGCCGATGCCCCGACCCTGGTGGACGGCCCCGCTGTTGCTCACCGCCGGCGGCCTGTTCGTCCTCCTCCTGACCCTGCTGGGATGGCCGCTGCGCGGACGACAGCCCGAACGGGTCGCCGTGGCCTCCTGCTACCGGGCCCTGGCCGACGCCCTCGAAGCCGCCGGCGGACCGGCCGCGCGCTACGAGGAACACCGGCAACGGGTGACGCAGGCCCTCAACCAGGCCTACGACCTCATCCTGGGCCGCCGCGCCCGGGTCCACGGGCGCAGCCCCACCCTGGTGCGGATGCTCGCCCAGCTCAACGTGCTGATCCCGCTGGTCGAGGCCGCCCCCGCCGCGCACCTGCGGGGCCGCCCGCTGCCCGCCGCGATCCCGGCCGCCGTACGGGACCTGGCCGACGCCGTCGAGAGCGGTCGCACCGCGACCCCCTCCCTGGTCCTGCCCCCGCCGCACACCCCGGCCGAGCGGGCCATGGACGCCGCGCTGCGGCACGCCGCGAAGATCGTGCACCTGCCCGAGCCGGACCCGTACAACGTCGACGACCGCCTCGGCCGGCCCGCCGCCCTGCGGGTCCGGGCCCGGCGCGGGGTGCGCGACATGATGCTGTCCGGATCCTCCTGGCGCTACGGACTGCGCCTCGCCCTGTGCATCGGACTCGCGCAGTCCCTGGTCTCCCTCGTCCCCGTGGAGCGTTCCTACTGGGTGGCGCTGACCGTCACCTTCGTCCTCAAGCCGGACTTCGGCTCGGTGTTCTCCCGCGCCCTGCTGCGCGCCCTGGGCACGGCGGGCGGGCTGGTCCTGGCCGCCGCCGTCCTCGCCGAGGTGCCGCGCGGCTGGTGGTCCGTCCCCGTGATGGTGGTCCTCGGCGCGCTGATCCCGGTGTTCTCCGCCAAGGGGTACGCCTTCCAGACCGCGGCGATCACCCCGGTGATCCTGCTCCTGTCGGACCAGCTCAACCACCAGGGCTTCGACCTCATCCGGCCCCGGCTGCTGGACAGCCTGATCGGCTGCGCGATCACCCTGATCGCCGGCTACCTGCTGTGGCCCGAGAGCTGGCGCACCCGCATCGGCGCCCGGCTCGCCGACACCGTGGACGACGCCGCCCGCTACGTGGAGCGGGCCTTCGCCCCCGTGGCGGACGAGGCGGAGCTGAAGGCCGCCCGGCAGGCCCGCCTCCAGGCCCGCCGCAGGATCTACCGCGACCTGTCCGGGGTGCGCAGCGAGTTCCAGCGGGCCCTGACCGAGCCCCCGCCGACCGGGGCCCGCGCGGCCGCCTGGTGGCCGCTGGTGGTGGCGGTGGAACGCGTCGTGGACGCCACCACGGCCGCCCGGGTCCGGGTCAACCACGGCGCCGAGCCGCCCGCGCCGGCGGAGGTCGAACGGATCACGCGCGAGCTGCGCGGCCTCGCGGCCGGCGTGCGGACCAGCACCACCCCGGTACGGGTCGAGGTGGAGCCCCCCGAGGACCCGTCGAGCGTCCTGGCCCCCGTCCACCAGGAGGTGGCGGCGGCCCGCGCCATCTCCCGCCCCGAGCCCTGAGCCCGTCCGGCGCCCCGGGCCCGGGCGTCCCGCCGGCTGCCCGTTCGGCGCCGGCCACCGGTCCGACCCGGCCCCGAGCCCCGAGCCCGTCCCGCCCCGTCGCCCGAACGGCCCACGGGCCGGGCCGGGGCGCCGCCGGCGGGTGAGCATCGGTACATGCACCGCGCCTCGGCCGTGATGGTCCTCGCCGCCGTAGTGGCGGGGGCGACGGCCGGGTGCGCCGACGTCGAGGGCCTCAAGGACGACGGCGACCTGGGCACCGCCCACGCCCCCCAGACCCTGTGGAAGGACGTCCGCCCCTCCGCACCGCCCCCCGGCCAGGAATCGGGCACGGCCGCCGTGGTCCCCGGCCTGCCCGAGGTGACGGGCGGGGACATGCGCGGCGTCGACGCGCTCGCCGTCGTACGGGCCGACATCACCTCCGCCGCGGAGCAGGACGGCGGCACCGGACGCCTCGTCGACCCCCGGGCCGTCCAACGCCTCGCCCTGTGCACCGACGCCCCCGACGGCGGCCCCGACTGCCCGGTGCGCCCCGCGGCCCTGCACGACGTGACGGGCGACGGCAAGGCCGAACTGATCACCGCCCTCGACGTCGACGGCCGGATCAGCGAGCTGCGCGTCTACACCGTCCGGGCCGACGGCGCCGTCACCCGGATCCTGTCCCGGCGCGGGGTCCTGGAGGGCGTGGAGGTCGCCGCCGAACACCTCGCGGTCCGCGAACCCACCTCGAACCCCCGCTACATCTCCGTCTCCGACTACGTCTGGGACCCCAAGGCCGGGATCATGAACCTGTCCCAGCTCACCCTCGACGAGTGCCTCGCCCTCTCCGACACCCCCCTGAGCCCGGACCGGTCGCGATGCGCCCGATGAGCGGCCTGCGCTGGAAGATCTCCCTCACCACCACTCTGGTGTGCTGCCTGGTGGCCGCGGCCCTCGGCATCCTCGTGCACAACGTGGCCGCCCGGCAGATCGTCGGGGAGGTCCGCAAGGACGCCGACCGCGACCTCGACCACGCCCTCGGCCACTACGAGTACGGCACCGCGCACGGGGACGTGAACGTCGCCCTCGACCCGCCCGGCCTGCCCCCGCCCCTGAAGGCCCTCGTCGCGCGCGGACGCACCGGCAGCATGGTCGGCGTCCACGACGGCGAGCCCGTGATGTGGGCCGCCGGCCCCGCCGACCGGCACGCCCTCGCGGTCTGGATCCCCTACGAGAACACCCGCACCCGGCTGCGCGACATCGACGCCGCCATCCTGGCCTCCTCCGTCCTCGCGGCCGGTGTGGTCGCCCTGGCGGGCCTCTTCCTCGCCAACCGGATCAGCCGCAGGCTCGCCACCACGGCCGCCGTGGCCCGCCGCATCACCGCCGGCGACCTGGACGCCCGCATCGGCCTGCCCGCCGACGACGGCCCCCGCCCGCGCCGCTACCGCGACGAGGTGCGCGACGTCGCCCAGGCCCTGGACTCGATGGCCGCCTCGCTCCAGGAACGGCTGGAGGCCGAGAAACGGTTCACGGCGGACGTCGCGCACGAGCTGCGCACCCCGCTGACGGGATCGCTGGCCGCCGCCGCCCTGCTGCCCGAGGGCCGCCCCAAGGAGATGATCAACGACCGGTTGAAGGCCCTGCACCTGCTCACCGAGGACCTGTTGGAGATCTCCCGGCTGGACTCCGGCGTCGAACGCGCCGACCTCGCCCGGGTGGAACTGGGCCGCGCCGTACGCCGGGCCGTGGCCGCGACCCGGCTGCCGGCCAAGGTCCGGGTGGTGCGGGACCTCGTCGTGCTGACCGACCGCCGGCGCCTGGACCGGATCCTGGCCAACCTGCTCGTCAACGCCCACAAGCACGGCCGACCACCCGTAGAGGTGACGGTGGAGGGCCCGGTGGTCGTACTGCGCGACCACGGGCCGGGCTACCCCGCCGAGCTGATCGAACAGGGCCCGAAGCGGTTTCGCACCGGCGATCCCGGCCGCGGCCGGGGACACGGCCTGGGCCTGACGATCGTCATGGGCCAGGCCGCCGTCCTGGGCATCGAGCCGGTCTTCTCCAACGCCCCGGACGGGGGCGCGGTGACGACGCTGCGCCTGCCCGTCGGCCGCCTGACGGACGACGACGCCTGACGGACGACGACGCCTGACGCGGCGCCCGGCACCCGCGGGACGGGTGCCGGGAGCCGGATGCCGGATGCCGGTCGTCGGATCAGACGCCGATGTTCTTGCCGTCCTTGCGCCACACCGACACGACCGCCGGGCGCACGAGCTTGCCCGGACCGTCGGGCCACACCGACTGCGGCTTCTCGACGGAGGCCCCGTCGATCTCGCCCGGGTGCTGCACCGACACCAGCACCCGCCGGTCCTGGATCAGCGGACCGCAGGTCTCGGCGCCGCGCGGCACCGTCAGGAACTGCTTCAGCTCACCGCGCCGGTCACCGGCGGTCGCGACGCCGAACAGGCCGTCGTGGGAGCCGAGCTGGTTGCCGTCCGTGGAGATCCACAGGTTGCCGTGCGGGTCGAAGGCCACGTTGTCCGGGCAGGAGATCGGGCTGACCCGGTCCTTCGGGAAGCCCGCGAAGTAGGTGGCCGGGTCGTTCGGGTCACCGGCGACCAGGAACAGCCTCCAGGCGAAACCGTCTCCGGCCGGGTCGTCGAAGTTCTCGGCGAGCTCCAGGATCTGCCCGTGCTTGTTCAGGTTGCGCGGGTTGGGCTCGGTGGCGCCCTCCTTGCCCGGCTTGCCGCGGTCGGTGTTGTTCGTCAGCGCGACGTAGACCCGGCCGGTGCGCGGCGACGGCTCGACGTCCTCGGGGCGGTCCATCTTCGTGGCGCCCACCTTGTCGGCGGCCTGGCGCGTGAAGACGTACACCTCCTCGGCGGTCATGCCCTCGACGTGCGAGACGTTGCCGGTGGCGAGCTTGATCCAGACGCCGGAACCGTCGAACTCGCCGTCCGAGGGCAGCTTGCCGGAGCCGTCGACCTCGCCGGCGGGGGCGTCACCGGTGAGCTTGGCGACGTAGAGGGTGCCCTCGTCGAGCAGCGTCAGGTTGTGCTCCTTGGCCGCGCGGGAGTCGCCCCTCTTCATCCGCTTCGAGGAGACGAACTTGTAGAAGTAGTCGAAGCGCTCGTCGTCGCCCATGTAGACGACCGGACGGCCGTCCTCGGTCAGCCGGGGCTGCGCGGCCTCGTGCTTGAAGCGGCCGAGCGCGGTGCGCTTGCGCGGGACCGAGTCGGGGTCGTAGGGGTCCAGCTCGACGACCCAGCCGAAGCGGTGCGACTCGTTGGGCTCCTGCGCCACGTCGAAGCGCTTGTCGAACCGCTCCCACTTGCGCTCGGTGGCGCCCGAGGTCACGCCGTAGCGCTTCAGACGGGCGGCCTGCACGGGGTCGGTGACCTGGCCGGCGTTGGCGAAGTACTGGTTGAAGTTCTCCTCGCCGTGGAGGGTGGTGCCCCACGGGGTGGTGCCGCCGGCGCAGTTGTTGAGGGTGCCGAACACCTTCGTGCCGGACGGGTCGACGGAGGTCTTCAGCAGGGCGCCGCCGGCGGCCGGACCGGTCATCCGGAACTCGCTCTTGGTGTGCAGGCGCCGGTTGAGCCGGTGGCGGGTGACGGCGGCCAGCCGGCCGCTGCGGTGGTCCTCCTGGACGACGACCACGGACAGGCCGTGCGCGGCCCAGGCGATCTCGACCTGCTCGCGGGTCGGGTTGGCCGGGTCGTAGCCCTTGAACATGAGGTTCTCGTCCGTGTACTCGTGGTTGGCCACGAGCAGCTGCTGACGCTCGTAGTCCCCGCCGAGCGGGAGAAGGCTCAGGAAGTCGTTGTTGTAGCCGAACTGGCCCGCCTGCGCGGCGGCGGTCTGCCGGTCCGCGTTGAAGGCCGGGGCGCCCTTGACGATCGGCTCGCCCCAGCGGATGACCACGTTCTGCTCGTGGCCCTCGGGGACGGTCACCTTGTCGTCGGTGTTCGGCGCGACGGACTTGAAGCGCAGGCCGCGGGCGGCCTCGCCGGAACCGCGCTTCGCGGCGTCGACCGGGTCGGCCGGCGCGGCGGTGGCGCTCGGGGCGCCGCCCGCGCCGAGGGTGACCGCGGTGCCGGCGGCGGTCGCGACGGTGACGACGGCGGCGGAGCGCAGCATCGAGCGGCGGGAGTAGGCGCGGGCTATGACGTCGCCGGCGTACTCGTTGTCGCTGGTGTTGGGCACCTCGTGGAAGCAGGCGTCTCCACAGCGGTAGCGGCAGGTGAGAGCGGAACGGCCGCTCCCATGCGGGTTGCCGAGAAGCGGCAGGAGCTTGCGCACGAGGTGTCCTCCGGTAAGTGCACGGCGCCGACAACGTGTCGGTAGGAATCCAGCCGCGACGCTAGGGCCGGGTTGCGCCGATGCGGCGGCGCGGGGATGAACGCTGGATGAACCCGGCACGGCGGAGGGGCAGTTCACCAGGCCGAACCGGTTGCCTGGGGGGCCGGGCGCCACGAAAGGCGCCCCTGCCGAAGTTCCAGCCAAGGGGCCGATAACCTTACGTGTCCACTCTGGGCAGGGATCAACCGCGCAGCACGGACAAATGACGCACGCACTCATGCGAAAGGCCTGGCCCATGGGTATTCGGAGCTTGTTGCGCAAGGTGTTCGGCCGGTCATCGGAACCGGTACCCGAGACGTCCGACGCCTCTACTGCGGCCGTACCGAACCAGGCGGAACGCACCCCCCTGGACGCGGCGGCCGAGCTGGTGGCGGCGTCTTTCGACAACCCGACCGTTCCGCCGCAGTCCGCTCCGCGCGACCGCGAGCCGGGGACGTTGCTCACCGCCCCCGCGACCACCTCGGACCCCACGGTCCCCGAAGCCCGTCGCCCGGTGACGCCGGCGGCGGCCGAGAGCTCCGGCCGGGCCACGCCACCGGCCGCCCGGCCCGCCGAGCCGGCACCCGCTTCGGTGGCCGAAACCGAACCCCCGGCCGCGGGTGCCGCCGAGGCGGCCGTCGATACCGAGGTGCCGGCCGAGGCCGAGGCGGAGCCCGCCCCGCAGCCGGCGGCCGAGGCCGAGCCCGCTACGGAAGCCGCTCCCGCCGCGCAGGCCCCCGTGGAGGTCGAGGCGACGACCGCCCCGCTCACCGAGCCGCTGCCCGAGGCGGAGGCCGAGCCCGCTGCGGAGCCCGTCGTGGCATCCGAGCCCGAGGCCGCCACCGAGCCCGTTGCGGAGCCCGTCGCCGAAGCCGTCGTGGCATCCGAGCCCGAGGCCGAGGCCGCCCCCGTCGCCCCGGCGGAGGCCGTCACCGAGCCGGAACCCGCACCGCAGCCCGAGCCCGCCGCCGAGGCCACCGCCGAGCCGGAGGCCGAGCCCGCAGCCGAGCCGCAGCCGGAAGCCGCTGCCGAGCCGGAGCCCGAGACCGCCCCCGAGGCCGTCACCGAGCCCGTCGCCCCGGCGGAGCCCGAGGCCGTCACGGCCCCCGAGGTCGGCGTGGAACCCGCCGCCACGGCGGAGGCTGCCCCCGAGGCCCCCGAGGCCCCCGAGGTCGACGGCGACGCGGGCGCGCCGCAGGGGCCCGCCCTCGCCGCGGCGGCGGTCCGGCGCCGGGCGCCGGGGGTGTCGTCCGCGTACAAGGCCGCCGGCCAGGTGCTCCGCACCAAGGGCCGGGCCGGGGCCCGCGCGAAGGTGTACCTGGTCCTCGACCGGTCCGGTTCGATGCGCGGCTTCTACAAGGACGGCAGCGCCCAGCACCTCGCCGACCACGCGCTCGGCCTGGCCGCGCACCTGGACGAGCGGGCCACCGTCCACACGGTGTTCTTCTCCACGGAGGTCGACGGCGCCGCCGAACTGACCCTGGACGCGCACGACGCGACCTGGGTCGAGGCCCGCCACGGCGAGCTCGGCCGGATGGGCCGCACCAGCTACCACGTGGCCGTCGAGGCGGTCCTGGCGCGCTACCGCGAGGACGGCGGCACGGGCCCGGCCCTGGTCGTCTTCCAGACGGACGGCGCCCCCGACAACCGTCAGCCCGCCCGGCAGGCCCTCGCGGACGCCGAGGCCTCCGCACCGGAGGTGTTCTGGCAGTTCGTCGCGTTCGGCGACGACGACGCCAAGGCCTTCGACTTCCTGCGCAAGTTGGACGCCGCGAACGCCGGCTTCTTCCACGCCGGACCCACCCCCACCGAGCTGACCTCCGCGGCGCTCGCCAAGGGCCTGCTCCAGCGGTTCTGAACCCGTACGCGGCGAACCCGTCAACGCCGAAGGCGGCGCCCCCTCCACCCGGAGGGGACGCCGCCTTCGGCGTTCAGGATCCTGCCCGACCGACGGGTCAGCCGCGCGGCGAACCCGCGTCCGGCGTGACCGCGTCCGACACCGGACGCTCGGAGGCGGCGGCCTTCGTCTCGACCGGCTTGCGCAGCGCGATGTTCAGCTCGCGCAGGCGGGTCTCCTCCAGCACCGTCGGGGCGCCCATCATGAGGTCCTGGGCGTTGCCGTTGAGCGGGAAGGCGATGGTCTCGCGGATGTTCGGCTCGTCGGCCAGCAGCATCACGATGCGGTCGACGCCCGGGGCGATGCCACCGTGCGGCGGGGCGCCGAGGCGGAAGGCGCGGAGCATGCCCGCGAACTCGCGCTCGACGGTCTCGGCCTCGTAACCGGCGATCTCGAAGGCCTTCAGCATGACCTCGGGCTCGTGGTTGCGGATGGCGCCGGAGGACAGCTCGATGCCGTTGCAGACGATGTCGTACTGCCAGGCCAGGATGTCGAGCGGGTCCTTCTCCTCCAGGTCCTTCATGCCGCCCTGCGGCATCGAGAAGGGGTTGTGGGAGAAGTCGATCCTGCCGGTCTCCTCGTCCTTCTCGTACATCGGGAAGTCGACGATCCAGCAGAAGCGGAAGACGTTCTCCTCGAACTGGCCGGCGCGCTTGGCGGCCTCGACCCGGACCGGGCCCATGATCTTGGAGACCTCGTCGAACTCACCGGCGCCGAAGAACACCGCGTGCCCGGCCGCCAGGCCCAGACGCTCGGTGAGGACCTTGACGTTCTCCTCGGTGAGGAACTTGGCGATCGGGCCGGTCAGGGCACCGTCCTCGCCGACGCGGACCCAGGCCAGGCCCTTCGCGCCGAGCGAGATCGCGTACTCGCCGAGACCGTCGAAGAACTTGCGCGGCTGGGCGGCGGTGTCCGGGACGGCCAGGGCCCGCACGTGCTTGCCGGCGAACGCCTTGAACTCCGAGCCCTCGAACACGTCGGTGATGTCGACGAGCTCCAGCTTGGCGCGCAGGTCGGGCTTGTCGTTGCCGTACTTCAGCATCGACTCGCGGAACGGGATCCGCGGGAAGGGGGAGGTGACCTCGCGGCCGTTGCCGAACTCGGTGAAGAGCTCGGTCATCAGGCGCTCGATCGGCTGGAAGACGTCCTCCTGCTCGACGAAGGACATCTCGACGTCGAGCTGGTAGAACTCGCCCGGCGAACGGTCGGCGCGGGCGTCCTCGTCGCGGAAGCAGGGCGCGATCTGGAAGTAGCGGTCGAAGCCGGAGATCATCAGCAGCTGCTTGAACTGCTGCGGCGCCTGCGGCAGGGCGTAGAACTTGCCCGGGTTCAGGCGGGAGGGGACGACGAAGTCACGGGCGCCCTCGGGGGAGGTCGCGGTGAGGATCGGGGTCGCCATCTCGTTGAAGCCGAGGGCCACCATCTTCGAGCGGATCGACGCGATGACCGCCGAGCGCAGCATGATGTTGCGGTGCATGCGCTCGCGGCGCAGGTCGAGGAAGCGGTACTCCAGGCGCCGCTCCTCGTTCACACCGTCGTCGGTGTTGATCGTGAAGGGCAGCGGGGCGGCCGCGCCGAGCACCTCGACCTCGACGGCCTCGATCTCGATCTCGCCGGTGGGCAGGTCGGGGTTGACGTTCTCGGCGCCGCGGGAGACGACCTTGCCGTCGACCCGTACGACCGTCTCCTTGGACAGCTTGTCCAGGACGGCGGCGGCGGCGGTGCCGGGGCGGGCGACGAGCTGCGTGATGCCGTAGTGGTCACGCAGATCGATGAAGAGGATGCCGCCCAGGTCTCGACGATTGTGCAGCCAGCCGCTCAGCCGGACGTCGGAGGCGACGTCGGAGGCACGGAGCTCGCCGCACGTGTGGGACCTGTACCGATGCATCAGTCATCCAGTTCTACGCGATACCAGGGTGGATTCAACCGTCCCAAGGTTACCGTCCGGGCGCGCCGCCGTGCGGGCGCGCCCGCACGGGCCGGTGAACAGGCAGCTCCGACGGTTGACCTGTAAAGATGACCACGTGCGCACCGAGGACGTCCTGGCCGCCATCGCGACGGGTCTGTGGCGATGGGACAACGCCTCCGGGAAGGTCACCCTCGACGGTGAGGCCGCCCGGTTGCTCGGGCTGCCCCCCGAGCCCGTGACCCTGCCCGAGGTCGCGGTCCGCTCGCGCTTCCACCCGGTGGACTGGAACGAGATCAACGGCATCGTCACCCTCGCGGTCGCCGAGGGCACCCTCGCCGAGGCCCGCCTGCGGATCATGGACGTGGACGGGCGGGTCCTGCGCACGGTGCGCAGCCGCTCGAAGCCGGTGGAGAACCGCGCCCCGGACGGCCGGGTCGACTACGAGCTGATCGGCACCATCCAGGAGATCGCCGAACCCCAGCCGGGCACCACCGCCGCGCACACCCCCATCACCGGCGACTGGCGGCGCTCGCGCGAGGCCTTCCTGCTGGACGCGGGCCGGGCCCTGGCCGAGGCCCGCTCCACGGCGGAGGTGCTGCGGGTGGCGGCCTCGCTGTCCATGCCGGGCTTCAACCCGGACGGGCTCGCCGTCTTCGGCATGGCGGGCGAACGCCTGTCGGTCATCGGCCACCACGGGCACGGCCCCGGGGACGAGGGCCCCTTCGCCAGCATGGGCGTGGACACCGACTACCCGGCGGCGGAGGTCGTCCGGACCGGACGGGCGATCTACCTGCCCACGCCCGAGGACTACAAGCGGCGCTTCCCGGCCACCTGGCCGCTCGCCCAGCGCTTCGGCCGCAGCTCCTGGGCCTTCCTGCCGCTGATCGTCGCCGGGCGCACCATGGGCGCCTGGATGGCGGCGTTCAGGCATCCCGTGACCTTCTCCCCCGACGAGCGGTCCGTCCTGACCACCGTCGCGCGGATGCTGGCGCAGGCCCTCCAGCGGGCGGGGGTGGCCGAATCCGAACGGGAGCTCACCACGGGCCTCCAGCGGTCGATGATGCCGCAGCTCGGGCCCGAGATCCCCGGGATGACGATCGCCGCCCGCTACGTCCCCACCGGCGGCGGGCTCCAGGTCGGCGGCGACTGGTACGACATGATCCCGCTGCCGTCGGGCCGCTTCGCGCTGGTGATCGGCGACGTCCAGGGGCACGACGTACGGGCCGCCGGCCTCATGGGACAGCTGCGGATCGCCGTCCGCGCGTACGCCTCCGAGGGCCACCGGCCCGACGCCGTCCTGTCGCGGGCATCCCGCTTCCTGGCCGGGCTGGGCGCCTCCCAGGACGGCACCGGCCCGCGCCCCGGCACGGGGGCGGGCGGCGGCGCCGGGGCGCCGGACGGGGAGGACGACCCGGACTTCCACAGCCCGCGCTTCGCGACCTGCCTCTACGTGGAGTGCGACCCGCGGACCGGCCTGCTGGAGGTGGCGCGCGCCGGGCACCCCGATCCGGCGGTGCGGATGGCCGACGGCACCGTCCTGATGCGGCCGACGGCCGGCGGGCTGCCGCTCGGCATCGTCCCCGACACCGACTACCCGACGACCCGGTTCACGCTGGAGCCCGGCGAGACGATGATGCTGTGCACCGACGGGCTCATCGAGACGGGCGGTCACGACCTCGACACGGGCTGGGCGCGGCTGCGCGCGATCCTGGAGACGGAGGTCCCCGACCCCGCCGGCGGGCCCGGCGACACCACCGCCGCCGAGGGCCACGACCACGGACCGGGCACCGCCGCCCGGGACGCGGCGCGCCTCGAACGCCTCGCGGACCTGCTGGTCCAGGCCGTCCACGGCCCCTCCTCGCACCACACCACCGGCCCCCTCGCGGACCGCCGCGAGGACGACATAGCCGTGGTGCTGCTGCGCCGCGAGGCCCCGGACCGCGGCCGCGGCGACCGGCCCCCGCACGCGACCCGGCCCGCCCGGCGCACCATGCTGACGGTGGCGCAGGCCGAGCCGGAGCGGATCGCGGGCGCCCGCCGGCAGGTCGGGGAGCTGCTGCACGACTGGGCCGACCCGGAGCAGGTGGACGCGGCGGTGCTGATGGTCTCCGAGATGGTCACCAACGTCCTCGTGCACACCGACGGCGACGCCCTGCTGATGGCGGAGGCCGTGGGCGAGCTGGGCGCGCGCCGGCTGCGGGTGGAGGTCGCCGACGGCAGCGACGAGCTCCCGCACAAGCGCCACCCGGGGGAGATGGCGTCGAGCGGGCGCGGGGTGCTGCTCATGGAGATGCTCGCCGACACCTGGGGCGTCGACCCGCGCGGCGAGGGGAAGTCGATCTGGTTCGAGCTGCACGAGCGCTCCAAACCGATCGAGACGGACATCGAGACGGAGATCGAGACGGACGACGGAACGAGGTAGCGGCCCCGCGGGCCGGGGGGCGACCCGTCATCCGGCATCCGGCATCCGGCAAGCCCGAAAGGTAGGTGGACGCGGCCATGACGACCCCTCTGCTGCCCGAGCCGGTACGGCGCGCGGCGGCCTGGTGCGCGGTGCTGCTGCTGGCCGGCGGTGTCCTCGCCGTCGGCGTCTGGCTGTGCGTGGTCTTCAAGAGCGTCGTGACGCCCGTCCTGGTGGCCGTCCTCGGCACCGCGCTGCTCGGTCCGTTGCACCGGCGGCTGGTGCGCATGGGGGTCGGCCGGTCGCTCGCCGCGGCGATCACCTGCCTCGCGGTGATCGCCGTCGTCGGCGGGGCCGTCTACGTGGTCACCCTCGCGCTGATCGAGACCGGGGACCAGATCATCGCCTCGCTGACGCGGGCCGGCGCGAGCCTCGCGGAGCACTTCGGGGCGGCGGGCACCTCCCTGGAGGACCTGGCGGCCAACTCCAAGGAGCTGCTGGCGAAGTTCGGCGGTACGGCCGCCTCCGGCGTGGTCGCCGGGATCAGCGTGGTCGGCAGCATGATCGCGACCGCGCTGCTGGCCCTCGTACTGATCTTCTTCTTCCTGCGGGACTCCGACCGGGCCGTGGGCACGCTGCGGGCGATCGTCCCGAGCCGGTCGGGGGACCTGATGGAGGCGATGGGCCGGCGGGGCTTCGAGGCCGTCGAGGGCTTCATGCGCGGCACCACCTTCGTGGCCCTCGTCGACGCCGTACTGATCGGGGCGGGGCTGCTGGTGCTGCGCGTGCCGGGTGCGCTGGGCCTGGCGGCCCTGGTGTTCGTGACCGCCTACATCCCCTACCTCGGCGCCTTCCTCTCCGGCGCGGTGGCGGTGCTCGTCGCCCTCGCCGACCGGGGGTGGATCATCGGCCTGTGGGCGCTGGGCCTGGTGGTGGCGGTGCAGATGATCGAGGGGTACGTCCTCCAGCCGATGGTGCAGAGCCGCACCGTGCAGATGCACCCGGCGGTGGTGATGCTGGCGATCACGGCCGGGGCGAGCGTCGCCGGGATCCTGGGCATGCTGCTCGCGGTGCCGCTGGCGGCGGCCGGGTTCGGGGTGGTGTCGGAACTCCGGGGCCGCTACGCGCCCCCGCCTCCCGGAACACCGCCGGCCCCGGCCCCCCGGCACTCCTGACCGTCCCGCGCCGGGCCGTCGATCCCCCGATCGACGGCCCCCGACGGGCGCTGGCGGCCCCTGACGGGCCTACAGCCCGTTCTCGGACATCCCGTGCACGGCCGGGACCGTGCCGAGCCGGCCCTTCTGGAAGTCCTCGAACGCCTGCTGGAGTTCCTCGCGGGTGTTCATGACGAACGGGCCGTAGTGGGCCATCGGCTCACGGATCGGCTGCCCGCCGAGGAGGACGACCTCCAGGTCCGGGGTGTGCGCGTCCTGCCGCTCGTCGGCCCGGACGGTCAGCGAGCCGCCGGCTCCGAAGACCGCGGTCTGACCGAGGTGGATCGGACGGCGCTCCGCGCCGACCGAGCCCTTGCCCGCCAGCACGTAGGCCAGACCGTTGAAGTCCTCGCGCCAGGGCAGCGTGATCTCCGCGCCGGGCGCCAGCGTCGCGTGGACCATCGTGATCGGCGTGTGCGTGACGCCGGGGCCTTGGTGGCCGTCGAGCTCACCGGCGATGACGCGCAGGAGCGCGCCGCCGTCGGGGGAGGTGAGCAACTGGACGGAGCCGCCGCGGATGTCCTGGTAGCGCGGCGCCATCATCTTGTCCTTGGCCGGCAGGTTCACCCACAGCTGGAGGCCGTGGAAGAGACCGCCCGAGACGACGAGGTGCTCGGGCGGCGCCTCGATGTGCAGGAGGCCGGAGCCCGCGGTCATCCACTGGGTGTCACCGTTGGTGATGGTGCCGCCGCCACCGTTGGAGTCCTGGTGGTCGAAGATCCCGTCGATGATGTACGTGACGGTCTCGAAGCCGCGGTGCGGGTGCCAGGGGGTGCCCTTCGGCTCACCGGGCGCGTACTCCACCTCACCCATCTGGTCCATCATGATGAACGGGTCCAGGTGCTGGTAGTTGATCCCCGCGAACGCCCGGCGCACGGGGAAACCCTCGCCCTCGAAACCGGTCGGCGCGGTCGTGACGGCCAGCACGGGGCGGGACACGGCCTCGACCGGCGCGGCCACGCGCGGAAGGGCCAACGGGTTCTCAACAGTCACTGCGGGCATGGTCAGGACCTCCTTCTCGGTTCGAGTTTAGTTGAAACTCGAACTTTCTGCCACACCCACACAACAGCGCACCCGCCCGGGCGATTCCCGAGCGGGTGCGTGGGCCGCGACGCGCCTGTGACCAGGCGTTTTCGGCCATGTTCCGTTGTGTTGAGACGTACGCGTCAACCAGATGGGGTCCGGTGCGGTCTTCCCGGACATGGAGGAGACCCACACCCCCGAAGCCGCCGAGACCCCCGACTCATCCGACGGGTCCGCCGCATCCGCCCCCGACCGTCGGCGGCGGGTGCCCGCCGCGGTGGTCGCCGTCGGCTGGGCCGGCCTGGCCGCCGCCGGGATGACGGCCGCCGGGTACGCGGCCGACCGCTGGGCCGCGACCGGCCTGCCGATGGAGCCCCTGCCCGGCTCGCCCTGGCCCTGGCTGACGGCCTGGGCGGTCCTGACCTTCCTCGCCGCCCTGCTGCTCCAGTGGGCGACCCACGGGATCGACTACGACGGCCGCTGGGGGCTCGTCGCCCTCCCCGGCTTCGCCGGCGTCCGCCTCTCCCTGGCCCACCACCCCGACCCGGTGCTCCTGTACGGGTACGGCCTGGCCGCCCTGGCCCTCGGTGCGGCGGGCATCGCCTGGTGGCGACGGCGCCGCACCGGGGCTACCGGTCGGCGATGACGATCGAGTTGATCGGCGAGAGGTTCTCCGGCCAACCGTCCCCCGGACGCATCTTCGGCAGGCAGTCGGTGCCGTTGGAGTTGCGGCACAGCGCCACCGTCCAGCCGGCCGTCTGGTTGTTGTAGACGATGTGCTGCCCCTCCCAGCCGTAGATCCGGTGGACGCCCCGGCTCCAGAACGTCTTCGACGGCGCCTGGTACCAGTTCGTGCCCGGGTAGAAGCAGACCGCCCCCGACGGGCAGCCGAACGAATCGGCGGCCTGCGCGGGAGCCGCCGCCAGGATCCCCGTGCCCAGCACCAGCGTCGCGCCGGCCGCCAGGGCGGCGACCCTCGTACGGATCGATGACGTGGACGACGTACGGGCCATCACTGCCTCCTCGGTAGGTGGGCGGAGGATTCCCCCGTGGATCCCCCGCCCCGGCGATACTGCGCCGCGCGCCGCCCGGGCCGCGATCCTTTCGGCCGTGCCCGAAAGCTTCGGCCGCCGCCCGCCTCGGCCGCCCGCCTCAGCCGCCGCTGCGCAGCAGGTCGACCCCCAGGCCCGTCGCCGCGTGGAGGACCGCCTTGCCGTCGCGCCGCGTGGTGATCAGCCCGGCCGCGCGCAGGGTGCGGGTGTGCTCGGAGACGGACGGCAGGCTGATGTCCAGGTCCCGCGCGAGCTCGCTCGTCGTGCGCCCGCCGACCAGCGCCTGGAGCAGCGCCGCCCGCGTGCGCCCCAGCAGCGCGTCCAGCGCCCCGCCCGCCGTCCCCGCGTCGACCAGCGGCAGCGGCGTCAGCGCCGGGTACAGCAGCAGGGGCGCGCCGTCCGGTCCGTCGGGCCCCTCGGCGAGCAGCGGTCGGCCGGTCCAGAAGGGCGAGGGCATCAGCCGCAGGCCGCGGCCGCCCAGGTGCACCTCGTAGGCGGGCGGGCCGTCGAACTCCAGCACCGTGCCCGTCCAGCGGGCCGAGGGGTGGGTGCCGGCCAGGCAGGCCTTGATGCCGTGGGCGGCCAGGAGCCGGGCGCGCCAGGCGACGTCGGCCCGGAAGGCCTGCCGTATCCGGGGCCAGTGCGGGGCGACGAGGGCGGTGTGGGCGGTGCGCAGCGCCGCGTCGAGGTGGTCCCAGGCCTCGCGGTCGCCGTCGCTCAGGGCGCGTACCCACCCGGGGCCGCCGGGGGCCCGTCCGGCGGTGGTGTGCCACTGGTCGGGGGTGAGGCGGGCGCCGGCCCGCCGTACGGCGGCGAGGCCCTCCTCCAGGTCGCGCGCGTACGGTTCGACGAACTGCGGGTTCTGGCCGTCGGGTCTCAGGAGGTCCAGCAGCGGGCGGACGGCGCCGGGCAGTTCACGGCCGACGCGGGTGCGCCAGCGGCCGAAGACGGCCCGTTCGTCGGTGCGCTGGGCGGCGACGAGCGTCATGGCCAGTTCGACGAGCGGCAGCGGTTCGGGGGCGAAGGTGACGTCGAACAGGTCCTCCGCCGTGAAGTGCACCCTCAGCAAACGCCCGCCCCCGCCCGCCCGGCTAGCCGTACATGCGGCGCATCGCGAAGTCGACCATCTGCTCGACGGCCTTCGCGTCGAAGACCATCCGGTGGTCGCCCTCCATGTCGAGGACGAAGCCGTATCCGGTGGGCAGGAGGTCGATCACCTCGGCGCCGGTGATCACGAAGTACTTGGACTCCTTGCCGGCGTACCGGCGCAGTTCCTTGAGCGTGGTGAACATCGGGATGACCGGCTGCTGCGTGTTGTGCAGGGCCAGGAACCCGGGGGTGTCGCCGCGCGGGCAGTAGACCTTCGAGGTCGCGAAGATCTGCTGGAAGTCCTCGGCGGACAGCGAGCCGGTGGTGAAGGCCCGGACGGCGTCCGCGAGGGAGGGCGGGGACGGCTCCGGGTACAGCGGCGGCTGCTGCGCGTAGCCCTGCGGGGGCTGCTGCGGGGCGTACTGCTGCTGGGCGCCCGGGTTCTGGTCGTAGCCGTACATGGGCCGAAGCCTACCGAGGCCCCGGGGGCAGGGGAGGCCGAGTTCCGGTCAGCGGGCCTTGAGGGCGGCGACGAAGGGCGCCCAGGCCCCTGCCGACACCAGCAGGACGGGCCCGCCGTGGACCTTGGAGTCCCGCACGGGGACCACCCCGGGCAGGCCGTCGGCCACTTCGACGCACACGCCACCGTCAGTGTTGCTGTAGCTGCTCTTGCGCCAGCGGGCGGCGCTCAAATCAACGTGTCTGCTTGCCATTTCGGTAGTCCTCCGCGGTCGCCTCGATCAGGGCGAGGGACGCCTCCGGTGGTAGTGCGGCAGCCCTGAGCAGATCGTACGACCTTTGGTAGCGCTTCACGATGGCCGGATCGTCGACCGTGACACCACTGTGCAGGGACTCCGTGTAGACCAGCGGTGGCGCGTCACCGAAGGTCAGAATCAGGACGGTACCGGCAGCCATGAAAGGGTGCGCTCCACCATTCCACGGAAGGATCTGTGGAACGATCCGTCGCCGCCTCCCCAAGACCGCTACACGGTTGAGCTGTTCAGCCATGCCTGCCGGCGGAAGGACCGGCAGCGTCAGCAGCGACTCGTGCAGGATCACCCAGTACTCGGAAGCCCTTTGGTCGTCCCCGAAGAGACGGGCTCGCTCCAGCCGGGCATTGACCTTCGCATCGGTCTCCGCCTGGGGCTCCAGCGGACGTTCCGCCCTGAAGAGGGCCCGCGTGTAGGGCTCGGTCTGTAGCACGCCCGGGAAGACGGTCGGGCACCACTCATCGATCGTCTCCGCGAAGCTTTCGGCCTCCAGAACCCTCTCGGCGTACTTGGCCTGGCCGACACTCCGCGCCTTGCGCACGTCCTCGCAGCGCCTCTCGAAGAAGCCGTCCGTCCCCAACACCTGATCCACATGCCGGGCCAGATCCACCGGCATGCGTCGCTGGGCCCGCTCGATCTCGCTCAGGTAACTGACCCCGTAGAAACTGCCGTCCACGGCCTGCTGGAGCGAGAGGCCCGCCGCCTCCCGGCGCCAGCGCAGCTCCTTGCCGTAGAAGGCGGGCACGCTCGCCGAGCCGTCGATGTCCTTGCGTGCGGCCATGTTCGGCCCGCCTTCCACACTTCGTTCAGTGGACCGGGAAACCCTTCCCACGGTAGGCACCCGGGCGCCAGCCTGTGAGGACTTCGTCACAGTCCGCCACGAAAGGCTTGGCATGAGCGACCACCCCCACGACCGCGAGGCGTTCGCGGCCCTCGACGCGCTGCGCACCGCGCTCGCCGCGCACGGGGTCACCCTCCCCTCCCTCGACCTGCACCTGCCGTCCTACGCGGGCCGGTACTCCACCCCGCCCCTGATCGCCCTCGGCAACTGCAACGCGGCCACCGCGCGGCTCCTCGCCGAGGCCCTGACCGCCGGCGGCGGCCGGTGAACGAACTCACGGTGCGGCTGCTCGCGCTGCCCCGCGCCGCCGCCGTGCTGCGTCACGCGGTGCGCGAGCACCTCGGTCCGGACGCCTGCCCCGAGGCGGAGCTGTGCGTCAGCGAGCTGCTGACCAACGTCATCACCCACCTCGGCGAGGGCACCCCCGTCACCCTGCGGATCACCGGCGACGGAAGGGCAACCCGTACGCGGGTCGAGCTCACCGATCCCGACCCGCGCGCGTGGCCCGTGCCGCGTCGGGCGGCCGACGGCGACGAGTCCGGGCGGGGCCTGGCCCTGCTGGAGGCGGTGTCGCTGCGGTGGGGGGTGAGCCCCGCGCCGGGCGGCAAGACGGTGTGGTGCGAGCTGGAGGCGTCGCCCCGGTCCAGTGACCGTCGAGCGTCTCTGGCTTGACCCTGGTCACAGTCGTCAGCGAAGGGTTGATTCTTATTACCCACGGGTAGCATCATGACGTTACCGATTGGTATGTACGAGGAACCTGTCTCCCCGAGCCTTAACGGAGCCGTCGCCATGGGGCACTACAAGTCGAATCTCCGCGACATCGAGTTCAACCTCTTCGAGGTGCTCGGCCGCGACAAGCTGTACGGCACCGGTCCCTTCGAGGAGATGGACACCGAGACCGCCAAGAGCGTCCTCTCCGAGCTGACCCGCCTCGCCGAGAACGAGCTCGCCGAATCCTTCACCGACGCCGACCGCAACCCGCCGGTCTTCGACCCGGCCACCAACACCGCCCCGGTCCCGGCCTCCTTCAAGAAGAGCTACGAAGCCTTCATGGACTCGGAGTACTGGCGCCTGGGCCTGCCCGAGGAGATCGGCGGCACCACCTCGCCCCGTTCCCTCATCTGGGCGTACGCGGAGCTGCTGCTCGGCTCGAACCCGGCCATCTGGATGTACTCCTCCGGCCCGGCGTTCGCCGGCATCCTCTTCGAAGAGGGCAACGAGGCGCAGAAGAAGGTCGCGCAGATCGCCGTCGAGAAGCGCTGGGGCTCCACGATGGTCCTGACCGAGCCCGACGCGGGCTCGGACGTCGGCGCCGGCCGCACCAAGGCCGTCCAGCAGGCCGACGGCTCCTGGCACATCGAGGGCGTCAAGCGCTTCATCACGTCCGGTGAGCACGACATGGAGGAGAACATCCTCCACTACGTCCTCGCCCGCCCCGAGGGCCACGGCCCCGGCACCAAGGGCCTGTCCCTCTTCCTCGTCCCGAAGTTCCACTTCGACTGGGAGACCGGCGAGCTGGGCGAGCGCAACGGCGTCTACGCGACGAACGTCGAGCACAAGATGGGCCTCAAGGCCTCCAACACGTGCGAGATGACCTTCGGCGACCGCCACCCCGCCAAGGGCTGGCTGATCGGCGACAAGCACGACGGCATCCGCCAGATGTTCATGATCATCGAGTTCGCCCGGATGATGGTCGGCACGAAGGCCATCGCCACCCTCTCCACCGGCTACCTCAACGCGCTGGAGTACGCCAAGGAGCGCGTGCAGGGCCCGGACCTGGCGAACTTCATGGACAAGACCGCGCCCAAGGTCACCATCACGCACCACCCCGACGTGCGCCGCTCCCTCATGACGCAGAAGGCCTACGCCGAGGGCATGCGCGCCCTCGTGCTGTACACCGCCTCCGTCCAGGACGCGATCCAGCTCAAGCAGGCCGCCGGCGAGGACGCCTCCGCGGAGATCGGCCTCAACGACCTGCTCCTGCCCATCGTCAAGGGCTACGGCTCCGAGAAGTCCTACGAGCAGCTCGCCCAGTCCCTGCAGACCTTCGGCGGTTCCGGTTACCTCCAGGAATACCCGATCGAGCAGTACATCCGGGACGCCAAGATCGACACCCTCTACGAGGGCACCACGGCCATCCAGGGCCAGGACTTCTTCTTCCGGAAGATCGTCCGCGACCAGGGCGCGTCCCTGAACATCCTCTCCGAGACGATCAAGAAGTTCCTCGCCGAAGGCCCCGGCGGCGAGGAACTCGCCCCCTCCCGCGACGCCCTCGCCAAGGCCGCCGTGGACCTGGAGGCCATCGTCGGCCAGATGATCGTCGACCTCACCGCCACCGGCGAGGACGTCAAGAACATCTACAAGGTCGGCCAGAACACCACCCGCCTGCTCATGGCCTCCGGTGACGTCGTCGTCGGATACCTGCTGCTCAAGGGCGCGGCCGTGGCCGCCGAGAAGCTCGCCGGCGCCTCCGCGAAGGACGTCGCCTTCTACACCGGCAAGATCGCGGCCGCGAAGTTCTTCGCCGCCCAGGTCCTGCCCGGCGTCTCCGTCCAGCGCGCGCTGGCCGAGTCCGTCGACAACTCCCTCATGGACCTCGACGAGGCCGCCTTCTAGGCACCACGCCCTCGCCGAATCGCACGTACGCGGTGTACGTACGCAACGTGGCCGGACCCACCCTGTCGGGGGTCCGGCCACTGTTGTCGGCCGTTCGTGGCACGCTCGTAGACATGAGCCCACAGGAGCAGAACCACAGCAGGGGGTATTCCGTCCCCACCGGGAGGCCGTACGCCCTCAAGGAGCTCCAGGCCAACGTGGGCGCCCTAGGCGACCGGATCAAGGACCTCTACGACGGCGCCCACCCCACCGAGTACGACCCGGTGGCCGACGCCCTCTACGTGGCCTTCCAGACCGCCGCCGGCCTCGCCCCCGCCAAGAGCTACACCGGCTGCCCCGAACACCCCAACGGCGCCCTCGACCCCGAGGCCCCCGAAGGCTGGGGCCGCTGCCTCATCTGCAACGACCGGCGCCGCCTCGGCCGCCGGCTCCAAGGCGGCCGACAGGCCGGCCCCGCCCCCGCCGTCCCCGGCGAACAGCGCCGCCTCGGCTACCCCGTCCCCGAGGGCCCCTACACCCTGGACGTCCTGCGCCGCTTCCTGCGCACCATCGACGAACAGCGCTTCCACCTCACCCTCGGCTCCCCCGACCAGGACTTCGTGCGCCTCGCCGACGACCTCCACCGGGCCTTCATCGTGGCCCGCGAACTGTCCCGGCCGCGCAACGCCTCGGGGTGCTCCGAACACCCCGGCGCGCCCATCGACCCCGATGCCCCTCCCGGCGAGGCCTGTATCTTCTGCGCCGGACGCAAAAGACGCGCGCAGCGCCCGCCGCAGACCCCCGAGATGCTTCCGCGCATCCGCCGGGGCGAGCGCAGGCAGCTCCAGCGCCGTTTCGAGCGTCCGCCGGGCTGAAAATGCCGGGGTCACGGGCCAAACCCCCCGCGTCCCCCAACCCCTTCGGCTATCCGCCGCAGTCCGGCCAAGGCGTACACGACCGTCGTTAAGGTGACACACATGAGTTCTCCCGCCCGCTTCGACCGCGGCCACACCGACGACCTGATGACCTTTCTGACGGCCAGCCCGTCGCCGTACCACGCCGTCGCCAACGCGGCGGAGCGGCTGGAGAAGGCAGGCTTCAGGCAGTTGTCGGAATCGGACGCCTGGGATTCGGGCACCGGAGGCCGGTTCGTCCTGCGCGGCGGCGCGATCATCGCCTGGTACGTCCCCGAGGGCGCGGCGGCGCACACCCCCTTCCGCATCATCGGCGCGCACACCGACTCCCCCAACCTCCGCGTCAAGCCCCTCCCCGACACGGGCTCCCAGGGCTGGCGCCAGGTCGCCGTCGAGATCTACGGCGGCACCCTGCTCAACACCTGGCTCGACCGCGACCTCGGCCTCGCCGGCCGGCTGACGCTGCGCGACGGCACCGAGCGACTGGTGAACGTCGACCGCGCCCTGCTGCGCGTCCCCCAGCTCGCCGTGCACCTCGACCGCTCCGTCAACACCGACGGGCTCAAGCTCGACAAGCAGCGCCACATGCAGCCGATCTGGGGCCTGGGCGACGCGCGCGAGGGCGACCTCATCGCCTTCCTCGAAGAGGAGGAGGGCCTGCCCCAGGGCTCGGTGGCCGGCTGGGACCTGATGGTCCACTCCATCGAGCCGCCCGCCTACCTCGGCCGTGACCGCGAACTCCTCGCCGGACCGCGGATGGACAACCTCCTGTCCGTCCACGCGGGCGTCGCCGCGCTGGCCGCCGTCGCCACCTCCGGCGCCGCCCTGGACCACATCCCGGTCCTCGCGGCCTTCGACCACGAGGAGAACGGCTCCCAGTCCGACACCGGCGCCGACGGCCCGCTGCTGGGCAACGTGCTGGAACGTTCAGTCTTCTCACGGGGCGGCAGCTACGAGGACCGGGCCCGTTCCTTCGCCGGAACCGTGTGCCTGTCCTCCGACACCGGCCACGCCGTCCACCCCAACTACGCCGAGCGGCACGACCCTTCGCACCACCCGCGCGTCAACGGCGGCCCCATCCTGAAGGTCAACGTCAACCAGCGCTACGCCACCGACGGCAGCGGTCGCGCGGTGTTCGCCGGCGCCTGCGAGCGGGCCGGAGTGCCGTGGCAGACCTTCGTCTCCAACAACTCCATGCCCTGCGGCACCACGATCGGCCCCATCACGGCCGCCCGCCACGGCATCCGGACCGTCGACATCGGCGTCGCGATCCTCTCGATGCACAGCGCCCGCGAACTGTGCGGCTCCGACGACCCGTACCTGCTGGCCAACGCCCTCCTGTCCTTCCTGGAGGGCTGAGCACCGACCCGCGCCCCGGACGCTCGTCCGGGGCGCGGGCACGGGGGCGCGGGCACGCGTGCGCGGGACGGACCGCCGCTACGCGTCCAGGCCGGCCAGGACCAGCGGCAGCCGGGCCGCGCCGCCCTCGGCGACGACCACCGGGACGCCCCAGTCCTGCTGGTGGACGTGGCAGGCCGGGTACTCGTTGGCCGGGTCGTCGTCACAGGACGCGGCCATCGCCGAGACGTGCAGCACGCCCTCGGTGACCTCCGGGTTCAACACCAGTTCCCGGAACAGGTCCGTACCCGGGCCCTCCCCCGCCGCGAGGAGCTCCGGCGGGGTCGAGGAGACCAGCAGCCGCGTCGAAGGCCCGTAGCGGGTGTCCAGCTTCTGCCCGGCGGGCGCCTGGAAGACCACGTCGAGACGGAGCGTGCCCGGGGCGACCTCGGTGGCCGCCCGCTGCGTGCGGTGGGCGACCGCGTCGACCCGTACGGCCTCCTCGGGCAGCCGCAGCCGCGTCAGCCGGTGCCGGGCCGACTCGACCACCACGATGTCCTCGCCGACCAGCACCGCGTCGCTCGGCTCGCGCAGATCGGTGGCGAGCGTCGAGACCTGCCCGGAGGCCGGGTCGTAGCGGCGCAGCGCGTGGTTGTACGTGTCGCAGACCGCGACCGAGCCGTCCGGCAGGGCGGTCACCCCGAGCGGGTGCTGGAGCAGCGCCTGCGCGGCGTCGCCGTCGCGGTGCCCGAAGTCGAACAGGCCGGTGCCGACGGCCGTCCGCACGGCGTAGCCGTCGCCGTCGGGCTCCACCCAGCGCAGGGCGCTGGTCTCGGAGTCGGCGACCCACAGCCGGTCGTCCCCGGCCGCGGCGAGCCCGGACGGCTGCGCGAACCAGGCCTCGGCGGCGGGGCCGTCGACGAGGCCCTCGTTGGTGGTGCCGGCGGCGACCTGGACGGTGCCCGCCTCGGGGTCCCAGGTCCACAGCTGGTGCACGCCGGCCATGGCGATCCACACCCGGCCCCGCCACCAGGCGACATCCCACGGGGAGGACAGGTCCACCTCCAGGGCGGGCCCGGAGGTGGGCGAGCCCTGCCACCACTGCCGGCCGGTCCCCGCGACCGTCTCGACGCTCCCGTCGGCCGGGTCGAGGACGCGCAGGGCGTGGTTGACGGTGTCGGCGACCACGACGCGGCCGTCGGGCAGCAGCGCGAGGCCCTGGGGCTCGCTGAAGGCGTCCGGACCGAATCCGCGCTCGCCGCCGCCGACGCGGCGCACGACGCTCTCCCCGTCGGGGGCCAGCTCCACCAGCTGGTGCCGGGTGGAGTCGGACACCAGGAGGTTCCCGGAGGGCAGCGCGAGCGCCTTCCCGGGGAAGCGCAGGTCGGTCGCGACGGGCTCGGGGGCCACGTAGGGCCCGTCACCGCGCCGCAGGGTGCCCTTGGCCTCGTGCTCGGCCTCCAGTTCCTCGACGAGGCGCGCGATGGCGTGCGCGTGCCCCTCGCCGGCGTGCTGGGCGACGACGTACCCCTCGGGGTCGATCACCACGAGCGTGGGCCAGGCGCGGACGGCGTACTGCTTCCAGGTCGTGAGCTCGGGGTCGTCGAGGACGGGGTGGTGCACCTCGTAGCGCTCGACGGCGTCGACGACGGCCGCGTGGTCGGCCTCGTGGACGAACTTCGGCGAGTGCACCCCGATGATCACCACGGTGTCGCGGTGCTTCTCCTCCAGCTCCCGGAGTTCGTCCAGGACGTGGAGGCAGTTGATGCAGCAGAAGGTCCAGAAGTCGAGGATCGTGATGCGACCCCGCAGGTCGGCGAGGGTCAGCTCCTTGCCACCGGTGTTCAGCCAGCCCCCCTTCCCGACCAGCTCGGGGGCACGGACACGGGCACGGCGGGGCGCGGGCGCGGGGGTGGGCGCCGGGGCTGCATCGTTCATGGTTCAAGCTTGCCATCCGCCCGTGAACACCGGATCACGACCGCACGACGTCGTTGTCCTGCGCGCCTACCGGATCCGCTCCACCGCGGACCGGCCTCCTCGGACGCCCCGGACGAACAGGGTTCCTGTGCGCCGACTACCGGGGGGCGGGGCGAGCACGGACGCCGATACGTCCACGAAGCCGTGTTCCTTGAGAATCAGCGCCCACGCATCCGGTTCGTAGTCCCACCGCTTGACGACAGCGGGGTCTTCTTCGGGCCCGCGCGGGATGTATGACGCCTGGCAGCCGTAGCACCCTTCGACCGGGGGCCGCTGGGAGAGGGCGAAGACGCCACCCGGCTTGAGGTTCGCGTGAACCATCGGCAGCAGGAGACCGGGGTCGGTGAACCAGGCGGCGCCGAAGACGCTGTAGACCGCGTCGAAGATCGTGGGCGTGTCTTCGAGGTGGGTGAGCGCGTCGGCCTGGTGGAGTTCCATCCCGTCCACGCCCGGCCACCGCTCGCGTGCCTTGTCGAGCTGCCTGGCCGAGAGGTCGATCCCGACGGACTTCATGCCGAGCGTTGCGAGGTGAGCGGCGTTCCCACCGGACCCGCACCCGAGATCGAGCACGCGGTCTCCCGGGTTGAGGTCGAGCACGTCGGCCCTGGGGCCGTGGTCCTCGTACTGGGTCCAGTTGAACCACGTGCTCTCGCCCTTGGCGTTGACCTTCCGCCGCTGGGGCTTGCTCTGCGAGTACGTGTCCCATGCGGTGCTGCGAGCGTCAGTCACTACCTGTCCGTTCTCGTTCACGGCGACAGCCGCCCGGCACGATACCGGGCGGCTGAAGCTCTCGTGGGTCACTCGCTCCGCTTGAGTCGGAGCTACTTGGCGACGGGGCTGTCGGAGCAGCCCGCGTAGCTCTGGGTGCAGTCGGCCGCGCCGTCGATCGGCCAGAACTCCGGGTCCACGTCGAAGCCGGCCGATCGGATCATCTCGGCCGTCCGACGCATCGCGGCCCGGCCCTCGGCGGGGTCGTGGCCGTTGTCGCGGTCGGGAACGTGGTGGATGAATCCGCTGCCGAGCACCTCGCAGACCCTGGCGTAGTCCTTGGTGTGGAGCACGAGCGCGTGCCAGAAGAGGTCCACGCGAAGGCTGGGCGTGGCCCTCTCCGTGGTGTTCGCGGCGACGGCGAGGAAGGCCGCCACCTGGTCGACGCCGCGCCGGCCCTGGTCGTCGGTCATCTCCGGCCAGGAGTCCTCGCGGACCATGGTGATGAGGTCGGCCCTCAGCTCCGGGGTGATGAGGTCGTACACGGTCTTCGTCGTGTCGATGATCGTCATGTCTGTGCCTTCCTGGTCTGTGAGGAACATCGGGGGCACTTGCAGGGGGGCCGGTCCGGTCGGTGAAGCGATGTTCCCGCCGCCGGTCGGTCGGAACGACGACGCTTCGGGCGTCGCCTGGGCGTCACTCACAGGGGCGCCAATGACGCCCTCCAGGGCGTCAAACCGGTGTCATTGCATGGCTGTTCGGTCTAGCTTTGACGTCATGACGACGACCGCCGTGGTGCCGAATGATGTACTGCGGGCCGTACGTATCGGCCTGCGCCTGAGCCAAGACGACTTCGCCAAGGCGCTCCGCCGGGCAGGTGCGGAACTGGGGGAGCCGAACGAGGCCTCCAAACGGCTGGTGCAGCGCTGGGAGTCCGGCACGAGCAAGACGCCTCGGGGCGTGTACGCCAGGGCCTTAGAACGGGTCACCGGGCGTCCGGTCGAGGCTCTGGGCTTCGCCCTGCCGGTGCCGACGGCACGAGTCCACGCAGACGGGAAGGGAGGACATGACATGGAGACCGTCGCAACCGGTTCCACATCTGCCGCTGTGGGCGCGCAGCCCGCCGCGCAGGGGAGTGAGGAGACGTTTTCGGGGGTGTGGCTCAGCCGCTACGAGTTCTTCTCCTCCAGCCGGGGCGACTCGTACGAGGGCAAGCACCACGTGGTGATCGTCCAGCACGGAAACCGGCTGACCGTTCAGAGCCTCCCCGGGGCGAGCAGCAACCCGGACAGCCCGCTCACCCTGGATCTGACCGTTGATCGCAACGTGGTCACGGGTACGTGGGTCGAGCAGACCGCCGCGGACGGCTACTACAACGGGGCCCGCTACCACGGGGCCATCCAGCTCCTGGTAGAGCCGACGGGGCGGCGTATGGCCGGAAAGTGGGTCGGCTTCGGCAAGGACTTCGACGTGAATACCGGCCCCTGGGAACTGCGGCTGGTGGACCGGTCCACGAGCAAGGCGGCGCTGGAGAGGTACAGCCGGCCGCCGGAGTGAGGGGTCGGGCCCTCGGCGGGCTTTGCAGGGCGTCGACTGCGGCACTCTTGCGCCTACTCCCGGTAACCGGGTGGTAGCGGAACCGAAGCGGAACCGTACGCGCGTGTAAGGTTTCGGGCCGTGTCGAGCAACCAGCTGATATCCGGAATCCACAGTGGGGCGCAGTCGACGGAGCGTGGGGCGGTGGAGCGGCCCGTGGCGCTGCCGTCGCTCACCGGGCTGCGCTGGACCGCCGCCCTGATGGTGTTCCTGTACCACGTGCACATCGTGGAGTACTTCGGCGGACGCGCGAACGACCTGGTCACCTTCGCCTTCGGGATGGGCAGCACCGGGGTCTCGTTCTTCTTCGTCCTCTCCGGCTTCGTGCTCGCCTGGTCGACGCCCTCCTCGCCCGCCGGTCGGGGCATCGTCCGGTTCTGGCGGCGCCGCCTCGCCCGGATCTATCCGCTGCACCTGGTCACCGTCGTGGCGGCCCTCGCCCTCGTGTACTTCCTCGGGGCCGGGGAGCGGCCCACGCCGGGAAGCCTGGGCGCGAACCTCGGACTGATCCAGTCCTGGTTCCCGCAGGTCCCCTACTTCCAGGGGTTGAACCCGGTCAGTTGGTCGCTGGCCGTCGAGGCGTTCTTCTACGCCGCCTTCCCGCTGATGATCGGCCCGCTGCGCCGGCTGGGCCGGCACGCGCCGGTCGTCGTCGCGGGCGCCTGCCTGGTCGTGATCGTGGCGATCCCGACCGTGTGGGAGCTGACCGGCGTCGCCGACGGCCAGGTCTGGGCGAACTACTTCTTCCCCCTCTACCGGCTCCCCGAGTTCGTCCTCGGCATCGCCCTGGCCGAGCTGGTGCGCGCGGGCCGCTGGCGCGGACCGGGTCTGACCGTCTCCCTCGCCCTGACGATGGCCGGGTACTTCCTCGGCTACCAGGCCGACTACGCCTTCCGCACCGTCGCCTGCACCATCGTCGGGTTCTCCACCCTGATCGCCGCCGCCGCCCAGGCCGACCTGCGCGGGGAGCCGTCCCCGTGGCGGGGGCGGATCAGCGTCAGGCTCGGCGAGGTGTCCTTCGCCTTCTACATGGTCCACATCCTGGTGATCCGGGCCGGCGAGAGCCTCTTCGGGGGGCACCCCAAGCTCCCGATGTGGGACGGCGGCCTGTGGGTGCTGGCGGCGGCCTTCTCCGTCTCCCTCGCCCTCGCCTGGGCCCTGCACACGTGGGTCGAGCTGCCCGGCCGCCGGCTGCTGCTGCGGTCCTGGAGGCGGGGTCCGGCTACTTCCCGTCCAGGAACGACGTCAACGACCCCACCAGTGCCGTCACGAAGGACTCCCTGACCTCCTCGGGGAGCAGGTCCAGCGACAGGTACGGGTTGAGGTCCTCCAGTTCGACCAGCAGCAGTTCCCCGGACGGGGCGCGGCAGGCGTCCACGCGCTGGATGCCGTGGTCGAGGGTGTTCCAGTCCACGAAGCGGCGGGCGAAGGCGAGGTCGGCCGCGTCGGGCTCGTAGGGGACCAGTTCCCAGCGGCGTGCCGGGTCCGGGGCGTGGAGGGCGTACTGGAAGGCGTCGTCGACGAAGTAGAAGGACACCTCGTAGGCGAAGTCGACGCGCGGTTGGATCAGGATCTCGCCGGGGGTGCCGCCCGGGCGGTCGGTGAAGACGAGGCCGATGGAGTCGGCGCCCTGCTTGGGCTTGACGGCGTACTCGGCAGCCTCGGGCAGCAGGTGCAGGTCGGCGGGGTCGTCGACGGTCGGGATGACCGGGTGGCCGGCTGCCGTCAGGTCGAGCAGGTACTGCTTCCCGGCCATGTCCCCGCGTCCGGTGAGCGGGTTGTAGACGCGGGTCCCGGTGGCGAGCGCGGCGGCCCGGAACTCCTCCCAGGCCTGCCGGTAGTGCAGGACGGGGCCGCTGTTGCGGACGACGACGGCGTCGAAGCCGGGCATCAGGGCGCGGGCGTCGAGGGGGTGGCACAGGGCCAACGGGAAGTGCTCGCGCAGCCGGTCGGTGAGGAATATGTCCTCGTCGCAGTAGCGGCGTCCGCGGGCCGGGTAGGCCAGGTCGGTCACGTAGAGAAGGCGCATGACGGCAACCTATCGCGGGCAGCGATCACGGTATGAAATACCTGGTTCGGGACAAAATGCTCGCCGTCGGCGATGACTACCTCATCGAGGACGAGGACGGCCGGCACGCCTTCCTCGTCGACGGGAAGGCGCTGCGCTTCCGGGACACCCTGGAGCTGAAGGATCCGCAGGGGCGGATCCTGATCACCCTGCGGGAGAAGCTGTTCGGGCTGCGCGACGCGATGACGCTGGAGCGCGACGAGCTGCGGCTCGCGGTCATCCGGCGCAAGCGGCTCTCGCTGCTGCGCAACCACTTCCGCGTGACCCTCGCGGACGGCACCGAACTGGACGTCAGCGGCCGGATCGCGGACCGCGAGTTCAAGATCGAATACGAGGGGGAGCTGCTCGCGCTGATCTCCCGCCAGTGGTACCGGATCCGCGAGACCTACGCGGTCGAGGTGGTCCGCGAGGACGCGGATCCGGCACTGCTCATCGCGGTCGCGGTGTGCGTGGTGCGCATGGCGGAGAAGGAACGGGAGGCCGCCGTCCAGGCCTGACCGGTCCGCGGCGGCGTCACCGGTCGGTGTCGGCGTCGTCCTCGGCGTGGTGGGCGCGGGCCGCGAGTTGGCCCTGGACGAAGGGATCGGACTCCGGGGCGTACGGGCCGCCGTGGACGGCGAGGTGGTCGGTGAGGCGCTGCCACTCCGCCACGACGGCGGCCTCCGCCCCGGCCCCGCGGGCGGCCTCCAGCGCCTCCTCGGCCTCGTGGTGGCGCATGCCCGCGGCCTCGGCGCGGACCCGGTCGAGGGCCTCGCGCTCCCCGGGGGCGGGGTCGTGCGGCTCCTGCGCGGCCTCCACCGCCTCGGCGTCGGTACCGGCGCCGGTACCGGGCCGCGCGGGCTCGCCGGGTCCGGTCACCGCGCGCCGCCCGGGGCGCGCAGACCCAGGGCGCGGTCCTTGAGCGCCGGGAACTGCTCGCGGGTGTCGGGCACCTTCGCCGGGTCCAGTTCGACGGTCAGGACGTCCTCGCCGGGTCCGGCCTCCGCCAGCACCTCGCCCCACGGGTCCACCACCAGGCTGTGTCCGGACTGCTCGACGCCCGCGTGCGTGCCGGCGAGCGCGCACGCCAGGACGTACGACTGGTCCTCCACGGCCCGCGCCCGGTTCAGCAGGGTCCAGTGGGACCGCCTGCGGGCCGGCCAGCCGGCGGCCACGACCATCGTGGTGGCGCCCGCGTCGACCAGGCCCCGGAACAGCTCGGGGAAGCGCAGGTCGTAGCAGGTGGCGAGGCCGAGGGTCTGCTCCGGCAGGGTGACCGTCGTCAGGGAGTCGCCGGGCGACATCAGCACCGCCTCGCCCTGGTCGAAGCCGAAGCGGTGGATCTTGCGGTACGTCGCGGCCAGTTCGCCCGTCGGGGAGAGCACGAGGGCGGTGTTGTAGAGGGAGCCGTCGCCGGCGCGCTCCACGAGGGAGCCGGCGTGCAACCAGACCCCGGCGTCCCGGGCCGCCTTGGACATGGCCTCGTAGGTCGGGCCGTCCAACGGCTCCGCCTCGGTCTCGAACTGCTCGTAGGCGAAGGCGCCCACCGTCCACAGCTCGGGCAGCACGACAAGGTCGGAATCGGCCTGTTCCCGTACGAGATCGGCCGCTCGGGACCGTCGGGAGGCGACCGACTCCCCTTCGTTCACCGCGATTTGGATCAGCGAGGCGCGCACATTACCACCGTCCTGGCTTGTCAGCCGTCGACTCGGGCCTACGATCGTCACACGAAAGCACTGCCGGTGTGCTCCTGGGCAGCGTAGTTTTGGGCACAGTCCACAACGCGCCACTGAACAGCACGCGAGGGGTCCCGTTGACCGTCCATCCCAGCCTTGAGCCCTATGCCGACGCGTGGACGCATTCCATCGAGGCGATATCCGAGCTGGTCCTCCCCCTCACCGAGGGCCAGTGGAACCTCCCCACCCCGTGCCCCGGCTGGTCCGTCCGGGACGTCGTCTCGCACATCATCGGGATCGAGTGCGAGCAGCTCGGGGACCCGCGTCCGATCCACACGCTGCCGCGCGACCTGCGGCACGTGGTGGACGAGTTCACCCGGTACATGGAGGTACAGGTTGACGTCCGGCGCCACCACACGGCGCCGGAGATGACCTCGGAGCTGGAGTACACGGTCATCCGCCGGGCGCGCCAACTGCGCAACGAGAAGCGGGACCCGTCCGCGCTGGTGCGCGGTCCGCTGGGCGACCAGGTGACGTTGGAACAGGCGCTGCGGATGCGGGCCTTCGACGTGTGGGTCCACGAGCAGGACCTGCGGGCGGCCCTGGGCGCGCCCGGGAACTGGGACTCGCCGGGCGCGTTCGTGGCGCGGGACCTCCTGCTGGCGGGGCTGCCGAAGGCCGTGGCGAAGGGGGCGGGGGCGCCCGCGAACTCGGCGGTCGTGGTGGACGTGCACGGGCCGGTGGAGTTCATGCGGACGGTCCGGGTGGACGCGACGGGCCGCGCGACCCTGGAGGAGACCCCGTCGCTCGGCCCGGCGGTGACGCTGACCATGGACTGGGAGACGTACGTACGCCTCGCCGCGGGCCGGGTCCGGGCGCGGTCGGTGGCGCCCGAGCGGCTGAAGGTGGAGGGCGATCCGCAGCTGGCCGAGGCGCTGCTGGCGGCGTTCGCGGTGACCCCGTAGGGCCCGGCGGAACCGCGTAGGGACCGGCGGAACCCCGTAAGGGCCCGGCGGGACCTCAGACCCCGGCGGGTCGGGTGGTGGGGGCCGCCGCGGGCACCTGTGCCTCGGCGCGCTCGCGGGGGACGGCGCGCTCCCTCGCCCGCTCCCGTTCCCGCTCCCGTTCCCGCTCGCGGTCCAGCGCCCGGCCGCGCAGCCGCAGGATGTTCGCCACGCCCAGGGCCTCCAGGACGAACACCGCCGAGAAGGCGATCCGGTAGTCGTCGTCGGTGGCGTCGAGCAGGACGCCGACGGCCAGCAGGGTGGTCATGGACGCGAGGAAACCGCCCATGTTGGTGATGCCGGAGGCGGTGCCCTGGCGCTCGGGCGGGTTCGCGGGCCGGGCGAAGTCGAAGCCGATCATCGAGGCGGGCCCGCAGGTGCCGAGGACCACGCACAGGGTGATCAGCAGCCACATCGGCGCCCGGCCGCCCGGGTACGCGAGGACGGCACCCCACAGCGCGGCGGTGACGGCGACGGTGGTGAGGGCGAGCGGGATCCGGGAGGCCTGGCGGCGGCCCACGACGTGCCCGTAGACCAGCCCGAAGGCCATGTTCGAGGCGACGACCAGGGTCAGCAGCCCGCCCGCGGTGGTCCGCGACAGGCCCTGCGCCTCGACGAGGAACGGCATGCCCCACAGCAGGAGGAACACCATCGCGGGGAACTGTGTGGTGAAGTGCACCCACAGCCCGAGCCGGGTGCCGGGCTCGCGCCACGAGTCGGCGATCTGGCGGCGTACGTAGCCGCCCCCGCCGCGGCTGACGGGCGGCGGCCCGTACCCCTCGGGGTGGTCGCGCAGGAACAGCACCAGCGGTACGAGGACCACCAGACCGGCCACCGCGCTGCCCGCGAAGGCCGGCACCCAGCCGACCCCGTGCAGGACGGGCGCCAGGACGAGCGTGGAGACGAGGTTGCCCGCCATGCCGACCAGCCCGGCGAGCTGCGCCATCAGGGGCCCGCGCCGGGCCGGGAACCAGCGGGTGCCGAGCCGCAGCACGGAGATGAAGGTCATCGCGTCGCCGCAGCCCAGCAGGGCACGGGCGGCCAGGGCCATGCCGTAGGACGGGGAGAGGGCGAAGCCGATCTGCCCGGCGGTGAACAGCACGACGCCCAGGGTGAGGACCTTCTTGGTGCCGAGGCGGTCCACCATCAGGCCCACGGGTATCTGCATGCCCGCGTAGACCAGCAGTTGCAGGAGGGAGAAGGCGGCCAGGGCGGAGGCGTTGACCTGGAAGCGGTCGGCGGCGTCCAGGCCGGCCACGCCCAGGCTGGTGCGGAAGATGACGGCGACGAAGTAGACGGCGACGCCGATGGACCAGACGGCGACGGCCCGCCGCCCGCCCGGCGGATCCGCGTGGACGCCGGGCGCGGACGCGGACGCGGCGCCGGGGGAGGGGGAAGCGGAGGAGGAGGCGGCGGAGGCGCCGGAGGCGGTGGTCACCTGACCGGCCCCCGCACCATTTCGCCGACCCGGATCACGTGTCCGCGTACCGCCTCGGCCACCGCGGCGGCCTCCCCGGCGCGCAGGGCCCGCAGGATCTCGGCGTGGTCGGCCAGCGTCCGCTCCACCCGCTCGGGATGCGCGTGCAGCAGGGCCACGCCCATCCGCAACTGCCGGTCGCGCAGCTGGTCGTAGAGCCGGCACAGGATCTGGTTGCCGGCGTTGCGCACGATCTCGGCGTGGAAGCACCGGTCGGCGGTCATCATCGCGGCCAGGTCCCCCTCGGCGGCGTGCCGGCGCTGGAGCGCGAGGAGTTCCTCCAGCCGCTCCAGCAGCGCGGGCGGTGCGGGCACGGCCCGCGTGGCGGTGAACTCCTCGACCAGCAGCCGGGTTTCGATCACGTCGGTGATCTCCTGCGCGGAGACCGGCAGGACCAGGGCGCCCTTCTTCGGGTACAGCTTGAGCAGCCCCTCGGTCTCCAGCCGCAGCAGCGCCTCGCGGACGGGGGTGCGCGAGACGCCGACGGCTTCCGCCAGACCGCCCTCGGTCAGCAGGGTGCCGCCCTCGTAGCGCCGGTCGAGGACGCCTTCCTTGACGTGCTGGTAGACGCGTTCGGCCGCGGTGGGGGCGGGGGGCGCCGGCGGCGCGGAGGCGAGCATGCGCACAGCATAGATACAAGAAGGGTGCAAGGCGGGTCCCGTCCGGGATGTGGACGCGCCGGCCCGGCCCCTGCATCGAAGGGTGTACGCGGTCTTCGTCCACCGGCAGGAGGATTCGGGCCGCCCCCGCCGGGACGCTGGTTCCATGGCCCACAACGCCCCGCCCGACGCCCACGCCTCCGCTCCCGGGTCCACGACCGCCCCCTCCGCCGACCCGACCGGCTCCCCGACGTCCGACCCGAACCGCTCCCCGTCCGGCTCCCGGATCCCGCTCCTCGACGTCCTGCGCGGCGCCGCCATCCTCGGCACGCTCATGACCAACGTGTGGATCTTCGCCTCGCCCGGCTCCGAGTGGGCCGTGGTCCAGGGCGGCCTGAACCTGCCCGACCCGCTCGCCGACCCCCGGGCCTCCACCATCGCCGAGGCCGTCTTCCGCTTCCTCGCCGACGGCAAGTTCCTCGCCCTGCTGACCATCCTCTTCGGCGTCGGGCTCGCCATCCAGTACGACTCCGCGAAGCGCCGCGGCGACCCCTGGCCGGGCCGCTACCCGCGCCGGGCGGCGTTCCTCTTCCTGGAGGGGACCGTCCACTTCGTCCTGATCTTCGCCTGGGACGTGCTCATGGGGTACGCCGTCACCGCGCTGCTCGTCGCCTGGCTGCTGGCCCGCTCCGAGCGGGTGCGGAGCATCGCCCTGTGGACCGCCGCCGGCCTGCACCTGACCCTGGTCGGCCTGATCACCCTCGCCACGCTCGCCGACCCCGACGAGGGCCCCGAGGCCCCCGACCCGGACGCCGTCGCGCTCTACGCCCACGGCGGCTGGGGCGACCAGATCCGCTTCCGCCTGGACAACGCCCTCGTCCTGCGCATCGAGCCCGTCTTCTCCTTCGGCCTGCTCGTCTTCCTCTTCCTGCTCGGCGTACGGCTGCACCGCGCCGGCGCCTTCGCCCCGACCGACACCGGCCGCCGGATCCGCGTCCGCATGGCCGCCTGGGGACTGGGCCTCGGCCTGCCCCTCGGCATCGCCGCCGACCTCGGCGGATCCGACTTCTTCGCGCTGGGCCGCTACGGCATCGCCCCGCTGGTCGCCGTCGGCTACATCGGCCTGATCGGCGTCGTCCTCGACCGGTTCCGCCTCCCCGGCGCCCGCTCCCTCGGCGCCGTCGGCCGCACCGCCCTGTCCGCCTACGTCGGCCAGAACCTGCTCTGCGCCCTGCTCTGCTACGGCTTCGGCCTGGGCCTCGCCGACCGCCTCGGCGGCACCGGCCCCTGGTGGGTCATGGGCCTGTGGGCCGGCGTCTCCCTCACCCTGGTGCTCTGCGCCCGGCTGTGGCTCGCCCGCTTCGACCGGGGACCGCTGGAGGCCCTCCAGCACCTGGCGCTCAGCCCCCGTCGCCGGCGGTGACCACCACCTCCAGGACGAACTCGTCGTACGGGGCCTCCTGCGGGAAGGGCGGCCGGACCTGCGCGAAGCGGATCCGGGCCCGCCCGCCCGCACGCCGGCCGCGCACCACCCAGGTCCGCTCCACCGGCTCCCCCGGCGCCACCGGCTCCCCCGACGCCGCCCCCTCGCCCGGCGCGGACGCGGCCTCGCCCACCGTGACCGCGTCCGCGTCGCCGGACACCTGCCAGGTCCACACGTACCCGCGCGCCCCCCGACCGGTGAGCCTCAGCTCGTACGAGCCACCGGCGGCCAGGGCGATCGTGCGCACTTCCACCCGCGAGGACCTCCCGGCTCAGACGGGGCCGATCACCGGCCCCTCGTGCCAGCCCGCGCCGTCGCGCCAGTGGTGCTGGAGCAGGCGGTCGGTGCGCAGGACGACGACTTCCAGGTTGAACCCGAAGCTGCCCTGGAGCATCCCGGTGACGGCCAGGACGTCGCGGCCGAAGGTCGCCGAGCGCGTCCACGGCGCCCCGGAGGCGTTGCCCCGCCACCAGTGCTCGACCCGCCCGTCCCCGACCGCCACGCACAGCTCGTAGTTCCCGGCGGTGTCCTCGTCCGCCGCCCCGTACTGGCCCTCGATCATGCAGGGCGCCGAGGTGACGCCGCCCCCGAAGACCTCCCCCGGCCGCCACACGAACCCGTTCGCGTCGTCGCGCCACCACAGCTGCATCCGGCCGTCCGTCCGGGCCGCGACCAGGTCGAGGTGACGGGCCCGCGTCTGCACCAGGGCGGGCCCGTAGTGGGCGATGCCGGAGGCGAAACGACCGCCGTCGTTCCAGGTCCAGGGGGCGCCGTTGATCCGCCACCAGTGGTTGAGCCGGCCGTCCGCGGTGCGGACCACCACCTCGAAGTTGCCGGGCTTGCCGTAGTCGCTCTGGATGAACGCCGGCGTCGAGCCGACGGCCGCGTCCCCCGGCCCGAACGCGCCGCCGTCGCGCCACACCCCGACCGCCTGCTCGTAGTACCAGTGGCGCAACCGGCCGCCCGTGGTGACGTGCAGCGACTCCATGTTCCGGTTGTAGGTGGTGCCGGTGAAGGCCGGCAGGCCCGACGCGTCCCCGGCGAAGGTCGCCTCCGGCGTCCAGGCGAAGGGCGGTTCGCCCTCGCGCCACCAGTGCCGCAGCCGGCCGCCGCCCGCCGTCGCCGCCAGCTCGAAGTTGCGGTGGGCCCGACCGTTGCCGCTCTCGTACACGTTGCCCGTGTGCAGCCGGCGCTTGCTCCACGGGTCGATGTTCGTGCCGAGCAGCCCGCACTTGGCCCAGTGGTCGATGTTGGCCTCGCCGTAGGCGATCCGGCCGTAGCCGCCCACGTGGTGCTCCGGCCCCCAGGAGTTCTTGAACAGCCAGCAGCCCGCCGCGTCGTCGTAGCCGACGACCAGCACGCAGTGGCCGCCCGCGAGCCGGTCGACGGTGCGGTGGTAGACGCCCGAGCCGAGCGCGAAGAAGTCCTCGTGGACGTCGAAGCAGGCCGTCAGCGGCCCGACCGTGTCCAGCCACACCTTCTGCTGCTCCACGTCCCCGAGCCGGACGAAGTCGCTGATGCGCACCGTCCGCCCCGAGCGGTCCCAACTCGGCGTGTACTCCGCCCGCCAGGCCTTGCGGCGCCGGACGGGCAGGCCCGCCGGCGGGGTGTCGTACGGCCAGCAGTCCGGATCGGCGAGACCCCCGTTGAACACGATCCAGTCGAGGGCCGTCTCCGGGTCGCCGCCCTGCCCGCACGCGAGCCTGAGCCCGTCGCGGACGTCGCCCTCGGAACGCTCCGCCCACACGTCGTGCTCGATCCGGGCCATCGACTCCACGAGCCCGACCGCCCCGAACGCCCAGGAGGTGCCGCAGGGGTTCTGGTCCTTGACCTTCGTCAGCCACGGCCACCCGAAGCGCTCGCGCCAGTCCACGGCGGCGGGTCGGGCCGTCCCGGACACCGCCGCCCCGGACACCGCCGACCCGGCGGCGAGCAGCCCGTGCGCGGCCCTGCGGCGGTTCAGGTGCGGGTTGCCGCTCTCCGCGCCGATCAACGCCCGCAGGTCGACGAGGCCCGCCTTGGCGGCGGGCGTCAGTTTCGCCCCCGGGTCCAGGCCGAGCGCCGGCCTCGGCAGCGGATCCCCGTCCGCGAGGTGCTCGGCGACCGACCACCTCGCCCCGCGCTCCGCGAGCCGCGCCCGCAACTCCCCCACCGTCCGGACGTGCTCCTCCGGCATACCGTGCCCCCCACTCGGTCGTGCGCCACGGGAGCGTCTCCCCGTCACGGGAGCCCGTCAAGGGGGTCCGTACGGTCGCACGGGAACACGGGGGTCGTACGCCGCGTCCGGGCGACCGGCGGGCGGACCGGGCGGGCGGAGGGGCCTGCGGGAGCGTCCCGATAGGGTCCCCGTATGGATGGCTGGACGGCGCCGAGCGCGATCGAGCGAGAGCTGTACGGGGCGAAGTGCCGCGGCGACTGGGGCGCGTACCTGGACGCGCTCGCGCGGGCCCGGCTCTTCCTCGCGCAGCCCCGCGCGCGGGCCGACGCCGAGCCCGGCAGCGTCCGCTTCTTCCCGACCCCGCGGGGCGCCCTCGTCGTCCAGACCGCCGGGACCCTTCCCGCGCCCACCCCCGAGACGGTCTACGAGTCCCAGGGCCTGGGCTGGTTCGCGAAGGTGTGGACCCCCGCCGACCCCGCCCACCTCGCGGTGAACCCGGGCACGCCCTGCGAGGCCTACCTCACCACCACCCCCGCCGACCTGGCCCGCTGGCGCGCGCACGCCGAGGCCGCGCCCTCCTTCGGGCTGCCGCCGGGCGGCGTCCACGCCCTGTTCACCGGCGGCCCCCTGCACGGGGCGGTCGCGCACGGCCTGGCGGTGGGAGCCCACATGGCCGTGTCCAACGGGGAGTTCTGGAACGCCCTCGCCTACCACGGCAACGGCTACGGCCGTCAGCGCGCCCGCCTGCGCGACAGCTGGGACATCACCGACCGCGAGGGCTGGCTCCACACCCTGGAGCAGCTGCTGACCGCCCGCGTCGTCAGCCCGGTCTGGGAGTACGCCCTGCGCGTGCGCCGCGTCCTGGCCTCCGACTTCGCCGGGCCCGTGGACACCGAGCACTGGAGGCACGCCGCCGAGGCGGCCCTGCGCCGCAGCGCGGAGCTGTCCGCGGAACCGCGGCTCACCCCCGACGGGGTCACCCTCGCCCGGCCGCGCCCCGGCGCCGAGGTGGAGGGCGAGATCGCCGGGGTGCGCCGGCTGATCGGCCGCATCGCCCGCTACGAGCAGCGCTTCCGGGCCGACGGGCTGCTCCCCGAGGACGGCTGGGTGCGTTCGGTGGAGGCCTGGGACATCGGGCGGGCCTCCCAGATGGCCCGCTGGGGACTCGGCGCCCGCTACGGCGACCTGGAGGAGGCGGAGCGAGGGGTGCTGCGCGCCGGGGAGGCCGCGCGGCGCACGTACCGGTCGTGGGAGGAGTTCTCCGCCGGGTACGCCCTGGGCCGGTGTCTGCACTTCGACGAGGAGGCGTTCGGGGAGTGGTACACCGGCGCCCTCGCCACCCACCTGACGCTGACCACCGACCCCGCCGGTCCGTGGCGCAACATCCCCTGGCGGTAGCGGACTTCCACCCCCCTCGCGGCCGGCTCGAAAGGAGCGGTGTCGGGCTCGGTCCCGAACTACCCTCGGCCGCATGACCCTTGTGCTGAACGACGCCGTGCGCCGCCTGCTGGACACCCCCCACCCGGCGGTGTTGACCACCCTCAACCCCGACGGCAGCCCGCAGAGTTCGGTGATCTGGGTGAGCCGGGACGGCGACGAGCTGCTGATCTCCACCGAGCGCGACCGCGCCAAGGCCCGCAACATCGCCCGCGACGGCCGGGTCGGGCTGACGGTCTTCGACCTGGCCGACCCCTACCTCTACGCGGAGATCCGCGGCTCGGCGACGCTCACGGAGGACGCGGACCGGGCCGTCGCCGCCCGCATCGCCACCGAGTACGTCGGGGCGGAGGCCGCCAAGGAGTACCAGGACACCTCGGACGGGGCCGTACGCGTGGTCGTGCGCATCACCCCGACCAAGGTGCTCGGCAGCGCCGCCAAGGCCTGAGCCGGCGGGACGGAGCGGAGCGGAGCGGGCCGGGGTCGGCTACGGCAGACCCGCGCGCACCCGTGCCCAGGCGTCGACGGTCTCGGTCAGCGCGTCCCCCTCCGGCAGGTGCGGCCGGGCGGCGTCCGTCCACCGCAGCAGCCCCTTGATCCGGCGCAGGTGCACGATCCGCGGCCGGGGCAGGTCCCGCCAGGCGCGGGCCTGCTCGGCCGCCTCTCGCGGGGTGAGGTCGATCAGGGCGAGCACCTCCCGGCACAGTTCGGCCGGATCGCCGCCCGGCCCGGGGCCGAACTCCCGCAGCAGGTAGCCCCGTACGCAGGCGAGCTCGACGCCGCGCGCCGGCGCGGAGGCGTCCTCCCACCGGGCGCAGCGGTCCGCCGCCTCCAGCGCGATCCGGCCCCAGCGCAGCCGGACCTCCCGCGGCAGCCGCTCGTCGCGCATCCCGGCGAGGGCGAGGCCGCGCAGGGTCCGGGGGCGCGGCTCGTCGCGCAGCGGCGGGTCGGTCGCGAGCCAGGCCTCCAGCTCGGGGAGGGTGTGCCCGTCGGGCGGTACGGAGGTGAGCACCTGTCCCCGGCTGAGCAGCGCGACCACGGGGCCGGCGAGGCGGACCCTGGCGGTGTGGCCGGCGTCGAAGAAGTCGACGGTGCGGCCGTAGCGCTCCATGGCGCGGAGCCAGACCCGGTACTCCCCGGCCGCGTACACCTGTCCGGTGCGCGCCACGCCGCCGACGCACCGGACGAGGCAGACCCCGCCGCCGGCGTCGGACTCCTCCACGGCGTACACCTGAAGCTCGGCGATCGGCATGCCGGGAGGCTACCGCGCGTCAGGGCCCGGGCGGGGCCTCCAGGACGAGACGGATCTCGGTGACCTCGTAGCCGGCCCGGTCGAAGGCGGCGGCCATCGGGAGGTTGACGGTGTCGGTGGTCGCGGTGACGCGTTCGGCGCCCTCGGCGGCGTGGAAGCGGGTGATCTCGGCGAGGATCTCGTCGATCAGGCCCCGGCCGCGCAGTTCGGGGACGACGCCCAGGTAGCCGACGTTGCGGTGGTAGGGGGTCGCGGAGGGGATCGCCATCCCGGCGAGGGTGCCGTCGGGCAGGTGGGCCAGGCGCCACCAGGAGCGTTCGCCGGGGCAGTCGCGGTAGAACTCGAAGTCCTCGCGGGCGAGTTCCTCCTCGGTCATGGAGGCGAGTTCGTGGCGGGTGGCGAGGTCGAGGCTGCCGCGCGAGAGCCGGACGAAGGCGTCGAGGAACTCCTCGTCGGTGCCCTCGCGGAAGACGAGCGCGCCGGTGGGGGCGGTGGTGCCGGCGGCGGGGGTCCACTCGTAGCGCAGGCGCTCGATCTCGCGGGTCAGGCCGGTGCGGTGCGCGGCCTCCCGGCGCCAGGCCACCGCCTCGGCCAGGGCGGGGTCCTCGCGCCAGCCCCGGGGCAGGGAGACGTTGTAGCCGGGGCGCTTGCCGAAGGCCTCGTGTCCGGCGGCGAGCAGGGCGCCGGCGACGGCCGCCGGGTCGGTGACGCCGGCGCGGACCTGGAGGCAGTCGAGGGCGATGGGGCGTTCGCTGTCGGCGCGGCCCCACCACAGGGCGCGGGCGAGCACTTCGCCGTCCTCGTCCTCGGCGAACCAGGTCCACTCGGGGCGGAGGCGGTTCTCGGCGAGCTCCTCGCGGATCCGGTCGGCGGGGAGGGCCTCGACGGGGCCGTCGGCCGGGTGGGCCAGGGCGCGGTCGAGGTCGGTGGGGTCTGCGGTGGCAGGGCGGAATCGCATGGGCCGATGATCACACCGGACGACGTCTCCGGCCAGGGATTTCATGGTCCGTCGGCGCCGGCCCGTACGGGGCGCCGGGGTGCCCGCACGCACGGGGCCGGTCCCCCACGTGCGTGCGGGACCGGCCCCCGGGTGCGGCGACTACCGGGTCAGGACCAGGTGACCAGTCGGCGCGGGTGCTCCAGGACGGCGGCGATGTCGGCCAGGAACTTCGAGCCGAGCTCGCCGTCGATGAGGCGGTGGTCGAAGGACAGCGCCAGCGTGGTGACCTGGCGCGGCTTGACCTTGCCCTTGTGGACCCACGGCTGGAGCTTGATCGCGCCGACCGCGAGGATCGCGGACTCGCCGGGGTTCAGGATGGGCGTACCGGTGTCGACGCCGAAGACGCCGACGTTGGTGATGGTGATGGTGCCGTTCTGCATGTCGGCCGGGGAGGTCTTGCCCTCGCGGGCCGTGGCGACCAGCTCGGACAGGCCCGTCGACAGCTCGCCGAGGGTCTTGGCGTGCGCGTCCTTGATGTTCGGCACGATCAGCCCGCGGGGGGTGGCGGCCGCGATGCCCAGGTTGACGTAGTGCTTGAGCACGATCTCCTGGGCCGCCTCGTCCCAGGACGCGTTGACGTCCGGGTTGCGGCGGATGGCGATCAGGACGGCCTTGGCGATCAGCAGCAGCGGGTTGATCCGCAGCCCCGCGAGGTCCGGGTCGTCCTTCAGCTCCTGGACGAGCTTCATCGTGCGGGTCACGTCGAGGGTGATGAACTCGGTGACGTGCGGCGCGGTGAAGGCCGAGGTGACCATGGCCTGCGCGGTGACCTTGCGGACGCCCTTGACGGGGATCCGGGTCTCGCGGGCCGCCCCCTCGGACGGCGCGGAGACCGCGGCGGCGGCGACCGGAGCGGCGACGGGCGCCGACGCGGCGGCCGGGGCCTCGGCGACCGGGGCGGCCTGCGGGGCGAGCGCCGCGGCGGCGGCCGCGTGCACGTCCTCGCGGGTCACGACCCCGCCGTCACCGGTGGGGACCACCGCGGCCAGGTCGATGCCGAGGTCCTTGGCGAGCTTGCGCACCGGCGGCTTGGCCAGCGGGCGCTCGCCGGCGACGTGCCCGTTGCCGTTGAGCACGGCGGTCGCGGGGGCCGCGGCCGGGGCGGCGACCGGCGCGGCCGCCGGGGCGGGCTGCTGCGCCGGGACCACGGGGGCGGCGCCTTCGACGGCCTTGCGCGGCCGGCGCTTGGTGGACGCCTGGGAGACCCCGTAGCCCACCAGGACCGGCTGGCGCCCCTCGGCGACCGGCTCCTCCACGGCCGGGGCGGCCGGGGCCGGAGCGGCGGGCACGGCCGCCTCGACGACGGCCTGCGCGGCCGGGGCCGCGTCCTCGTCGCCGCCGGGACCCGTCCGTACGGAGATGATCACCTGGCCGACGTCGACCGTGACGCCCTCGTCGAACAGCAGCGCGTGCACCACCCCGTCGAAGGGGATGGGCAGCTCCACGGCCGCCTTCGCCGTCTCGACCTCGCAGACGACCTGGCCGTCGGTGACGGTGTCACCCGGCTGGACGTACCACTTGAGGATCTCGGCCTCGGTGAGGCCCTCGCCCACGTCGGGCATCTTGAATTCGCGGATCGTCATGACGCGGGTCTCCTAGTACGCCAGCGAGCGGTCGACGGCGTCGAGCACCCGGTCCAGGCCGGGCAGGTACTCGTCCTCCAGGCGGGCCGGCGGGTAGGGGGCGTGGAAGCCGCCGACGCGCAGGACGGGCGCCTCCAGGTGGTAGAAGCACCGCTCCGTGATGCGGGCGGCGATCTCCGCGCCCACGCCGAGGAACACCGGCGCCTCGTGGACCACCACGAGCCGGCGGGTGCGCTCGACGGAGGCCTGGAGCCCGTCGAAGTCGACCGGGGACATCGAGCGCAGGTCGACGACCTCCACCGACTTGCCCTCCTCGGCCGCCGCGGCCGCCGCCTCCAGGCAGACCTTCACCATCGGGCCGTACGCGGCCAGGGTGAGGTCGGTGCCGGAGCGGGCGACGCGCGCCTTGTGCAGCTCGCCGGGGATGGCCTCGACGTCGACCTCGGCCTTGTCCCAGTAGCGGCGCTTCGGCTCGAAGAAGATCACCGGGTCGTCGCTGAGGATGGCCTGCTGGAGCATCCAGTACGCGTCGGAGGCGTTGGACGGCGAGACCACCTTGAGGCCCGGCACGTGCGCGAAGAGCGCCTCGGGGGACTCGCTGTGGTGCTCGACGGCGCCGATGCCGCCCGCGTAGGGGATGCGCACGACGACCGGCAGCTTGATCTTGCCGAGCGCGCGGGCGTGCATCTTCGCGAGCTGCGTGACGATCTGGTCGTAGGCGGGGAAGACGAACCCGTCGAACTGGATCTCCACGACCGGCCGGTAGCCGCGCAGGGCCAGGCCGATGGCGGTGCCGACGATGCCCGACTCGGCGAGCGGGGTGTCGATGACCCGCTCCTCGCCGAAGTCCTTCTGGAGCCCGTCGGTGATGCGGAAGACGCCGCCGAGCTTGCCGACGTCCTCACCCATGATCAGGACCTTGGGGTCGGTCTCCAGGGCCTTGCGCAGCGACTCGTTGAGCGCCTTCGCGATCGACATCTTTTCGACAGCCATCAGTGGCCCTCCTCGAAGGACGCGAGGTAGGCGGCGAACTGGGCGCGCTCCTCGTCGACGAGCGCGTGCCCGTCCGCGTAGACGTTCTCGAAGATCGCCATGGTGTCGGGGTCGGGCATGGCGCGCACGACCTCGCGCACCCGCTTGCCCAGGGTCTCGCTCTCCGCCTCCAGCTGCTCGAAGAACGCCTCGTCGGCGCCCCCGCTCGCCAGCAGGTGGGCCTTCAGGCGCAGGATCGGGTCCTTCGCCTCCCAGGCCGCGGTCTCCTCGTCGCGCCGGTACTTCGTCGGGTCGTCCGAGGTGGTGTGCGCGCCCATGCGGTACGTGAACGCCTCGACGAGGGTCGGGCCCTCGCCCCGACGGGCCCGGTCCAGCGCCCAGCGGGTGACCGCGAGGCAGGCCAGGACGTCGTTGCCGTCGACGCGGACGCCCGGGAAGCCGAAGCCCTGGGCGCGCTGGTACAGCGGGACGCGCATCTGGCGCTCGGTGGGCTCGGAGATGGCCCACTGGTTGTTCTGGCAGAAGAACACCACGGGGGAGTTGTAGACCGCCGAGAAGGTGAACGCCTCGGCCACGTCGCCCTGGCTGGAGGCGCCGTCGCCGAAGTAGGCGATGACCGCCGAGTCCGCGCCGTCCTTGGCGACGCCCATGGCGTAGCCGGTGGCGTGCAGGGTCTGCGAGCCGATGACGATCGTGTACAGGTGGAAGTTGTTGGTGGAGGGGTCCCAACCACCGTGGTTGACGCCGCGGAACATGCCGAGGAGGTTCGTCGGGTCGACCCCGCGGCACCAGGCCACGCCGTGCTCGCGGTAGGTCGGGAAGACGTAGTCGTCGTCGCGCAGGGCCCGGCCGGAACCGATCTGCGCGGCCTCCTGGCCCAGCAGCGAGGCCCACAGGCCCAGCTCGCCCTGACGCTGGAGGGCGGTGGCCTCTCCGTCGAAGCGGCGGGTCAGGACCATGTCGCGGTAGAGCCCGCGCAGGTCCTCGGTGGTGATGTCCGCGACGAAGGGCGCGAACTCCGCGAGGTCGGGATTGTCCTTGACCTCGACGCGTTCGCCCTCGGGCGTCAGCAGTTGTACGAGCTGAGGCTCGGCGTCGTGCGGCTGTGCGGTGGCAGCGGCGGTCTTGCGGGCGCTCGCCGCGCCTGCCGCCCGCTTGGTGCCGCTGCTGCGTCGCGGCTTGCGCGCGGCAGTGCTCTCCACGGTCACGTGTGCTCCTCCGTCGGTCCGGCACCCGGGTTCTCCGGGGACCAGTGCGGCTCACCTGTATCCGGTTCCCGCGCACGGGGTGGGTGCGCGGCGCGTTGGGATTCAGGCGTGACAGGTGCCCCGGCGAGTGCCCTGCGCAAAGCACGTTACCCAGTGCGTCGCATAACTGCGAAACCCCGTTTGACCTGCGATTTTGCTTGGATATCCAACTAAATCGAGGGTTGCGGGAACAACCACTGGTCACAGCCTTGCAGGGGGCCGGAACAACGGCACGTTATCCCGGGTAACTCCGCCAGGGAAGGGGTGAGTATGTGAAACTGACTCCATGCGTGAAACCGGAAAAATCACGGTATTCCTCCTGGACGACCACGAAGTGGTACGTCGGGGTGTCCATGAGCTCCTGTCCGTCGAGGACGACATCGAGATCGTCGGCGAGGCCGGTACGGCGGCGGACGCGCTCGTGCGCATCCCGGCCACCCGCCCGGACGTGGCCGTCCTCGACGTGCGCCTGCCGGACGGCAGCGGGGTCGAGGTGTGCCGCGAGGTCCGTTCCCAGAACGAGGACATCAAGTGCCTGATGCTCACCTCGTTCGCCGACGACGAGGCGCTCTTCGACGCGATCATGGCAGGTGCCTCGGGGTACGTCCTCAAGGCGATCCGCGGGAACGAGCTGCTCAGCGCCGTGCGGGACGTCGCGGCCGGCAAGTCGCTGCTGGACCCGGTGGCCACCGCGCGGGTGCTGGAGCGCCTGCGTGACGGCAAGAACGGCAAGGGCGACGACCGCCTCGCGAACCTCACCGACCAGGAGCGCAAGATCCTCGACCTGATCGGCGAGGGCCTGACGAACCGGGTCATCGGGGAGCGCCTGCACCTGGCCGAGAAGACCATCAAGAACTACGTCTCCAGCCTGCTGTCGAAGCTGGGCATGGAGCGCCGCTCCCAGGCCGCGGCCTACGTGGCGCGCCTCCAGGCCGAGAAGCGCTAGCCGCGCCGGAGCACGGCGCCGGCCGCCCGCCCGGGTGGCTCCGGCGCCGCTCCGGGCGCCCGCGAGGCGACTCCGGGCCCGCCGGCCCCGGCTCCGGCCCCGCTCCAGGCCCGCGCGAGCCGACTCCGGCCCCGCGCCGCCCCGACTCCGGCCCCGCGCCGGCCGCGCTCCGGTGATCCTCGTGCCGCGCTCCGTCGCGCACCGTGGTCGCGCGGTTCCACACGACACACGGTTCAATTCGGGACCAACGTCCCTGATCATGGGGGCGGGATCCCCTTCCCCGGGCGCCGGGCGCCGGTGGAGAGTGGTCCCATGTCCCCTGAGGAACTCCACGCCATCGAACTGCTGCGCCAGGTGCCCTACGGCCGAGTCGCCACCAGCATGCGCGCGCTGCCCTTCCTCGCCCTCGCCCGCCACATCGTGGTGGACGGCAGGGTCGTGCTGAGAATGCACTCCGGGTTCGGCTACCACCAGGCCTGCAACGGGAGCGTCGTCGCCTACGGGGCGGACAACTTCAATTCCCAGGACCCGACGCTGTGGTCCGTCCAGTTCACCGGAACCGCGCGGATCGTCGAACCGACCACCGCCGAGCTGGAGCTTTTCGGTCCCGGACCGCATTTCGTCGACGGCTCCGTCTTCGACCCGGTGTACATGCGAATCGAACCCCAGCTCGTCACCGTGCACACGCTCGCCGGAAATCTGAACCAACACGACAGGCAGTACCACCACGCGCTCTGATCAGCGGTTTTCAACGAAGTGTCGACAAAAGGAAGGGCCCGGCGGAATTGATTCCGCCGGGCCCCTCTTTCGTGTGACGGCCGACTAGGGCGGCGTCTGGCCGCCGGTGGGCACGCTCGGCTCCTTCGTCGGCGGCGTCGGCGGCTCCTTCGTCGGAGGCTCCTTCGTCGGGGGCTGCGTCGCCGGCGAGGTCTTCGGGTCCGGCGAGGTGCTCGGCGTCGAAGGCGTCGGGTTGGTCGACGGCGTGTACTTGCTGCGGCTCGGCGTCGGGACGTACGTCTCCTCGCGCGTGCCGCCCGAGGGGGTGCTCGGCTGCGAGGAGGGGGTCTCCTCGGTGGAGTCCGGGCTGCTCTGGCCGCCGCTCGGGGTGCTCTGGCTGCTGGAGGGCTTCCCGCCGTCGCCACCGCCGCTGCCGCCGCCCACGGTCTTCACCGCGTACGCCACACCGCCGGCGATCGCGAGGACCGCGAGCAGCGCGAAGAGCAGCACCTTCCAGCGTCCGCCGCCGCTCGGGCGGTCGTCGTAGCCGCCGTAGCCGCCGTGACCGCCGTTGCCTCCGCCGTTGCCGCCGTGACCGCGTCCGCCGCCGCCGGGGAAGGCGGAGCCGTCGTCCGGGTTCAGCGGGGGCACCATCGGCTGCTGGAACTGCGAGGTCGTCGCGTGCGCGGGGTACTGGCCCCCGTTCGCGGCGGGCATCGCCGCGGTCGGGGCGGCGCCGGGCTGGCCGTGCGGCAGCGCCATGGTGACCGGACCGGTGTTCCAGGTGCCGGTGTTCGGCCCCTGGTCCTGGAGCATCTGGAGCGCGTACTGGACGAGCCCGCGCATCTCCTCGGCGCTCTGGAAGCGGTCGTCGGGGTCCTTGGCGAGGGACCGCATGACGAGACCGTCGAGTTCCGCCGGGATGTCGGCGCCCTCGGGGAGCCGCGAGGGCGGCACCGGGATGTCCTGGACGTGCTGGTAGACCACCGACAGCGGGGTCTCCCCGGTGAAGGGGGGCCGCAGCGCGAGGAGTTCGTAGAGGAGGCAGCCGGTCGCGTACAGGTCGCTGCGGTGGTCCACGGCCTTGCCGAGGGCCTGTTCGGGCGACAGGTACTGCGGGGTGCCCATGACCATGCCGGTCTGCGTCATCGTCGACTGCGCGCCGTGCAGGGCGCGGGCGATGCCGAAGTCCATCACCTTGACCGCGCCGGCGTGGGTGATGATGACGTTCGCGGGCTTGATGTCGCGGTGCACGATGCCGTGCTGGTGGGAGTAGGCGAGCGCTTCGAGGACGCCCGACACGATGATGAGCGCCTGCTCGGGACCCGGGGCCTCGGCGCTGATCAGCAGATCGCGGATGGTGCGGCCCTCGACCAGCTCCATCACGATGTACGGGACGACGTTCGGGCCGACCCGGTCCTCGCCCGAGTCGTACACGGCGACGACCGCGTGGTGGTTCAGCCCCGCGACCGACTGTGCCTCACGGGTGAAGCGGGCCTTGGACACCGGGTCCTCGGCGAGGTCGGCGCGCAGCAGCTTCACGGCGACGGTGCGGCCCAGTCGCACGTCCTCGGCGGCGAAGACCTCCGCCATGCCGCCGCGGCCCAGCCGGTGCGTCAGGCGGTACCGGCCGTCGCCCACGAGGCCGCCCGCGCCCCAGTGCTCCGGACCTTCGGCCATCCCGGCGCCGTTTCCCTCGGGTTCGGGTGCCATCAGTCCTCGCCGTCGTCTCTCTCGTCCGCTCTAGCGGTGGGTCCTCATCGGGTGCTCCGATGAACGCTACAGCCTCCACACCGGTCACCGTTCGGACAAAGGCACCCCGTAGCAGCCCGGTCACGGAACGGGGACCTGGCTTGACGTGTGCTTGCCCTCCGGCAGACTGGGCGCCACATGCGCTCAGCCAGACGCGTAGGGACACAGCCCGAGGGGAAGCAACAGTCATGAGCCAGGACGGCACGCAGGGCCGGTACGCAGGCGGCTCCCTGGCCGGTGGCCGTTACCAGCTAAGGGATTTGCTGGGCGAGGGGGGCATGGCCTCCGTCTACCTCGCGTACGACTCCGCGCTCGACCGACAGGTCGCCATCAAGACACTGCACAGCGAGCTCGGGCGCGAGGCGTCCTTCCGCGAGCGCTTCCGGCGCGAGGCGCAGGCTGTTGCCAAACTGTCGCACACCAATATCGTCTCGGTCTTCGACACCGGCGAGGGCGAGGTGTCCTTCGGCGGCGGCGCGGCCGGGGACAACACGGTCATGCCGTACATCGTCATGGAGTACGTCGAGGGCCGGCCGCTGGGCTCCGTCCTGGAGGCGGACGTCCGCCAGTACGGCGCGATGCCGGCCGAGAAGGCGCTGAAGGTGACGGCCGACGTGCTGGCCGCGCTGGAGACCAGCCACGAGATGGGCCTGGTCCACCGCGACATCAAGCCCGGCAACGTGATGATGACCAAGCGCGACGTGGTCAAGGTGATGGACTTCGGCATCGCGCGCGCGATGCAGTCCGGGGTCACCTCGATGACGCAGACCGGCATGGTCGTCGGCACCCCGCAGTACCTGTCGCCGGAGCAGGCGCTCGGGCGCGGCGTGGACGCCCGTTCCGACCTGTATTCGGTCGGCATCATGCTGTTCCAGCTGCTGACGGGCCGGATCCCCTTCGACGCGGACTCCCCGCTGGCGATCGCGTACGCGCACGTCCAGGAGGAGCCGGTCGCCCCGTCGAGCGTCAACCGTTCCGTCACCCCGGCCATGGACGCCCTCGTGGCGCGGGCCCTGAAGAAGAACCCGAACGAGCGCTTCCCCACGGCCGCGGCCATGCGCGACGAGGTCCTGCGGATCATGTCGGCCGGTGGGACGGGCGCCCCGGTGATCGTTCCCGGCGCCGCGCCGGGCGGCAGCGGGGCGGGCGTCGGCTCGGCCGTGTTCCCGCCGGTGGACTCCGGCTACCAGAGCGTCCCGCAGTCGCCCCAGCAGCCCTACCAGGCCCCGCAGACGCCGCCGCCTTCCCCGTACGCGCCGACGCCCCCGCCGCAGCAGGGCGGTTACGCCTACCCGCAGCCGGCCGGGCACGGCACGGCGCCGCTGCCGCAGCAGCAGCAGCCGTACGCGGCGCAGACCCCGCCGACGTTCAACATCTCGCCCGCCGCCCCGTCGGGCGGCGGGGCGTCCGGCGGGAAGCGGAACACGCCGGTCGTCGTCGGGGCGATCGTGGTGGCGCTGCTGGCCGTCGGCGGTCTGATCGCGGTCGTCAACATGGGCGGGGACAAGGGCGACAAGGACGACACGGCCTCGCCGTCCACCTCGGCGTCCGCGTCCGGGTCGGCGGTGCCGGGCCACAAGGGTCCGGACCCGACGCGCACGATCGACCCGGAGAAGTGCAAGAACGCCTCCAAGTCCTACAAGGACGCGAACAAGGTCGTGGCGCCGGACTTCCGGTACAAGAACCTGCGCTCGGTCAAGGAGTGCATCCAGGCCGCGGGCTGGCGCTTCGAGATCCAGGAGCGCGACGAGGCGGTCTACGGCCAGGACACCGTCCTGGAGCAGCTGCCCGCCTCGGGGACGGACGTGTCCAAGGCGGACACGGAGTTCACGCTGATCGTCTCCACGGGCGACCCGCAGTAGCGGTCGTACGGCCGGCGCGCCGTCGCGGACCGGGGGGATCCCGGTGCGCGGCGGCGCGGTCGCCTGGCCCCGGCAGGGCCAGGATCGAACCGCCGCGGCCGGCCACAATCCTCGTATGAGCACAGCGATCGCCATGGGCGAGTTCCTCCGCTCCCGCCGCGCCCTGCTGAACCTCCGGGACGTCGCCCTGCCGGACTTCGGGGGCCGGCGCCGGGTCGCGGGCCTGCGCCGCGAGGAGATCGCCCAGCTGGCCGGGGTGAGCGTCGACTACTACACGCGGATGGAGCAGGGCCGCGTGTCCAACCCCTCGGACGCGGTGCTCGACGCCCTCGCCCGCGCCCTGCGGCTGGACGGGGACGCCACGCGGCACCTGCACCGGCTCGCCCGGCCGCGACCCTCCGGCCGGCAGGCCCCGCGGCGCCCCGAACCGCCACAGCGCGTGCGCCCCATGTTCCGGCGGCTGTTGGACGATCTGGTGGACATGCCGGCGTTGGTGATGGGCCGTCGCATGGACGTCCTGGCCTGGAACGCGGCGGCGGTCGCCCTCTTCGGCGACTACGGGGCCCTGGAACCGGCGGAGCGCAACGTCGCCCGGATCACCTTCCTCGACGGGGCCTCCCGGGAGCTGTACGCGGACTGGGACTCCTGCGCCCGGGAGAACGTCGCCTACCTGCACCTGGACGCGGGCCGGCACCCCGACGACCCCCGGTTGGCGAGCCTGATCGGGGAACTGTCGATGCGGAGTGCGGACTTCCGGCGCTGGTGGGCCGAGCACCCCGTGCAGGACAAGGCCTCGGGCACCAAGCGGTTTCGCCATCCCGTGGTGGGCGACGTGGAACTGGCCTACGAGACCCTGCGCGCCACGGACGACCCCGAGCAGTCCCTGATCACGTACGCCGCCGAGCCGGGCAGCCCCTCGCACGACGCCCTGCGGATGCTGCTGGCCTGGGCCACCGACGCCCCCGACCCCGCGCCGGTCGACGGCCGGGTGCGCTGACCGCCGCCCCGCACCCGGGCGGGTGGTGCGCACCCTCCTTCGCGCGGCCCGAGATGCCGTGTTTGCCCCGTTATGTGAATCTGAGCTCGTCGCGGCACCGCCACGCCCCGGTGGGGCGGCTCCCCGACACCTCGGTACCTCGACAGCGCGGTACCCCGGAACCTCGGCACCTACGCAGCGGGCGCCGGGAACGGGAGGGCTCCCCGTGACCGCATGCCTCCGCGCGTCCTGCCGGGCCGCCTGGCCCGCGCTGGCGCTGGCCGCGCTGCTGCTCTCCGCGCCCGCGAGCGCGAGCCCCGCCCGCGCCCCCGGCCCCGCCGCGCCCGCGCGCGCCGTCGCGGTGGCCGACGTACCCGAAGAGGCCTACGAGGAGCTCGCCGGCAGCGCCGCGGGCGTCGGCCGGGAGCGCCCCGGACGGGCCGCCGGCGAGCCCGCCGACCCCGAGATGGTCACCGCCTCCCGCCCGCTGCGCCCCTACCCGCACACGCCGCCGCGCACCCGGCCGGAGCCGTCCGCGCCCGCGGCGACGGCCACGGCCACGGCCACGGCCACGGCCACGGCGCCGGGCGCCGCGCCGAGCGGGGCGCCGGACACGGCGTCGGGCACGGAGTCGGGCGGGCCCTCGGGACCGCCGGAGAACGTCACCGCGCTCGGCACCGCGCCCAACGAACGCGCCGCCGACCTCGCCGCGCACATGCTGCCGCTGGGCACCGGACTGACCCTGATGGGCCTCGGGCTCGGCTACATGGGCGTGCGGCTGCGCCGGGGCCGCTGAGGGTCCGCGGGCCGCCGCGCGCGAACCGCCGATGTTGGCGGCCCCGTACAGGGTGGATCACGCCCGTACGGGGGCACACCGTGTGAGGACGAAGGTGTGCGAGAGAATGTCGGCATGGAGATGCCGAGGAGTGAACGGTCGCAGGACAGTCCCCCGCACGTCCTGATCGTGGGACAGGACGGGACGGCGGTCGGCGGCGCCGATGACGAGTCGCGCGAGGTTCCGGTGACGGACATGGTCGAACAGCCCGCCAAGGTCATGCGGATCGGCAGCATGATCAAGCAACTTCTGGAAGAGGTGCGCGCCGCTCCTCTGGACGAGGCCAGCCGGGTCCGTCTGAAGGACATCCACGCGGCGTCGGTGAAGGAACTGGAAGACGGCCTGGCGCCGGAGCTGGTGGAGGAACTGGAGCGCCTCTCCCTGCCGTTCACCGAGGAGGCCATCCCCTCCGAGGCGGAACTGCGCATCGCGCAGGCCCAGTTGGTGGGATGGCTGGAGGGCCTGTTCCACGGCATCCAGACGGCCCTGTTCGCGCAGCAGATGGCGGCGCGGGCCCAGTTGGAGCAGATGCGCCGCGCGCTGCCGCCCGGCGGCTCGCACGAGGACGACGAGGACGGCCCGCACGGGGCGGTCCGCTCCGGCCCGTACCTCTAGGAGTTCCTCCGGGGATCCCACCGGGGTGCGGGATCGCCGCCGGGGCCGAGGGCCCGCGGCTCCGCGCCACCGCGAAGGCGGGGCCGGGCGGCGCCCGGTGGGGCCGGTCGGGCGGTCCGGAAGGGCGGCCCGACGAGACGGCCCCGCTCCGTCGGGGGTCCGTGCACGGGCCGCGGGCCCGAGGGTCCCCGGAGTCCCGATCCACCTCCGCTCGCGCCCCGCTCCGGCGGGGCGCGCGCGTTCCCGCCCGACCCTCCGACGCCCGCCGCCGATCCGGCTCCGGTCGGCGTCGGTCCGGCTCCGTTCCAACGTCCGTCGGCGTCTGTCCGGTGTCGGCCCGGCCCCTGCCGGCTTCGACCCGCCGACGCCCGCCTACGACCCGCCGCCGATCCGGCTCCGATCCGGCTTTGGTCGGCTCCGGTCCGGCTCCGGTCGGCGTCCGTCCGGTGTCGGTCCGGCCCCTGCCGGCTTCGACCCGCCGACGCCCGCCTACGACCCGCCGCCGATCCGGCTCCGATCCGGCTCCGGTCGACGTCGGTCCGGTGTCGGCCCGGCCCCTGCCGGCTTCGACCCGCCGACGCCCGCCTACGACCCGCCGCCGCCCCGCCGCCGATCCGGCTCCCGTCGGCGTCGGTCCGGCCCCGGTCGGCCCCGGTCGGCGGACTCCCGCGCGGCCGGTAAGGATCCGGTAAGCGGCGCCCCCCGACGGCGCCTTCGGCCCCGCATACTCGGGGCATGAGCTACGACGCGATCGTCCTGGCCGGCGGGGCCGCCCGCCGCCTCGGCGGGGCCGACAAGCCCGCCCTCCCGGTCGGTGGCCGCGCCCTCCTCGACCGGGTCCTGGACGCCTGCTCGGACGCCCGCACCACCGTCGTGGTCGGCACCCGCAGGGCCACCTCGCGCCCGGTCGACTGGGCCCTGGAGGACCCGCCCGGCGGCGGCCCGGTCGCCGCGCTGGACGCCGGGGTGCGCCGCTGTTCCGCCGGACTGGTCCTCGTACTCTCCGCCGACCTGCCCTTCCTCGACCGGGACACCGTCCACGCCCTGCTGACGGCGGCGACGGACGGGACGGACGGCCCGGGCGGGGCGACCGGATCGGACGGCCCGGACGGGGCCCTGCTCCGCGACCCCGAGGGCCGCGACCAGCCCCTCGTCGCCGCCTACCGCGCCGAGCCCCTGCGCCGCGAACTCGCCCTGCTCGCCGCCGAACACGGCGACCTGCGCAACCTCCCCCTGCGCGCCCTCACCGCCGAGTTGGCCCTCGTCCCGGTCACCGCCGCCGCCCCGCTCGCCTCCTTCGACTGCGACACCTGGGAGGACCTGGCGGCGGCCCGCGCCCGGATCAGGGAGCATGGGGACGTGCTGGAGCAATGGATCACCGCCGCCAAGAACGAACTGGGGATCGACCTCGACGTCGACACCAAGACCCTGCTCGACCTCGCCCGTGACGCCGCCCACGGCGTCGCCCGACCCGCCGCTCCGCTGACGACCTTCCTCGTCGGCTACGCGGCCGCCCGCGCCGAGGCCACCGGCGCCGACCCCGCCCACGCCGTCGCGGAGGCCTCCCGCAAGGCCGCCGACCTGGCCCTGCGTTGGGCCGCCGAGTCCGACGCGACGCGGCCCGGCACGCCCACCGGCACCACCCAGCCCGAGGAGACCGGCTCCGGATGACCCGTACCGACGCCGACGGCGACCTCGACGAGGCCCTCGCCCTGGTCAGCCGGACCTCCCCGAACACCGCCGAGGGCGGCGACCGGCGCGCCACGCCCTGGCTGCGCGCCCGCGAGAACGCCGTGCGCGCCGGTTCGGGCGTCCGGGGCCGCACCCACCGCGTGCCGCTCGCCGACGGGCTCGGCGAGGTCCTCGCCGCCCCCCTCGACGCCCTCGGGGACCTGCCCTCCTTCGACACCTCCGCCATGGACGGCTGGGCCGTCGCCGGACCCGGCCCCTGGACCGTCCGCCCCGGCGGCGATGTCCTGGCCGGCGCCGAACCGCCCGCGCCCCTCGCGGACGGCGAAGCCGTACGCATCGCCACCGGCGCCCGGGTCCCCGCCGACACCACCGCCGTGATCCGCAGCGAGCACGCCCGCGAGACCGGCAGCCAGCTCCACGCCCGGCGCACCGTGAACACCGGCCAGGACATCCGCCCGCGCGGCCAGGAGTGCCGCTCGGGCGACCTGCTGCTGCCCGTCGGCTCCCTCGTCACCCCCGCCGTCCTCGGCCTCGCCGCCGCCGCCGGCTACGACGAGCTGGTCACCCGGCCCCGGCCCCGCGTGGAGATCCTCGTCCTCGGCGACGAACTGCTCACCGAGGGCCTCCCGCACGACGGCCTGATCCGCGACGCCCTCAGCCCCATGCTCGGACCCTGGCTCGCCCGCGCCGGCGCCGAGGTCATCGGCACGCGCCGGCTCGGCGACGACCCGGCGGGCGCCGAAGCCCTCCTGCGGGCGGTCACCTCCTCCACCGCCGACGTGATCGTCACCACCGGCGGCACCGCCTCCGGCCCCGTCGACCACGTCCACCCCGTGCTGGAGCGCGCCGGAGCCGAACTGCTCGTCGACGGGGTCACCGTCCGCCCCGGGCACCCGATGCTGCTGGCCCGCCTCGGCGACCCGGCCGACGGCCGCCACCTGGTCGGGCTGCCCGGCAACCCCCTCGCCGCCGTGTCCGGGCTGCTCACCCTCGGCGAACCGCTGCTGCGCGCCCTCGCCGGCCGCCGCCAGCGCCCGCGCTACACGGTGCCGGTCGAGGGCGACGTGCCCGGCCACCCGCACGACACCCGGCTGGTGCCGGTACTGCTGACCGACGAACACGCCGTACCGCTGCGGTACAACGGCCCGGCGATGCTGCGCGGGGTCGCGGCCGCCGACGCGCTGGCCGTCGTACCGGCGCACGGCGCACGATCCGGGCAGGAGCTGGAGATCCTGGACCTGCCGTGGGCCTCAGGGGGATGTTTCACGTGAAACTGCACGGCCAGGACGCCATGGCGCGGGGCGCCGACGAGAAACTCGTCTCGCGCCGCGTCAAGCTCCCCAAGCGCGTGGTCGAGAAACCGCTGCGGCAGGTCACCCGACGGCTGTTGATGGCCCTGTTCGTGCTGTGCCTCACGGTCCTGATCGTCTGGCTGGACCGCGAGGGCTACCACGACAACGCCAACAAGCAGGTCGATCTCCTCGACTGCGTCTACTACGCGACCGTGACCCTGTCGACGACGGGCTACGGCGACATCGTCCCGTACAGCGACAGCGCGCGGCTGGTCAACGTCCTGCTGATCACCCCCCTGCGCGTGCTGTTCCTGATCATCCTGGTCGGCACCACCCTGGAAGTGCTCACCGAGCGCACCAGGGAGGAGTGGCGGCTGAACCGCTGGAGGAACAACTTGCGTGAGCACACGGTCGTCGTGGGCTTCGGCACGAAGGGCCGCTCGGCCCTCCAGACGCTGCTGGCCACCGGCCTCCCCAAGGAGCAGGTCGTCATCGTCGACCCCAGCGCCAAGGTGATCGACACGGCCAACGCGGAGGGCTTCACCGGGGTCGTCGGCGACGCCACGCGCTCCGACGTGCTGCTGCGGGCCGAACTCCAGAAGGCCCGCCAGGTCGTCATCGCCACCCAGCGCGACGACACGGCCGTGCTGGTGACCCTGACGGCCCGCCAGCTCAACCGGGGCGCGAAGATCGTGGCCGCCGTCCGCGAGGAGGAGAACGCGCCGCTGCTGAAGCAGTCCGGCGCGGACGCGGTCATCACGAGCGCGAGCGCGGCCGGACGGCTCCTGGGCCTGTCCGTGCTCAGCCCGAGCGCCGGGACCGTGATGGAGGACCTGATCCAGCAGGGCAGCGGCCTGGACCTCATCGAGCGTCCGGTCAGCAAGGCGGAGGTCGGGCGCGGGGTGCGCGAGACGGAGGACCTCGTCATCAGCGTCCTGCGCGGACACCGCCTGCTCGCCTACGACGACCCGCACGCGAGCCCGCTCCAGGCGACGGACCGGGTGATCACCATCGTCCGGGCCGTGCCCCCGACGGGCCCTCAGGTCACCTTCGGCGCACCGGAGTAGATTCCGCCCCATGCATGCGATCACCATCGAGCAGCCCGGCGGCCCCGAGGCCCTCGTCTGGGCCGAGGTACCCGATCCGGTGGCGGGCCAGGGGGAGGTGCTCGTCGAGGTCGCGGCGAGCGCCGTGAACCGCGCCGACGTCCTTCAGCGCCAGGGGTTCTACGATCCTCCGCCGGGCGCCTCGCACCACCCCGGCCTGGAGTGTTCCGGGCGCGTCGTCGCCGTCGGACCGGGCGTGTCCGGCTGGGCGGTGGGCGACGAGGTGTGCGCGCTTCTGGCCGGCGGCGGGTACGCGCAGCGGGTCGCCGTACCGGCGGGACAGCTGCTGCCGGTCCCGGCGGGGGTGGACCTGGTGTCGGCCGCCGCTCTGCCCGAGGTGGTGGCGACGGTCTGGTCGAACGTCTTCATGGTCGCGGGGCTGCGCCCCGGTGAGACCCTCCTGGTCCACGGCGGGTCGAGCGGCATCGGCACGATGGCGATCCAGCTCGGCAAGGCGGTGGGCGCGCGGGTCGCGGTCACGGCGGGCGGCGCCGACAAGCTGGCCCGCTGCGCGGAACTGGGCGCGGACGTCCTCATCGACTACCGCGAGCAGGACTTCGTGGAAGAGCTGCGGGCCGCCACCGGCGGAGCCGGGGCGGACGTGATCCTGGACATCATGGGCGCGAAGTACCTGGCCCGGAACGTGGACGCGCTGGCCGTCAACGGCCGCCTCGCGGTCATCGGCCTCCAGGGCGGTGTGAAGGCCGAGCTGAACCTGGGCGCGCTGCTCGCCAAGCGGGCGGCGATCACCGCGACCTCGCTGCGGGCCCGCCCGCTGGAGGAGAAGGCCGCGATCGTGGCGGCCGTACGGGAACACGTGTGGCCCCTGATCACGGCGGGGCGCGTGCGTCCGGTCGTGCACGCCAGGTACCCGATGGCGGACGCGGCGCAGGCGCACCGCGTCCTGGAGTCGAGCGCGCACGTGGGCAAGATCCTCCTCACCCCCTGAGCGTCGGGTGCGCCGCCCCGACCCCGCCGGCGTGGGGTCGGGGCGGCGCACCGCCGGGGGCGGCTACAGCCCCCGCAGCAGCACCGCCGGATTCTCGACGCAGTCGGCGACGTAGCGCAGGAACCCGCCCGCCGTACCGCCGTCGCACACCCGGTGGTCGAAGGTCAGGGACAGCTGTACGACCTGCCGCACGGCCAGCTCCCCGCGGTGCACCCACGGCTTCGGGATGATCCGTCCGACGCCGAGCATCGCCGCCTCGGGGTGGTTGATGATCGGCGTGGAGCCGTCGACCCCGAACACCCCGTAGTTGTTGAGGGTGAAGGTGCCGCCCGTGAGGTCGGACGGGGCGAGCTTCCCCGCCCGGGCGAGCTCCGTCAGCCGGGCGAACTCCGCCGACAGGGACTCCGGGCTGCGGGTCTGCGCGTCCCGGACGACGGGCACCATCAGGCCCCGCTCGGTCTGCGCGGCGAAGCCCAGGTGGACGGCCGGGAGCCGGACGATCTCCTTCGCGGCCAGGTCCACGGTGGAGTTGAGCTCCGGGTACCGGGCGAGGGCGGCCGTGCAGATCCGGGCCAGCAGCGCGAGCACGGAGATCTTCGGGCCGTCGACGGCGTTCATCGCGGCCCGCGCCGCCATCAGCTCGGTGGCGTCCGCGTCGACCCAGCAGGTGGCCTCGGGGATCTCCCGACGGCTGCGCGACAGCTTCTCCGCGACGGCCCCGCGCAGTCCCTTGAGCGGGATCCGCTCGCCCTGCGCCGCGGGGGCGGGGGCGGGGGTCGGCGCGGGGGCCCGGAGCGCGGCCAGGGCCGCCTCGACGTCGGCCCGCAGGATCAGGCCCTGCGGCCCGGAGCCGTGCAGGGCCCGCAGGTCCAGCCCGTTGTCCTTGGCCAGCTTGCGCACCAGCGGCGAGATGACCGCCACCGGGCCGGCGACGACCTCGGGAGCCGCCACGGCCGGGGCCGGGGCCACCGCGACGGGGGCCGGAGCCGGGGCCGCGACGACCGGGGCCGGGGCCGCGACAGGCGCCGACACCGCGGCGGTGACGGGTCGCACCCGTCGCCGACGCGCCGGGCGCGAGTGGTCCGAGCCGTAGCCGATCAGGGGCCGGGGCGAGTTCTCGGAGCCCTCCGCCTCGCCGGGGCCCGCGTCGGACCCGTCGGCGGGAGCCGTCGCCGACCCCACCGCCACGGTGATCAGCGGGGCGCCGACCGGCAGCTCCGTGCCCTCCTCGCCGAAGCGCGCGGTGACCACGCCCCCGTACGGGCACGGCACCTCGACCATCGCCTTGGCGGTCTCCACCTCGACGACGGGCTGGTCGATCTCGACGACGTCGCCGACGGCCACCAGCCACCGCACGATCTCCGCCTCGGTCAGCCCCTCCCCGAGGTCGGGCAGCTTGAACTCCAGTACCTGCGGCATCAGTTCTCCCACTGCAGGCGGGCCACGGCGTCCAGGATCCGGTCCACTCCGGGCAGGTGGTGCTTCTCCAGCATCGGCGGCGGGTAGGGGATGTCGAAGCCCGTCACGCGCAGCACGGGGGCCTCCAGGTGGTGGAAGCAGCGCTCCGTCACGCGGGCGGCGATCTCCGCGCCCGGTCCGCCGAAGCCGCCGGCCTCGTGGACCACGACCGCGCGCCCGGTGCGGCGTACGGAGGCGACGACGGTCTCCTCGTCGAAGGGGACCAGCGAGCGCAGGTCCACGACCTCCAGGTCCCAGCCCTCCTCGCGGGCCGCCTCGGCCGCCTCCAGGCAGATCGGGAGCGAGGGGCCGTAGGTGATCAGGGTGGCGCCGGTGCCCTGTCGCCGCACGAGCGCCCTGCCGATGCCGGGGACGGCCGCGGGGGCCTGCGGCGACCAGTCGGCCTTCGACCAGTACAGCCGCTTGGGCTCCAGGAAGACCACCGGGTCGTCGCTGGCGATGGAGGCGCGCAGCAGCCCATACGCGTCCTCGACGGTCGCCGGGGTGACGACGGTGAGGCCGGGGGTGGCCACGTAGTAGGCCTCGGAGGAGTCGCAGTGGTGTTCGACGCCGCCGATGCCGCCGCCGTAGGGGACGCGGATGGTGATCGGCAGGGGCATGGCGCCGCGGGTGCGGTTGCGCATCTTCGCCACGTGCGAGATCAGCTGCTCGAAGGCGGGGTACGCGAACGCGTCGAACTGCATCTCCACGACCGGCCGCAGCCCGTACATGGCCATGCCGACGGCGGTGCCGAGGATCCCGGCCTCGGCGAGCGGGGTGTCCGTCACGCGGTCCTCGCCGAACTCCTTGGCGAGGCCGTCCGTGATCCGGAAGACGCCGCCCAGGGTGCCGACGTCCTCGCCCATGACGTGGACCGTCGGGTCCTCGGCCATCGCGTCGCGCATGGCCCGGGTGAGCGCCTGCGCCATCGTCGCCGGCTTCACCGCCCGATCGGTCCGCTCGGCCACCGTGCTCATGCCTGTCCCTCGGCTTCCAGTTCGGCGCGCAGCAGTTCCGCCTGCTCGCGCAGGACCCCGGTCTGCTCCGCGTAGACGTGCGCGAAGAGGTCCATGGGGTTCACCACCGGGTCGGCGTTCATCCGCTCGCGCAGGGTGGCCGCCATGGCCTCGGCGGCGTCGCGCGCCTCCTGGATGCCGGCGTCGTCGAGGATCCCGCGCGCGGTCAGCTCGCGCTCCAGGAGCAGCACCGGGTCGTGCGCCTTCCAGGCCTCCACCTCGGAGTCCGAGCGGTAGCGGGTGGCGTCGTCGGCGTTCGTGTGGGCCTCCATCCGGTAGGTGACGGCCTCGATCAGGGTCGGGCCGCCGCCGGAGCGGGCGCGCTGGACGGCCTCGGTGAGGACCTCGTGCATGGCGGCCACGTCGTTGCCGTCGACCAGCCGGCCCGGCATGCCGTACCCGACGGCCTTGTGGGCCAGGGTCGGGGCGGCCGTCTGCTTGGCCAGCGGGACGGAGATCGCGAAGCCGTTGTTCTGGACGAGGAAGACCACCGGGGCCTGCCAGACGGCCGCGAAGTTGAGCGCCTCGTGGAAGTCGCCCTCGCTGGTTCCGCCGTCGCCGACCATGGCGAGCGCCACGACCTCGTCGCCGCGCAGGCGCGCCGCGTGCGCCAGGCCCACCGCGTGCGGCAGCTGGGTGGCGAGCGGGGTGGACAGCGGGGCTATCCGGTGTTCGCGCGGGTCGTACCCGGTGTGCCAGTCGCCGCGCAGCAGCGTCAGCGCCTGTACGGGGTCCAGTCCGCGGGCCACGGCCGCGAGGGTGTCGCGGTAGCTCGGGAAGAGCCAGTCCTGCTCCTCCAGGACGAGCGCGGCGGCGATCTCGGCCGCCTCCTGCCCGACGGTGGAGGGGTACACGGCGAGACGGCCCTGCCGGGTGAGCGCGGTGGCCTGGGCGTTGTACCTGCGGCCGCGGACGAGCTCGGCGTAGTACCGGCGCATCAGCGCGGGGTCGAGGCGGTCGGCCGCCGGTGTGCCCAGGACCCGGTACGGCTCCGGGTCCGGAAGCAGCGGGGCGGCCTCCGTACGGGGCCTCCAGGCGGGCGGCGGGGTGACACGGTGCGACGCACCGGCACCGGGCAGCTCTTGGACCGTCATGGCGGCGTACACCTCCTCGTGGGAAGCGGGCAGGGACGTCTCGGGTGTGAGGCGCCTCACCTACCGATTGTTCGGTCGTTGGCGCAATTTGGCTACAGGCGGCTCCAGGCTGTGGACAAAGTGGCGGCGGGGCCGTGGGATGGGTGCAGGACGTCCAGGAGAGGGAGGCAGTGGGCAATGCCGGATGAACAAATGGCCGGAGCGGGCTCCGCACCGGTCGCGCCGGGCAAAACCCCGGGAGTCCCACCGGTACCGGCCGTCGCGCCCAGGCCCCTGGATCCGATCGACCGCTCGATCATGCGATTGCTCCAGGCGGACGGTCGCGCGTCGATACGCTCCGTGGCCGAGCAGGTGCACGTGTCCCGGGCGAACGCCTACGCCCGCATCAACCGGCTGATCGACGACGGGGTGATCCGCGGGTTCACCGCCCGGGTCGACCACGAACGGGCCGGGCAGGGAGCCTCGGCGTACATCACCCTGAAGATCGTCCAGAACTCGTGGCGGACGGTCCGGGAGAAACTGCGCGAGCTGCCCGGCGCCGCGCACATCGCGCTGGTCAGCGGGGACTTCGACGTCCTCCTGCTGGTCCACACCCCGGACAACCGGACCCTGCGCGAACTCGTGCTGACCCGCCTCCAGGCCATCCCGGAGGTGCTCTCCACGCGCACGTTGCTGGTGTTCGAGGAGACGGACCTGCTGGACCCGGGCACCGACCGCGTCGCCGGCGCGCTCGCGGAGGAGACGCCCTGACCGGCCCCGACGGGACCCGACGGGCCCCGGGGCGCCACGCCGTGACCCGCGGCGCTACGCCGTGCTCTGCGGCCGGGTCGCGCGCAGACCGTCCAGGGCCATGCTGACCACCGCGTCCGCGAGCTGGTCGGGGGTGGTTCCCGGGTGCGGGCGGTACCACTCGACCAGGGAGTTCACCATGCCGAACAGCAGCCGCGTGGCGAGCCGGATGTCCACGTCCGCCCGCAGGTCCCCCTCGGCCGCGGCCGCCCCCAGCAGCTCCGCCACCCGGTGGTCGAACTCGCGGCGGCGCTCCAGCGCCCAGCGCTCGGTGCGGGTGTTGCCGCGCACCCGCAGCAGCAGGGTGACGTAGGGAAGCTCCGCGACCAGGACCTCCACCGTGCGCCGGGTGACGTGCTCGACGCGCGCGACCGCGCGACCGCGTACCGCGTCCGGCTCCTCCAGGACGGCGAAGAGGCCGTCCAGCGCCCGGCTGACGGCGCGCAGGAGCAGCTCCTCCTTGCCCGCGACGTGGTGGTAGATCGAGGACTTGGAGATCCCTGCGGCCTTCGACAGGTGCTCCATGGAGGTGCCGTCGTAACCGCGCTCGTTGAAGACCTGGACGGCGACGGAGAGCAGGGTCTCGGGGGTGTAGGTGTCGCGCCTGACGGTCGTCATCGCGCCTCCCCCTCGCCCCGGTCGGCGTCGTCGAATTCTTCGGCGTATTCGGCGTCTTCGAGGTCGTCGACGTCGTCGAGGTCCCCTTCGGCCGTGTCGTCCCCGGCGTAGCCCAGCTTGAACAGGGCCAGCGAGGGCGCGTAGCGGCCTCCGGGACAGCGTTCGTCGAGGTGGTGGAGCAGGTCGTACGCCCAGTCGCGGCCGACCCGCCCGTGCCATTCGGTCGGGCCGAGCGGGTAGTTGACGCCGAGCCGCATCGCGGTGTCGACGTCCTCGGCCGAGGCCGCGCCGCGGGCGACGGCGTCGGCGGTGAGGTCGATCAGCATGGCGACGGTCCGGGCGACGATCATGCCGGGCACGTCGCCGATGACGGAGACCTTCTTGCCGAGCGCCTGGAAGAGGCCCACGGCCTCGGCCAGGGTGCTCTCGCTGGTGTCCTCGCCCGCGGAGAGGGCGATCCGGCCCGCCTCGCGGTAGTCGAGCGCGAGGTCGAAGTAGACGACGTCCGTGAACTCCACCGAGGTCTTGCCGTCCGCGAGGACGAGCTGGCCCTCGCCGGGGAGCTGGATGTACGGGCCGCCGTGCCCGACGGCGGTGACCGCGATCCCGGCCTCCTCCATCAGCTCCGCGAGCGCCGCCGCCGGACCGAGGTCGCCGACGACGGTGACCTTGTCCGGTGCCCGCTCGGGGCCCGCGGTGTGCGGCTCGGGGCGCGTCGCGTCGTCGCCGTACGGGAACCAGCCCCGCCCGGACTTGCGGCCCAGGCGGCCCGACTGCACCAGGCGGCGCTGGGCGAGGGAGGGGGTGAACTTGGGGCTGCGGAAGAAGGACTCCCACACGGAGCGGGTCACGGCCTCGTTGACGTCCTGGCCGATCAGGTCGGTCAGCTCGAACGGACCCATCCGGAAGCCGCCGCTCTCGCGCAGCACGGCGTCGATGGTCGCCGGGTCGGCACCCCGCTCCTCGTACACCGCGAAGGCCTCGGCGTAGAAGGGGCGGGCGATCCGGTTGACGATGAAGCCGGGGGTGTCGGCGCAGCGGACGGGGCTCTTGCCCCAGCCGAGGACGGTGGCGTACGCGCGGTCGGCGGCGGCCGGGTCCGTGGCGAAGCCGCTCACCACCTCGACGAGGGGGAGCAGCGGGGCCGGGTTGAAGAAGTGCAGGCCGAGGAAGCGGCCGGGGTGCGCGAGGCCGGCGGCGAGTTCGGTGACGGAGAGGGAGGAGGTGTTGGTGGCCAGGAGACAGTCCGGGGCCACGACCCCTTCGAGGGTTTCGAAGAGCCGGCGCTTGACGGCGGTGTCCTCGACGACGGCCTCGATCACGAGCGCGGCGTCGGCCAGCTCGGCCGGGGCGCCGGCCGCGGCGATCCGCCCGACCGCGTCATCGGCCTCGGCCCGGTCCAGGCGGCCCTTGGCGACCAGCCGTTCGACGCGGTCGCGGACGGCGGCCACCGCGGCGGCGGCGGCCGGGGCGTCGATGTCGTGGATCAGCACGGGGTGACCCGCGAGGAGGGCGACCTGGGCGATGCCCTGCCCCATGGTGCCCGCGCCGACGACCGCCACTGTGCGGGACCGCTCGATTGCTGTCATGTGCTGATCCTCCCGCACCGGGTTGTCCACAGGTCCGCCGGGCCCTCTTGTACCGACCGATCGTTCGGTTACTCTAACTCCAGTCTGCTCTTCTTCACCCGCCCCCGCCTGATCCCAGTCTGCGAACCAGCCTGATCTTGCCCGGCTCAACGAGGAGTTGGTCCCTGATGGCCGCCGAGCTCACCCTTCCCCGGCTGACCGAGAAGCACCGGTCCACCCTGGACCAGGCGCTGGCCGCCCTGCGCAGCCGCGCCTACTGGTCGCCGCATCCCGAACACCCCAAGGCCTACGGCGAGACCGCCCCGGCCGACGGCCTGGCCGCCTTCGAGGCCGTGCGCGGCACCCGATTCGACCTCGGGCAGCCCGGCACCGACGGCTGGGTCGGCGGCGAGGTCTCCCCGTACGGCCCGGAGCTCGGCGTGGAGTACCCGCACGTCGACCCGGACGTGCTGCTGCCCGCGATGCGGGCCGGCATGGGCGCCTGGCGGGACGCCGGGCCCGAGACCCGGGCCCTGGTCTGCGTCGAGATCCTGGCGCGGATCGGCGCGCGCACGCACGAGTTCGCGCACGCGGTCATGCACACCAGCGGCCAGGCCTTCATGATGGCCTTCCAGGCGGGCGGCCCCCACGCGCAGGACCGCGGCCTGGAGGCCGTGGCGTACGCCTACGAGGAGCAGACCCGCGTCCCGGGCCGGGCGGACTGGTCGAAGCCGCAGGGCAAGCGGGACCCGTTGGAGCTGGGCAAGACCTTCACCGCCGTGCCGCGCGGCATCGCGTTGATGATCGGCTGCAACACCTTCCCCACCTGGAACGGCTACCCGGGCCTGTTCGCCTCCCTCGCCACCGGCAACCCGGTCCTCGTCAAGCCGCACCCGCGCGCCGTGCTGCCGCTCGCGCTGACGGTGCGGGTGGCGCGCGAGGTCCTGGCCGAGGCCGGGTTCGACCCGAACCTGGTGGCCCTGGCCGTCGAGCGTCCGGGCGAGGGCATCGCCAAGACCCTCGCCCTGCGCCCCGAGATCAGGCTGATCGACTACACCGGATCCACGGAGTTCGGCGACTGGCTGGAGACCAACGCCCGCCAGGCGCAGGTCTACACGGAGAAGGCGGGCGTCAACACCGTCGTCATCGACTCGACGTCCGACTACAAGGGGATGCTGTCCAACCTGGCCTTCTCGCTGTCCCTGTACAGCGGCCAGATGTGCACGACCCCGCAGAACCTGCTGATCCCCCGCGACGGCATCGAGACGGACGCCGGCCACAAGGGCTACGACGAGGTCGTCGCGGACCTCGCGGCCTCCGTCGCCGGGCTGCTCGGCGACGACGCCCGCGCCAACGCCCTGCTGGGCGCGCTGGTCAACCCGGACGTGAAGGCCCGCCTGGAGGCGGCGGCCGGGCTCGGCGAGGTGGCGCTGGCCTCCCGCGAGGTCGTCAATCCGGAGTTCCCGGACGCCGTCGTGCGCACCCCGGTGATGGTGAAGCTGGACGCCTCCAAGCCGGACCCGGAGGCGGCGTACCTGTCGGAGTGCTTCGGCCCGGTCTCCTTCGCGGTGGCCGTCGACTCCACGGCGGACGCGCTGGAGCTGCTGCGCCGGACGGTGCGGGAGAAGGGCGCCATGACGGTCGGCGCGTACACCACCTCCCCCGACACCGAGCGGGCCCTGGAGGAGGTCTGCATGGAGGAGTCGGCGCAGCTGTCGCTGAACCTGACGGGCGGGGTCTACGTGAACCAGACCGCGGCCTTCTCCGACTTCCACGGCTCGGGCGGCAACCCGGCGGCGAACGCCGCGCTGTGCGACGGCGCGTTCGTCTCGAACCGCTTCCGCGTGGTGGAGGTCCGCCGCCAGGGCTAGGTCGTCTCGTCCCGGGGTCCGCCCCAGTGGAAGAGGGTCATGGCCACGCTGGTGGCCAGGTTGTAGCTGGACACCTGCGGGCGCATCGGCAGGGACACCAGGTGGTCGGCGCGGGCGCGCAGCTCGGGCGAGATCCCGTGGCGTTCCGAGCCGAAGGCCAGCAGGGCGTCGTCCGGGAGGGTGAGGGCGCGGATGTCCTCGCCCTCCGGGTCGAGCGCGTAGACGGGCCCCGCCGGCAGCTCGTCCAGCGCGAGCCGGTCCACGGTGGTGGCGTAGTGCAGTCCCGCGCCGGCGCGGACGACGTTCTGGTGCCAGGGGTCAAGTTCCCCCCGGGTCACCACGCCGGTGGCGCCGAAGCCGGCGGCGAGGCGGACGACGGCCCCGACGTTGCCGAGGTTGCGGGGGTTGTCGAGCAGCACGATCGGCGCGGTGCGGGGCGTCCGGGCCAGCGCGGCCAGGCCCGCCGCCCGGTCGGGGCGCAGGGCGAGCGCGGCGACCCCGGTGGGGTGGACGCGGGGCAGGAGTTCCCTCAGCGCTCCCGGGCGCACCAGCCGTTCCACGGCCGGGGCCACGTCGGGGGCCAGCCCGGCGGCGAGCGCCCGTACGGCGCCCGGGTCGTCGGCGACGGCCACCAGCACCTCGGCGCCGAAGCGCAGGGCGTGTTTCAGCGCGTGGAACCCGTCGAGGACGATCACCCCGTCCCCGCCGACGGTCTCCCGCCACTGCCGCGCACCTTCGTCGGGACCCCACTGCTCGCTCATGGCCCCGACCCTACGACCTGCCGGGCGCGCGCCCGCGGTCGAGCGGCCTCAGCGCGCCCCGACCCCCGCCTGCGCCCCCGCATCCGCCTGCGCCTCCGCCGCGACGGCGGCCGGCGCGGGTCCGGTCCCGCGCGGTCCCCACCACCCGGCGGCGACCCCCGCCACCGCGCCGGCCCGCGCACCCGCCCAGACCAGCGCGGCGGTCGGCAGGAACACCGCGTCGGCGGCGATCATCGCCAGCGAGAAGAACGGCAGCCCCAGCAGCACCGCGATCCCCAGGTGCTCCAGCATCATCACGGCCAGCAGCACGTTCTTGACCCGCCGGTTGAACAGCGTGAACGGGAACGCGACCTGCACCGCGACCGTCCCGTAGGTCAGCAGCATCACCAGCGTCCCGCTGCCCGCGAGCACCTCCGACAGCCCCGGCCACGGGGTGAAGTAGTCGAGGCCGAGCGGGTAGTACAGGGCGGTGCCGTCCTGCCACCGCGAGCCCTGGATCTTGTACCAGCCGGCGGTGGCGTAGATCAGGCACACCTCCGCCATGATCACCAGCATTCCGGCGTTGTGCAGCAGGTTCGCGAGCACGTCGAGGAGCGCCCGCCGCTCGCCGCCGCCCGCGGGGTCGTCGTACCGCTCGACCAGCCACCACAGGCCGGCGCCCACCCACAGCGCCACGAAGGCGGCCGTCCAGCCCGCGCCGAACCCGCCGGCGAAGACCCCGTACACGAGGAACCCGCCGAGCACCGCCCACAGCGCCGGCCCCGCCGCCCCGGCCGCCGCGGACCCGCGCAGCCGGATCCGGCGGGCGTCCAGCGACCACACCCGCGCGCAGCGCGTCAGCACCAGGTAGATCGCCATCAGGTGGATGACGTTGTCGCCGCCGTCGCCCATGAAGACGCTGCGGTTCTGGAGCGAGAGCACGCCGACCATGAAGACGACCGAGGTGCCCCGCGTCCGCCAGCCGAGCAGGAGCAGCAGGCTCGCCAGCACGGACAGCGCGTAGACGGTCTCGAACCAGAGCGTGGAGTCGGACCACAGCAGCACCGTGAAGGCACGGTTCGTCTCGACCAGCCGGCGGGCCAGCTCCCAGCTCCACGGCCCGTCCGGGCCGTACAGCTCGTGGCGGTTGGGGAACTCGCGCAGCAGGAAGAACAGCCAGGTGCCGGCGAAGCCGATGCGGACCACGGCGCTCTGGTAGGGGCCGAGGGCCCGGCCGGTGACCTGCGCGAGCGCCGTGCGCAGGCGTTCCGCCGTGCTCAGACGTTCCACCACGGCAGCTCCCGGAAGTAGGTCTGGGTGTCGGTCTTCTCCTCGCTCCAGGCCGGCGCCGGGACGGCCCGCGTCGCCGAGCGCAGCTGGATCCGTACGATCCGCTCCCCGTCCCCGTAGGAGGGGGTCAGCCGGTTCAGGGCGATCCGTCGCAGGTACTGCTCGGACAGCTCGCCGCGCTCGCCGTTCGGTCGGTTCTCCTCGTCGTGGGAGCCGGTGAAGAAGTCCCAGGCCCGGCGGAGCTCGTTCTGCTCCGTGTGGCTCGGCAGGAGGCTGTGGCGGATGGCCGCGCCGTCCTCGGCGGACAGGTCGCGCCACGGTTCGGTGACCAGTTTCCCGTCGGTGCCGCGGACCTGGGCGCGGACCTCGACGGCGATGTTCTGCTGGAGCGGGTTCGGCGCGAACAGCTTCCAGTTCTGTTCGAACTCGGGGTAGATCCATCCGTCGATCACGTCGGCGTGGCGCTTGCTGACCGTGTTGGACGGGGCCACGTGCAGGAAGACCAGCGCCAGGTGGGCGCAGGCGGCCACGGCCACGACGGCCAGGGCGAACGCCGCCACGACCCGGTAGGGGGCCGAGAGGCCCGCGATCCCGGGCGCGGGGGGCGCCGGCGGTGCCTTCGGCACGGGCGGCGACGGCGGCGGATCGATCGACGGAAGGGCTCCTTCCGCGGCCTCGTGCTCGTTCGAATCCATCCCGCCCCGATCATCCGACGTCCACAGGCTTGCCCACAGAGGTTGACACCCTACGGGCCGCCGTCTCACCATTGAAGCGAATGAACCGAACGATCGGTCGGTCGGGCGGACGGCAGACTCAGGACAGGGGACCGGGATGGTCGCAGTGACCCCGGAAACGGGCCCGAGCAAGAACACGGCACCGGCGACGGGCGCGGTCGGGGCACGCACGGCCGACCTCGGGTCGGACCTCGGCGCCGACACCGACCTGGGCGCGCAGTTGCTGGCCGCCTTCGACGCCGCCGTGGCGGCGGACGAGCGGGTGGAGCCGCGCGACTGGATGCCCGACGAGTACCGCGCCTCCCTGGTCCGTCAGATGGCCCAGCACGCGCACTCCGAGATCATCGGCATGCAGCCCGAGGCCAACTGGATCACCCGGGCGCCCTCGCTGCGCCGTAAGGCGATCCTGATGGCCAAGGTGCAGGACGAGGCGGGCCACGGCCTCTACCTCTACAGCGCCGCCGAAACCCTCGGCACCAGCCGCGACGAGCTGCTCGACAAGCTCCACACGGGCCGGCAGAAGTACTCGTCGATCTTCAACTACCCCACCCTGACCTGGGCCGACGTCGGCGCGATCGGCTGGCTCGTGGACGGCGCGGCGATCACCAACCAGGTTCCGATCTGCCGCTGCTCCTACGGTCCCTACGCCCGCGCCATGGTCCGGATCTGCAAGGAGGAGTCCTTCCACCAGCGCCAGGGGTACGAGCTGCTGCTCGCGCTCTCCCGCGGCACCGAGGCCCAGCACGCGATGGCCCAGGACGCCGTGGACCGCTGGTGGTGGCCCTCCCTGATGATGTTCGGTCCCCCGGACGACGAGTCGGTCCACAGCGCGCAGGCCATGGCCTGGCGCATCAAGCGGCACTCGAACGACGAGCTGCGCCAGCGCTTCGTCGACATCGCCGTCCCCCAGGCCGAGTCCCTCGGCCTGACCCTGCCCGACCCGGACATCAAGTGGAACGAGGAGCGCGGCCACCACGACTTCGGCGCCATCGACTGGGCCGAGTTCTGGGACGTGCTCAAGGGCAACGGCCCCTGCAACGAACAGCGCATCGACCAGCGGCGCCGGGCCCACGAGGAAGGCGCCTGGGTCCGCGACGCGGCCGCGGCGTACGCGAAGAAGCACACCGGCACAGGACGAGAGGTACAGGCATGACGCGGAACTGGCCCCTGTGGGAGGTGTTCGTGCGCTCGCGCCGCGGCCTCTCGCACACGCACGCGGGCAGCCTCCACGCCCCGGACGCGGAGATGGCCCTGCGCAACGCCCGCGACCTCTACACCCGGCGCGGCGAGGGCATCTCGATCTGGGTGGTGCCCAGCACGGAGATCATCGCCTCCTCGCCCGACGAGCGGGACCCGTTCTTCGAGCCGTCCGCCGACAAGCCCTACCGCCACCCCACCTTCTACGAGATCCCCGAGGGGGTGCGTCACCTGTGAGCGACACCGCCGCCACCACCGCCGACGCGACCACCACCACCGGGATCGACGCCGCCACCGCGGCCGCGGCCGTCGCCCTCGGCGACGATGCGCTGATCCTCTCCCACCGCCTCGGCGAGTGGGCCGGGCACGCCCCCGTCCTGGAGGAGGAGCTCGCCCTCGCCAACATCGCGCTCGACCTCCTCGGCCAGGCCCGCGTCCTGCTGTCCATGGCCGGCGACGAGGACGAGCTCGCCTACCTGCGCGAGGAGCGGTCCTTCCGCAACCTCCAGCTGGTCGAGCAGCCGGGCGGCGACTTCGCCCACACCATCGCCCGCCAGCTCTACTTCTCCCTCCACCAGCACGAGCTGTACACGGAACTGGCCGCCGGGGACGGCCCGTTCGCCCCGCTCGCCGCCAAGGCCGTGAAGGAGACCGCCTACCACCGCGACCACGCCGAGCAGTGGACGCTGCGCCTCGGCGACGGCACCGAGGAGAGCCGCCGGCGGATGCGCGCCGCGCTGGACGCGCTGTGGAAGTTCACCGGCGAGCTGTTCCGACCCGTCGAGGGACTGGGCCTGGGCCCGGAGACCATGGCCGCCCTGGAGCGGCGTTGGCTGACCGCGCTGGGCGCCCTGCTGGAGCGGGCCGGCCTGGAGCTGCCCGAGGGGCCGCGCAAGGGCGCCTGGGCCGCCGGAGCGGGCCGTGAGGGCCTGCACACCGAGTCCTTCGGGCGGATGCTCGCGGAGATGCAGCACCTGCACCGCAGCCACCCGGGAGCGTCGTGGTGAGCGCCACCGACACCCCGGCCGCGGCCGGCAGCCGGCTGGAGGCGGAGCTGGCCGCGCTGGCGGGCTCCGTCCCCGACCCGGAGCTGCCCGTGCTGACCCTGGCCGAGCTGGGCGTCGTACGCGGGGTGCGGATGCACGAGGACGGGCACGCCGAGGTCACCCTCACGCCCACCTACACCGGCTGCCCGGCCATCGAGGCCATGTCCGCCGACATCGAGAAGGCCCTCGTCGGGCACGGCATACCGCGGGTCCGCGTCACGACCGTGCTGGCCCCCGCCTGGTCCACCGACGACATCACCGCCGAGGGCCGCCGCAAGCTGGCCGAGTTCGGCATCGCCCCGCCCCGTCCGCACTCCGCCGGCGGACCGGTCCCGCTCACCCTGTCGGTCCGCTGCCCCCACTGCGGGTCCACCGACACCGAGCTGCTGAGCCGGTTCTCCTCCACCGCGTGCAAGGCGCTGCGCCGCTGCGTGGCCTGCCGCGAACCGTTCGACCACTTCAAGGAGCTGTAGATGGCCGTCCCCGTGCCCCAGGCGCCTACGGCCGGCTCGCGCCCCGCACGCCACGGCGCGTTCCACCGGCTGACGGTGGCGGCGGTCGACCGGCTCACCGACGACTCGGTGGCCCTGACCCTGGCCGTTCCCGAGGAGCTGCGCCCCGAGTACCTGCACGCCCCCGGCCAGCACCTGACGCTGCGCCGCGGCGGCGCCGACGGTACCGAGGTGCGCCGCTCCTACTCGATCTGCTCCCCGGCCCCGGCCGCCGACGGCCCGGGTCCCGCCCTGCTGCGGGTGGGCGTCCGCCTGGTGGAGGGCGGCGAGTTCTCCACCTTCGCCCACAAGGAGATCGCCGCCGGGGACGAGCTGGACGTGATGGTCCCGGCCGGCCGGTTCGTCCTGGACCCGGCCGCCGCCCCGGCCGACGCGCACTACGCGGCGATCGTCGGCGGCAGCGGCATCACCCCGGTGCTGTCGATCGCCGCCTCGCTGCTGGCCGCCCGTCCCGACGCCCGGTTCTGTCTGGTGCGCGGCGACCGCAGCGCCTCCTCCACGATGTTCCTGGAGGAGGTGGCCGACCTCAAGGACCGCTACCCGGACCGCTTCCAGCTGGTCACCGTCCTCTCCCGCGAGGAGCAGGAGGCCGGTCTGCCGTCCGGCCGGCTCGACGAGGCACGGCTGGCGGCCCTGCTGCCCGCGCTGCTGCCGGTCACCGAGGTGACGGGCTGGTTCCTGTGCGGGCCGTTCGGGCTGGTGGAGGGCGCGGAGCGGGCCCTGGGCTCCCTGGGCGTCGTACGGACCCGGGTGCACCAGGAGATCTTCCACGTCGACGGCACCGCCGCGCCGGCCCCCGCCCGCGCGGACGCGCCGACGCACGCCCGGGTCACCGCCCGCCTCGACGGCCGCTCCGGCACCTGGCCGGTCCGGGACGGGGAGTCGTTGCTCGACGCCGTGCTGCGGAACCGCGCGGACGCCCCGTACGCCTGCAAGGGCGGCGTGTGCGGCACCTGCCGGGCCTTCGTGGTCTCCGGCGAGGTGCGGATGGAGCGCAACTTCGCGCTGGAGGAGGACGAGACGGAGGCCGGGTTCGTACTGGCCTGCCAGTCGCACTCCGTCACGGAGGACGTGGAGATCGACTTCGACCGCTGAGGCACCGGCCGCGAAGCACAGGGCGCGAAGCACGCGACGCGAAGCGCGGGGCGCGGCCACCGGGACGTGGGGCACGTACCGGTGGCCCGCCCCTGTGCATTTACGAGAACCTGTTCTATCTTGACGCACCGTCAGACCAGATCGATCCGGTGCGCGCGGGAGGACAGGCAGTGGACTTCACCTTCACCGAGGAACAGCGGGCGGCCGTCGAGGCGGCGAAGGCCGTGTTCGCGGACGTGGCCCCCGACCGCGTGCCCAGCCCGGCCCTCACCCCCGGCGCCGTCGCGCAGGACCTGGACCGGCCGCTGTGGGCCACGCTCGCCGGATCCGACCTGCTGAGCCTGGTCCTGGCCGAGGAGCACGGCGGGGCGGGCCTGGACACCATCGCCCTGTGCCTGGTGCTGCGCGAGGCGGCGAGGGTCCTGGCCCGGGTGCCCCTGCTGGAGCACTGCGCCACCGCCATGGCCCTCCAGGCCCACGGCGGCCCCGAACTCACCGCCCTGCTGCCCGACGCCGGAAGCGGCCGGCTGGTCCTCACCGCCGCCGCGCACGGCCGCACCGGCCACGACCCGGCCGAACTCGCCGTCACCGCCCGCCGCGAGGAAGCCGGTTGGGTCCTGGACGGGCTCCAGACCTCCGTCGCGTGGGCGCACTGCGCCGACTGGATCGCCGTACCGGCCCACACCGGGGAGGGCGGCGCCGTCCTCGCCCTCGTCGCCCGCTCCGCCGAGGGGCTCACCCTCGCCGAACAGTTCTCGACCAGCGGCGAGCGCCTCGCCGAACTCACCCTGGACGGCGTCCGCGTACCGGCCTCGCACCTCGTCGAGGACCCCGCCGCGTGGGAGCGGCTCCGCCAGGTCCTGGCCACCGGGACCTGCGCCCTCGCGCTCGGACTGGGCGAGAACGTCCTCGACATGACCAGCCGCTACACCGCCAAGCGCGAGCAGTTCGGCTTCCCGGTGGCCACCTTCCAGGCGGTCGCCGTCCAGGCCGCCGACCGGTACATCGACCTGCGCGCCATGGAGGCCACCCTCTGGCAGGCCGCCTGGCGGCTCGACTCGGCCGGCGAGGGCGCCGGAGGTCCGCTGCCCGTCGCCGGGGACGTCGCGGTGGCCAAGATCTGGGCCTCGGAGGGCGTGCGCCGCGTCGTGCAGACCGCCCAACACCTGCACGGCGGCTTCGGCGCCGACACCGACTACCCGCTCCACCGCTACCACGCCTGGGCCAAGCAGCTGGAGCTCCAACTCGGGCCGGCGGCGGCCCACGAGGAGGCGCTGGGCGACCTGCTGGCCGCCCACCCCCTCGCCTGAACCGGGGCTACAGCACGAAGGCCGGGCTCCCGTTGTCCGTCACCATCGGGCGCCCGGCACCGTCCCAGGCCTGCATCCCGCCGTCGATGTTCACGGCGTCGATCTCCTGGCGCACCAGGTACTGGGTCACCTGCGCCGAACGACCGCCGACGCGACACATCACGTACACCCGGCCGTCCTGCTCAGCGAGGGCCTCGGTCAGCTCGCCGTAGCGGGCGACGAAGTCGCTCATCGGGATGTGCAACGCGCCCTCGACGTGCCCGGCCGCCCATTCGTCGTCCTCACGGACGTCCAGGACAAAGCCTTCGGCGGGCACCGCCGCGGCGGCCACCGAGGGAAGCGGTCCGAGGTTCATAGCTGTCGCCTTCTCTCTACACGGATACGGCTGCCAACCTATCCGACCCGACCCACGGGCCCCCGGGCCTCGACCGGGACACCGCCCGCCCCCGACCGCCGGAACCCGGCGAGGCCCACCGACGGCCGCCCGGCGCACCGGACGACCGCCTGAGGCACCGGACGACCGGCCGGGGCCCGTTGGGCCCCTGAGCCCGCTACGCCGGTCCGGTCAGCTCCGCCAGCTCCGACTCCCGCTCGGAGACCTGCGCCAGCAGCTGCTCGGCGATCTCCTCCAGCAGCCGGTCCGGGTCGTCCGGCGCCATCCGCAGCATCGACCCGATCGCGCTGTCCTCCAGCTCCCGCGCCACCAGCGCGAGCAGCTCCTTGCGCCGCGCCAGCCACTCCAGCCGGGCGTACAGCTCCTCGCTCTCGCTCGGCCGCGCCTCCTGCGGCGCCGGACCGGCCTCCCACTCCTCGGCCAGCTCGCGCAGCAGCCGCTCCTCGCCCCGCCCGTACGCGGCGTTGACCCGCGCGATGAACGCGTCGCGACGCGCCCGCTCGGTCTCGTCCTGGGCCAGGTCGGGGTGGGCCCGACGGACCAGCTCCCGGTACAGCCGGCGGACCTCCTCCGTGGGCCGCACGCGCTCCGGCGGGCGCACGGACCGCTCGGTGAGCATCGCGGCCGCGTCGTCGGAGATCCCGTCCGAGTCCAGCCAGTCGTGGAACAACTCGTCCACCCCGGGCATCGGCATGACCAACGAACGCGCCTCGCGCGCCCGCCACAGATCCTCCGGATCCCCGCTGCGGGCCGCCCGCGCCTCCGCGATCAGCGCGTCCAGCTCGTCGAGCCGCGAGTACATCGGGCCCAGCTTCTGGTGATGCAGCCGGGAGAAGTTCTCGACCTCCACCCGGAAGGTCTCCACCGCGATCTCGAACTCGATCAGCGCCTGTTCGGCGGCCCGCACGGCACGGTCGAGCCGTGCCTCGGGACGCTCGTCACCGGACGCGGCGGGCTCTTCGGGGACGGTCTGTTCGCTCTGCTCGCTCACCCGGCCAGCCTACGGCCCGCCCGGTGCACCGTGTTTCACGTGAAACATCGGGCACCTCCGCACAGACCCCCACGACCCGCCACGCCCCTCACGACCCCCCACGAGCACGGCGGCCGCGAACCGGCCGCCGTGCCCCCGCCGCGGCGGCTCAGACGCCCTCCTCCGCCGCGATCCGGCCGCTGCGGATCGCCGCCACCAGGTCCGCGTGGTCGGCCTCGCTCCGGTCGGCGTAGGCCACGGCGAACGTCGCGACGGCCTCGTCCAGCTCCTCGTTCTTCCCGCAGTACCCGGCCAGCAGCCGCGGGTCGGCGCTGTGCGCGTGCGCCCGCGCCAGCAGGGCGCCCGTCATGCGGCCGTAGTCGTCGATCTGCTCGACGGCGAGCGCCGCCGGATCGACGCTGCCCTTGCGGTTGCGGAACTGGCGCACCTGGAAGGGCCTGCCCTCGACCGTGGTCCAGCCCAGCAGGATGTCGGAGACCACCTGCATCCGCTTCTGCCCGGCCACCACCCGACGGCCCTCGTGCTCCTCGACGGGCGCGTGGAAGCCCAGACCGGGCAGGTGGGGCAGCAGGACGGAAGGCCGTGCCTCCTTCACCTGGAGGACCAGCGGCTCGCCCCGGTGGTCCAGCAGCAGCACCACGTACGAGCGGGTGCCGACGCTTCCGGTGCCGACCACCCGGAAGGCCACGTCGTGGATGGCGTACCGGGCCAGCAGCGGCAGCCGGTCCCCCGGCAGGGTCTTCAGGTACGGGCCCAGCGAGGCCGCCACGGCCGCCGCCTCCCCGTCCCCGACCCGGCGCAACACCGGCAGGGCGTCCACGAAGCGGCGCCCGCCGTCCTCGCCCGCCTCCGTCGACTTCGCCGCGAACCGGGCGGAGGTGTTGTTGCGGGCCTTCGCGGACACCCGTTCCAGGGTGCCCAGCAGGTCCCGGGCGTCGGTGTGGGAGACCAGCTCCTCGTCGGCGATGGCGTTCCACGCGTCCAGCGCGGGCAGCCTGGCCAGCAGTCGCATCGTCCGCCGGTAGGCGCCGGCGGCGTCCCGGGCGGCGGCCCGACAGGTGTCCTCGTCGGCGCCCGCCACCCGGCCGGCCAGCACCAGCGAGGTCGCCAGCCGCTTCAGGTCCCACTCCCACGGACCGAACACGGTCTCGTCGAAGTCGTTGAGGTCGATGACGAGACGGCCGCGCGCGTCCCCGTACAGGCCGAAGTTGGCGGCGTGGGCGTCGCCGCAGATCTGGGCGCCCACCCCGGTCACCGGGCCACCCGACAGGTCGTGCGCCATCAGGCCGGCCGCCCCGCGCAGGAACGCGAAGGGGTTCGCCGCCATCCGGCCGACCCGGATCGGGGTCAGCCCGTCGACCCGGCCGACGTTGGAGTCCTCCACCGCGCGCACCGCGTCGGGGCGTCCGGCGGGGGCCTCGAACCAGGCGTGCGCGGCGCGCGGCACGCGCATCCGCAGGGCCTTGCCGGCCTCCTTGGCCGAGCCGGGCACCGCCCGGGGCGCGAAGCCCTCGACGCCCGGTATCCGCACCCCGTCGAGGTCCGCGAGGATCCCCGCGACGTCCGCGGCCGTGTCGCGGCCCCGCGCGTCCGGGGACCCGTCGGAGCCCTCGCCCGTCGAGGAGGCCCGCTCCACGGCCGCCGCCACCACACCCGCGACCGCGTCCGCGAGGACCCGCCGGGCCGTGCCCGCCGGCCGGTCGGCCGTCTCGTCCGCGCCCTGCCTCGGTACCGTCACCATCTGCGCCGCCCCCGCACGTGTCGTGCCCCGACCGGCCGCCGCGGCCGGTCAACTCCGGCCGACCGTACCTAGAGCCCGGCGTCCCTGGCCAGCAGGGCCGCCTGGACCCGGTTCTCGCACTCCAGCTTCGCGAGGATCCGGCTGACGTACGTCTTCACCGTCGCCTCGCTCATGTGCAGCCGGCGGCCCGCGTCCGCGTTGGACAGGCCCTCGCCGAGCAGGGCCAGCACGCCCCGCTCCCGCTCGCTCAGGGCCGCCACCCGGCGCCGGGCCTGCTCGCCGCGCCCGACGGCCCGACCGGTCGCCAGCTGGTCCACCACGTGCCGGGTCGCCGCGGGCGACAGGTAGGCGTCGCCGGCCGCGGCCGCCCGGACCGCGCCGATCAACTCGCCGGGCGCCGAGTCCTTCAGCAGGAAGCCCGCGCCGCCCTCGCTCAGCGCCCGCAGCACGTTCTCCCGCTCCCCGAAGGTGGTCAGGATCAGCGCCCGCGCCCCCGGCGCCACGCGACCCAGCTCGCCCAGGGCCGTCAGCCCGTCCATGACCGGCATCTGGATGTCCAGCAGGACCACGTCCGGGGCGTGCGAGCGCACCAGCTCCACCGCCTCCCGGCCGTCGGCCCCCTCCGCGACGACCTCGATGTCCGGAGCCGAGGTCAGGATCATCCTGATCCCGGCCCGGATCAGCGGCTCGTCGTCAGCGATCACGACTCTGATCACCTTGGCTGTCACCCGCGCTCCTACTGCTTGACCTCGTATGCCTGCTTCTCGACGAGCTTGCCGTCCTTGAAGCAGAACCGGAAAACGGCGTCGGTGGTCAACTCGTCGGTGCTCTCGGTCGACAGCAGCGCCAGACAGTCCGCCCCCTCGGGACGCGGCGGACCCTTGCGGTCCAGACCCGTGGTCAGCATGCTCTCGCCGTCCGGCAGCCGCTCGCGGACCGCTCGTTCCGACTGGCCCACGTGGACCTCGTCGAACGTCTCCCGACTGATCATGGAGTCGCTCGCCGAGCCGACGATCAAGGCGATCCCGGCCCCCATCACGATGATCAGCAGCACCAGCGCGGCGACGGCGATCCCGCACCCCATCGCCACGCCCCCGGGGCGGCTGCGCAGGGGGGCGGACAGCTCGCGGTCGACCGCCGCCCAGTCCGTGGGCACCGTCGCGCGGGCCTGGGGCCGCTGCCCGAAGTCGTCGACCGGCTGCTCGGCCGCGCCGGCCGGCTCCGTCCCGTACGGCAGGACGCCGGCCACCCGGAAGCCACCGCCCTCGACGGCCCCCGCGTGCACCATGCCGCCGACCAGCCGGGCCCGCTCCCGCAGCCCCGTCAGTCCCTGCCCGCCCGAGACCACCTCGCCCGCTCCGGGGCCGGCCGCCGGGCCGTTGGCGATCTCGACGACCAGCGCGTCGTCCTCGTAGCGCAGTTCCACGGTGATCGCCGAGCCCGGCGCGTGCTTGTAGGCGTTCGTCAGCCCCTCCTGCGCGATCCGGAACGCCGCGTGGTCGCAGGCGGCGACCAGCGGCCGGGGCCGGCCCGTCGTGGTGAGCCGTACGTCGGTCCCCGCCGTCCGCGACGCCTCCACGATGCCCGCGATCCCGGCCACGCCCCGCGCGGCCTGGTGCGCCTCCTCCACGGGCACCGGCGGCGCCTCCACGCCGTCGCGCAGGATCCCGACGACCTCGCGCAGTTCGTGCATGGCCTCCACCGAGGCCTGCCGCAGCACCCCGACCACCTCCCGCTGCCGCTCGGTCAGCTGCGGGTCCACCTCCAGCGCCCCGGTGTGCACCGAGATCAGCGCGAGGCGGTGGCCGAGGCTGTCGTGCATGTCCTGCGCGATCCGTTGCCGCTCCCGCAGTCGGGCCTGACCCGCCACCATGTTCCGCTCGCGCAGCAGTTGCTCGTTGCGCTCGGTCATCGCGCTCAGCAGGGTCCGGCGCTGCGACCAGTAGCGGGCCGCCAGGCCGGGCATGGCGGTGGCCGCGAGGAACATCAGCGTGGAGAAGACGACGACCAGCAGGGGCCGCATCTGCGACCACTGGTCGAACAGCATCAGGCCGACCTCGGCGACGAAGGCCAGCACGAAGGCGCCCAGCGCCCGGCCGACCCCGACGATCCGGCGGCCCGCCGACCAGCCGAGGACGATCGTCACGAGGAACACACCGGGCAGGAAGGCGCTCGCCGCCCCGCCCAGCACCAACGTGGCCGCCGGCAGCCGGCGCCGCAGCAGGACGAGCGTCACCACGGACACGGCCCCGAGGGCCATCTTCACGCCGGAGGAGTCGCTCAGTTCGTCGACGCCCAGCCCCAGCAGGGCCAGTACGGCCGCGATCGTCAGGTCCCCGACCAGGGCGCCCCGGGACCATTCCTCGGGCCCCTTCAGCCACTCCCAGCCCGCGCGCAACCTCGACTTGGCATCCACCCGACCGACCCTAGACATCCCCGGGCGCACCCGTCCGCTCTCTTTCGTCGCGTCCCTCGCGACGAAAGTCGCCCGGGAGGGAGACCGGACGGGACACCGCACGGGACACCGGACCGGACACCGCACGCGATGCCGGACGGGACCCGCCCGGGGCCCGTCGCCGATCCCGAACGCCCCCGGAAAACCAGGAAGCCCCGATCCGTTCCCGGATCGGGGCTTCCTCGATGTGGGCGAGGGGGGATTTGAACCCCCACGTCCCGAAGGACACTGGCACCTGAAGCCAGCGCGTCTGCCGTTCCGCCACTCGCCCGAGCAGCTCTCCAGTGGATCTTCCCTTTCGGGCCGTTCCCCTGGCGACGTCGAAACAGTAGCACGTCAGACGGGGTGGATTGAAATCCCTTTCGGGCCCCTCGCGGACCGGGTCCCGACTGTCCCTCCCGCGCTCCGCTCCGCGTGCGGGACACTGTGTCCGGAGCACCCCTACGATCCCTTGTGAGCACCAACACTCCTGTGCACGGGACCGAAGGGGAACCAGCCGAATCCGCCACGCGTGGATACGATCAGTAAGCAGTACAGGGCGACAACGACGGAGGAGGTGCCCCATGGGAGTTCTGAAGCGGTTCGAGCAGCGACTCGAAGGTCTGGTGAACGGCACCTTCGCCAAGGTGTTCAAGTCCGAGGTCCAGCCGGTGGAGATCGCCGGAGCCCTCCAGCGGGAGTGCGACAACAACGCCACCATCTGGAACCGCGAGCGGACGGTCGTCCCCAACGACTTCATCGTGGAGCTCAGCACCGGCGACTACGAGCGGCTGAGTCCCTACTCCGGCCAGCTCGGCGACGAGCTCGCGGGCCTCGTCCGCGACTACGCCAAGCAGCAGCGCTACAGCTTCATGGGCCCCATCAAGGTCCACCTGGAGAAGGCCGACGACCTCGACACCGGTCTCTACCGGGTCCGCAGTCGCACCCTGGCCTCCAGCACCTCCCAGGAGCAGCCGGCGTCCTCCCAGGGCCGGCAGCAACAGCAGGGGGGCTACGGGTACCCGCCCGTCGGCGCCCCGCCCATGCCGCAGGGCCCGCCCCCGGGTGCGCCCGGCGCCGGCGCGCCCGCGGCCCCCGGCGGCTCGGGCACCACGCGCCGCTGGATCGAGATCAACGGCACCCGCCACCAGATCTCGCGCCCCACCCTCGTACTCGGCCGGAGCACCGAGGCCGACGTGCGGATCGACGACCCCGGCGTCTCGCGCCGGCACTGTGAGATCCGGACCGGAACACCCCCGACGATCCAGGATCTCGGGTCCACCAACGGCATCGTGGTGGACGGACAACACACCACGCGCGCTACGCTCCGCGACGGCTCGCGGATCGTCGTGGGCAGCACCACCATCATTTACCGGCAAGCCGAAGGGTGAAGCGGGGGCAATGTCAGAGCTGACCCTGACGGTCATGCGGTTGGGTTTCCTGGCCGTTCTGTGGCTGTTCGTCATCGTGGCCGTTCAGGTCATCCGCAGCGACCTCTTCGGTACGCGCGTCACACAACGCGGCTCGCGCCGCGGCGGCGCGACCGGAGCTCCGCAGCAGAGCGGCCGCCAGGCCGCTCCGCCCCAGCAGCGCCAGCGCCGCGGTGCGCCGACCAAGCTCGTCGTGTCCGAGGGCACCCTCACCGGCACGACCGTGGCCCTCGCCGGCCAGACGATCACGCTGGGCCGGGCCCACGACTCCACGATCGTGCTGGACGACGACTACGCCTCCAGCCGGCATGCCAGGATCTACCCCGACCGTGACGGCCAGTGGATCGTCGAGGATCTCGGGTCCACCAACGGCACGTATCTCGACCGGACCCGGCTGACCACTCCGACGCCCATTCCGCCGGGCGCCCCGATCCGCATCGGCAAGACCGTCATCGAGCTGCGGAAGTAGTACGAGAATGAGCGAGCGGAGCGAGCGCGCGGCGGCGATCCGTCCCACCGAGGACACGGACACCCGCGCGCTCCCGACCGGAGGGTGGGCAGTGTGGCTCGAGACCGGTTGTACCCGGAGCCGACCGGCGAGGTGCGCATGAGTCTGTCCCTGCGATTCGCCGCCGGATCTCACAAGGGCATGATCCGCGAGGGGAACGAGGACTCCGGCTACGCCGGCCCGCGCCTCCTCGCCATCGCCGACGGCATGGGCGGCCAGGCCGCGGGCGAGGTCGCCAGCTCCGAGGTGATCTCCACCCTGGTGCAGCTCGACGACGACGTCCCGGGCTCCGACATCCTCACCTCGCTCGCCACGGCCGTGCAGCGCGCCAACGACCAGCTGCGCGTCATGGTCGAGGAGGACCCCCAGCTCGAAGGCATGGGCACGACCCTGACCGCCCTGCTGTGGACCGGTCAGCGCCTCGGCCTCGTGCACGTCGGCGACTCGCGCGCCTACCTCCTGCGCGACGGCGTCCTCACGCAGATCACCCAGGACCACACCTGGGTACAGCGCCTCGTCGACGAGGGCCGCATCACCGAAGAGGAAGCCACCACCCACCCGCAGCGCTCCCTGCTGATGCGCGCGCTGGGCAGCGGGGACATCGTCGAGCCCGACCTGTCCATCCGCGAGGTCCGTGCCGGCGACCGCTACCTGATCTGCTCCGACGGACTGTCCGGCGTCGTCTCCCACCAGACCCTGGAGGAGACCCTCGCCGACTACCACGGCCCCAGCGCCACGGTGCAGTCGCTCATCCAGCTCGCGCTGCGCGGGGGCGGTCCCGACAACATCACCTGCATCGTCGCGGACGTCCTCGACACCGACAGCGGCGACACCCTCGCCGCGCAGGTCAGCGACACCCCGGTGGTCGTCGGCGCGGTCGCCGAGAACCAGCACCAGCTGTTCGACGGCGGCAACGCCATGCAGACCCCGGCCGGCCGCGCCTCCGGGCTCGGCCGCCAGGCCCCGCCGCCCGCGGGCTCCTTCGGGCCCCCCGGAAGCGGCGAGAACCCCGGCTACGGCTACCCCGACCAGCCCGGGACCCCCGGCACGTACGGCTCCTTCGGCGAGGCCGAGAGCGGCTACGAGCCCGACGCGGAGTACGACGACACGTACGACCACCCGCGCAAGCGCCGCGGCAAAGGGCGCAAGTGGACCACGCGCACCCTGATCCTGCTGCTCGTCGCCGGTGTCGTCGGCGGCGGGCTCTACGCGGCGCACCGCTGGACGCAGACCCAGTACTACCTCGGGGTCAAGGGTGACCACGTCGCGCTGTACCGCGGCATCAGTCAGAACCTGGCCTGGATCCATCTGTCCGAGGTCGAGGCGGATCACCCCGAAATCGAACTGAAGTACCTGCCGTCCTTCAAGCGGAAGCAGGTCGAGGCCAACATCAGCGAAAGCAGCCTCGACGGCGCCCTCAAGAAGCTCGAGGAGCTCGGCACCCAGGTCTCCGCCTGTCGGCAGGACGAGGCCCGCCGCGCCGCCGAAGCGCAGAACAACCAGACGCCCGGCCCCGTCCTGACTCCGGCGGAACAAGCCGTCGTCGGCCAGTGCGAAAAGCAGTAGAGAGAAGCGGGCGCAGGGGGCCCGCCACATCATGAGCGTAGTCACCAACACGACCACCATCGGCGCCATCGAGGCGCCGAGCCGGCGGAACACCGAGCTCCTGCTGCTCGCCTTCGCCGTGGTCATCCCGATCTTCGCCTACGCCAACGTGGGCCTGTCGATCCACGGCGAGCTGCCCCCCGGCATGCTCACCTACGGACTCGGCCTCGGCGTGCTCGCCGGCATCGCCCACTTCGTCGTGCGCCGCTACGCCAAGTACGCCGACCCGCTGCTGCTGCCGATCGCCACCCTGCTCAACGGCCTGGGCCTGGTCCTGATCTGGCGCCTGGACCAGTCCGAGCGGTTGCAGAAGCTCGCCAAGCGCAGCTTCGGCGCCTTCTCGGAGTCCGCGCCGCGCCAGATGCTGTACACGGCGCTGGCCATCGCGCTGTTCGCCGTGGTGCTGCTGGTCCTCAAGGACCACCGCGTGCTCCAGCGGTTCACGTACATCTCCATGGCCGGGGCCCTGGTCCTGCTGATCCTCCCCGTGATCCCGGGTCTGGGCGCGGACGTGTTCGGCGCGAAGATCTGGATCAGCGTCGGCGGGTTCTCCATCCAGCCCGGCGAGTTCGCCAAGATCGTCATCGCGGTCTTCTTCGCGGGCTACCTCATGGTCAAGCGCGATGCCCTGGCCCTGGCCAGCCGCCGCTTCATGGGCCTCTACCTGCCGCGCGGCCGCGACCTCGGCCCGATCCTGATGATCTGGGCGATGAGCCTGCTCGTCCTCGTCTTCGAGAACGACCTCGGCACCTCGCTGCTGTTCTTCGGCATGTTCGTGATCATGCTGTACGTGGCCACCGAGCGGACCAGCTGGATCGTCATCGGCCTGCTCATGTCGGTCGGCGGCGCCGTGGTCGTCGCCTCCTTCGCCAGCCACGTCCAGGCCCGCGTGAACGCCTGGCTCGACCCCTTCGGCTGCTACACGAAGTCCGGCGCCTGCGAGCAGGTCGGCCAGTCGATCATGAGCTTCGGCTCCGGCGGCGTCCTCGGCACCGGTTGGGGCCAGGGCAACTCCGACCTCATCGGCTTCGCCGCCAACTCCGACTTCATCTTCTCCACCGTCGGCGAGGAACTCGGCCTCACCGGCGTCATGGCCTTCCTGCTCCTCTACGGCCTGATCATCGAGCGCGGCGTCCGCACCGCCCTCGCCGCGCGCGACCCCTTCGGCAAGCTGTTCGCCATCGGGCTCTCCGGCGCCTTCGCCCTGCAGATCTTCGTGGTCGCCGGCGGAGTCATGGGCCTCATCCCCCTCACCGGCATGACCATGCCCTTCCTCGCCTCCGGCGGTTCCTCCGTCCTCGCGAACTGGGTCCTCATCGCCATCCTCATCCGGATCAGCGACACCGCACGCCGACCTGCCCCGGCCCCCGCCCCGTCCCCCGACTCCGAGATGACCCAGGTGGTCCGCCCGTCATGAACAAGCCCCTGCGCCGCATCTCGCTGTTCTGCGGGCTGCTCGTCCTCGCCCTGCTGGTCCGCACGAACTGGCTCCAGTACGTCCAGGCCGAGGAACTGAGCACCCGCAAGGAGAACCGCCGGGTCCTGATCGCCCAGTACGCCACCGAGCGCGGCAACATCATCGTCGAGGGCCAGCCCATCACCGGCTCCGCCGAGACCGACGGCAGCGACTTCAAGTTCAAGCGGACCTACACCGACGGGCCCCTGTGGGCGCCCGTCACCGGCTACGCCTCGCAGGTCTTCGGCTCCACCCAGCTGGAGAACATCGACGACGGCATCCTCACCGGCAACGACGACCGGCTGTTCTTCGACCGCACCATCGGCATGTTCACCGGGGAGAAGAAGCAGGGCGGCAACGTCATCACCACCCTGAACGCCGCCGCCCAGAAGGCGGCCTTCACCGGTCTCGGCAACCGCAAGGGCGCCGTCGCCGCCATCGACCCGCGCACCGGCGCGATCCTGGCCCTGGCGAGCACCCCGTCCTACGACCCCTCCAGCTTCGCCGGCTTCTCCGACGCCGACGGCAAGGCCTGGGCCGACCTGAACGCCAGCCCGGACAAGAACCTGGTCAACCGCGCCCTGCGCGAGACCTACCCGCCCGGCTCCACCTTCAAGGTGGTCACCGCCGCCGCGGCGCTGGAGAACGGCGTCGTCAGCGACATCAACGCGCCGACCGACACCCCCGAGCCGTACATCCTGCCGGGCACCCGCACGCCGATGGTCAACCACGCGAGCGGCTGCGAGAAGGCCACCCTCAACTTCGCCCTCCAGGTCTCCTGCAACTCCGTCTTCGCGAGCCTCGGCGACAAGGTCACCCGCGACAAGATGGTGCAGACCGCCGAGAAGTTCGGCTTCAACAACACCGTCGACACCCCGGTGCGCGCCTTCGCCAGCGTCTACGACAAGACGATGAGCCGGGACGGCAACGCGCAGAGCTCCATCGGCCAGTTCAACACCGCCGCCACCCCGCTCCAGATGGCCATGGTCTCCGCGGCCATCGCCAACGACGGCAAGCTGATGAAGCCGTACATGGTCGACGAGCTGACCGCGCCGAACCTCGACGTGATCGAGAAGCACGAGCCGCAGGAGATGAGCCGCCCGCTCTCCGCCGCGAACGCCCAGAAGCTCCAGCAGATGATGGTCAACGTCGTCGAGAAGGGCACCGGCGGCAACGCCAAGATCAAGGACTTCGTCGTCGGCGGCAAGACGGGCACCGCCCAGCACGGCGAGAAGAACGCCAAGCGCCCCTACGCCTGGTTCATCTCCTACGCGGAGACCCCGGACGGAACCAGCCCGGTCGCCGTGGCCGTCGTCATCGAGGACAGCGGCGCGGACCGTGAGGACATCAGCGGCGGCGGCCTCGCGGCGCCCGTCGCGAAGTCCGTCATGGAAGCCGTTCTGAAGAGCAAGAAGTGAGAAGCCGAGGCGGGAACCGAGCGCTCGGTACCGGTCCGATATCAGCCTGTGGTCACGAACCGATCACCGTCGATCGGCCGGTAGCCTTTGCGCGAACAGCACACCGCCGGACCACACACGGGTGCGGTCGGGACTGACGGAGAGGGCTGCAACGTTATGGAAGAGCCGCGTCGCCTCGGCGGCCGGTACGAGCTGAGCCACGTGCTCGGCCGTGGTGGCATGGCCGAGGTGTACCTCGGTCACGACACCCGGCTCGGCCGTACCGTAGCCGTCAAGACCCTGCGGGCCGACCTCGCCCGCGACCCGTCCTTCCAGGCCCGGTTCCGCCGCGAGGCCCAGTCGGCCGCGTCGCTCAACCACCCGGCGATCGTCGCGGTGTACGACACCGGCGAGGACTACGTCGACAACATCTCCATCCCGTACATCGTGATGGAGTACGTCGACGGCTCGACCCTGCGTGAGCTGCTGCACTCGGGCCGCAAGCTGCTGCCCGAGCGCACCCTGGAGATGTGCATCGGCATCCTCCAGGCCCTGGAGTACTCGCACCGCGCCGGCATCGTCCACCGTGACATCAAGCCCGCCAACGTGATGCTCACCCGGACCGGCCAGGTCAAGGTCATGGACTTCGGCATCGCCCGCGCCATGGGCGACTCCGGCATGACGATGACCCAGACGGCGGCCGTCATCGGCACCGCCCAGTACCTCTCCCCGGAGCAGGCCAAGGGCGAGCAGGTCGACGCGCGCTCCGACCTCTACTCCGCGGGCTGCCTGCTGTACGAGCTGCTCTGCGTGCGCCCGCCGTTCGTCGGGGACTCCCCGGTGGCCGTCGCGTACCAGCACGTCCGCGAGGAGCCCCAGCCGCCGTCGAACTTCGACCCCGAGATCACGCCGACGATGGACGCCATCGTCCTCAAGGCGCTGGTCAAGGACCCCGACTACCGCTACCAGTCCGCGGACGAGATGCGGGCCGACATCGAGGCCTGCCTGGAGGGCCAGCCGGTCGCGGCCGCCGCCTCCATGGGCGCCGCCGGCTACGGCTACCCCGACCAGGGCGGCTACGGACACCAGGGCTACGACCAGCCCACCACCGCCCTGCGGTCCCCCGACGCCGGCCAGACCTCGATGCTCCCGCCGATGCCGCCCGGCGGCGACGGCGGTTACGGCTACGGGGACCAGGGCCACGGCGGGGGCTACGACCAGGGCCACGGGCGGGGCCGGCAGAAGAAGAGCCGCGCCTCGACGGTGCTGCTGGTCCTCGCCGGCGTCCTCGTACTGGTCGGCGCGATCCTGATCGGTCGCACCCTCTTCGACAAGACCCCCGACAACCGGCCGAACGCGCCCAGACTCGTCGGACAGACGCTGGAGGCGGCGCAGGAGACCGGCAAGAGGGTCAACCTGAAGGTGACGAAGGTCGCGGACGAGCCCTGCGCGGACCAGCCCAAGGGGCGGATCTGCTCGCAGACCCCCGAACCGGACACCAAGGTCGACGAGAACTCCACGATCGAGGTCAAGGTCTCCACGGGCGCTCCCAAGGCGGCGGTGCCCGACGTGATGCGGCTGAAGTTCGACTCCGCCGAGGCCGAGCTCAAGAACAAGAAGTTCCAGGTCGAGAAGAAGCTCGTCGAGTCCGCCGACGCGACCCCGGGCACGGTCATCGACCAGAACCCGCGCAGCGGCACCGAGGCCGAGCAGGGCTCGACCGTCGTCGTCAGCGTGGCCAAGGAGCCCGCCAAGGGCGTCGTGCCGGAGCTCAGCGGCAAGACCAAGGAACAGGCCGTCAAGCTCCTCCAGGAAGCCAAGCTGAAGCTGGGCAGCACCACCGAGGTGGACCAGCCCGGGGCGGCGCCGAAGACGATCGTGTCCCAGCAGTACCCGGCGGGCACGGAGCTCGCCAAGGACACGGCGGTCAACGTCAACATCGCCAAGGCCTCGGCCGCGCCGACGGCGGTTCCGCTGCTGGCCGGCCGGACCGTCGCCCAGGCCAAGGACGACCTCAAGCGGGTCAACCTGAACTTCGGCGCGGTCCTGTCGGGCCCGACCGACGACAGCGCCGTCGTCGTCGCCTCCGACCCCGGGGTCGGCACCCCGCTGGCGGCGGGCACGGTCGTCAACGTCACCACGCAGCCGGGCTCCGGTGGCCAGCAGGGTGGTCAGCAGGGCGGCCAGCAGGGTGGCGGCAACGACGGGGGCGGCTGGTTCGGCGGCCTCACCGGCGGTCGCCGCTGATCCGGCGGCCCGCCCGCCCCACGGCGTCGTCACGTTTCACGTGAAACAGGCCCGGTCCCCGAGAGGGGGCCGGGCCTGTTCCGTGGGGCCTGAGGGGCCGCGGGGAGCCGCTGGGGGCTCGGGGGGATCCGCGGGGGCTTCCGGTGCTCCGCGGGGGCTCCGAGGATCCCCGGGAGGCTCCGGGGTCCGCCTCAGCGCAGCTCCGCCGGCGGGGTGCGCTTGTCGTCCACCTTCTCCGTGCGCACCAGCTCGCCCCACACGATGTAGCGGAACTTCGAGGTGTAGACCGGCGTGCAGGTCGTCAGGGTGATGTAGCGCCCCGGAGCGGTCTTGCCCGACTCCTTCGGGACGGGGTTGATGACGTCCACGTTGTACTTCGAGGTCTGGCGCAGCTCCGCGAAGACCTTGTAGACGTACCAGGTGTCGCGGGTCTCGAAGACGATCGCGTCGCCGTTCTTCACCTTGTCGATGTTGTGGAACTTCGCGCCGTGCCCGTCGCGGTGCGCGGCCAGGGCGAAGTTGCCCTGGGCGTCCGAGGGGAGGGCCGACTTCACCGGCTCCGTGTAGTACCCGGCCACGCCGTCGTTGAGGACGTCCGGCGCGGTGCCCCGCTTGACCAGCACCTCGCCGTTCTTCATCGCCGGTACGTGGAGGAACCCGATGCCGTCCTTGGTGTCGAGCGCGCCGGGCTGGGCGGGGGCGCTCGCGGCGGGGGAGGGGCTCAGCCATCGCTGGCGGACCTCGTCGCCCCGCGCGGAGGCCTGCCGGTCGGCGAGGACGTTCGTCCACCACAGGGAGTAGGCCACGAACAGGCCGAGGACCAGGCCCACCGTGATCAGCAGCTCCCCCAGCAGGCTCAGGAAGCCGGCGATCACGCTGCGATCGGCGGGCGGCGGTGCGGAGCGGCGGCGGGCACGGGACACTGCGGATTCGTCCTTACGGGCTGTTCAACGCGGGCGGAGCGCCCTGACTGCGGGGGCGTTCCTCGATCATCCTGCCCCATACGATCATCCGGTAGGTGCTCGTGAACTCGGGAGTGCAGGTCGTGAGCGTGATGTAGCGGCCGGGCCCGGTGAATCCGGAACCCTCCGGCACCGGCTTGATCACCGCGACGTTCGCCGGGGAGGTCTGCGGCAGCACCGAGGTCATCTCGTACGTGTAGAAGGCGTCCCGGGTCTCGACGACGATCGGGTCTCCGGGCACCAGCCGGTTGATGTACCGGAACGGCTCCCCGTGGGTGTTGCGGTGTCCGGCCACCGCGAAGTTGCCCTGCTTGTCGGCCGGCATGGCGGTCTTGAGCGCGCCCTCGCCGTAGTGGCCGACCATCCCCCGGTCGAGCACCTTGGGCTTGCTGATGCCCTCGGCGACGGGCACCTTCACGTCCAGCTTGGGGATGTGGAGGATCGCGAAGCCCTGTCCCGGCTCGAAGGCGGCGACCGGCGGTGCGGCGGCCGCGTCCGGGCTCCGTTCCCAGGTCTGCCTGAGGGAGCCCGCCGCCCCGTCCGCGGTCCGCTCGGCGAGCAGGTTGGTGTACCAGAGCTGGTAGGTGACGAACAGCAGCATCACCAGGCCGACGGTGATGAACAGCTCCCCGAGCGCCCGGCTCAGCACCACCACCGGGCCGCCGGAGCGCGGACGGCCGCGCCGACGGCCCCGGCCGCCGCGCCTGCGCGTCCGCGCGTGGGAGCGCTTCGCGGCGGCCTGCGCCGCCTTGCGCCGCGCGGCCCGCCCCTCGGTGGGCGCGGACGGCGCGACCGTCGTCACGCGACGGCCTTGCCCACCACCGGGGCCAGTCCCACCGACCGCTCGACGGCCCCCGCGTCACCGCAGCGCACGAGCCAGTTCGCGAGCATCCGGTGGCCCCATTCGGTGAGCACCGACTCGGGGTGGAACTGCACGCCCTCGACGTCGTGCTCCCGGTGGCGCAGGCCCATGATGATCCCGTCCTCGGTCCGCGCGGTGACCTCCAGCGCGTCCGGCAGGCTCCCGGGTTCGGCCGCGAGGGAGTGGTAGCGGGTGGCGGTGAAGGGCGAGGGCAGGCCGGCGAAGACCCCGAGGCCCTCGTGGACCACCGGCGAGGTCTTGCCGTGGAGCAGCTCGGGGGCCCGGTCCACGACGCCGCCGTAGGCCACCGCCATCGACTGCATGCCGAGGCAGACCCCGAAGACGGGGACTCCCGTCTTCGCGCAGTGGCGGACCATGTCGACGCAGACGCCCGCCTCCTCCGGCGTGCCGGGTCCCGGCGAGAGCAGGACGCCGTCGAAGCCGTCCTGGGCGTGGGCGAGTTCGACCTCGTCGTTGCGCAGCACCTCGCATTCGGCGCCGAGCTGGTAGAGGTACTGGACCAGATTGAAGACAAAGCTGTCGTAGTTGTCGACAACCAGAATGCGCGCGCTCACGGAGTGGCTCCCGATCCCTCGTCCACCGTCACGTCGTTGAAGGGGAGGAGCGGCTCGGCCCACGGGAAGACGTACTGGAACAGCACGAACACCACCGCCAGGACCAGTACGAGAGAGATCAGCGCGCGTACCCACGCGTTTCCCGGCAGGTGCCGCCAGATCCAGCCGTACATTGCGTCCGTTTCCCTCTTCGTCCACGATCGTTCCTCGCACCGCGGGGGGCGGTACCGCAACAGCCTAAAGGCAGCGGCCTCGCGGGGTGGGTCACCTGGGCAATCCCTCCGTCCGGCCCGGTTCGGCGGGTCGGGTTCCGGTCAGTTCGGCCCAGACGACCAGGCGGTGGCTGTGGCCCCATTCGGGATCGCAGGTGGTCAGCGTCAGGTACTTGCCGGGGGTGGTGAAGGGGGACCGGCGGGGTACCGGGTCGACCACCCCGACCTCGGTGGGCAGGGTGCGCAGCGGCTCGGCCCGGACGGTGTACGTGTACCAGTCGGTGGCGTCGCGGACGATCACGGTGTCCCCGGGACGCAGCCGGGGGATGTCCTTGAAGGGGTCCCCGTACGTGCGCCGGTGGCCGGCGACGGCGAAGTTCCCGTTGCCCCCGGGGCCGGCGGTGCCCGGGTAGTGGCCGAGGCCCTTCTTCAGGAGTTCGGGGTCGGTGCCCTCCAGGACGGGTTTGCTCCAGTCCGCCCCGAAGCGCGGGACGTACATCTCGGCGAAGGGCCGGCCGGCGGGCGGGGGCGCGGGGGCCGGGGCGGTCGCGGTGTCGGGGGCCGCGGTGGGGGCCGCCGCGGGGGCCCCCGCGGCCCAGCGGTCGCGCAGCCGGTCCCGCTCGTCCTCCATGGCCCGGTCGGCCTTCACGCCGGTCCACAGCAGCACGTAGGCCACGAACAGCACGATGAGCGTCCCCGCCGTCAGGCAGACCTCGCTGAGCGTGCGCACCACCAGGCGCAGTACGACGTCAGGACGCGGCGGGCTCCAGCGGCTTCGCATAGTGGAGGTCCACTGTGCCGGAGTAGCCGGGGAGTGTCAGCCTCTTGTGCTCGTCGACTTTCCAGCCGAGTCCGTAGGCGTTGACGTACAGCTGGTAGTTCTGGAGGGCGGGCGAGGCGTCGAGGGCCTTGCGCAGCGCGCCCGGGTCGCCGACCGCCGAGACCGTGTAGGGGGGCGAGTAGACGCGGCCCTGGAGGATCAGGGTGTTGCCCACGCAGCGCACGGCGCTGGTGGAGATCAGCCGCTGGCCCATGACCTCGATGCCCTGGGCTCCGCCCTGCCACAGGGCGTTCACGACGGCCTGGAGGTCCTGCTGGTGGATCACCAGGTCGTTGGGCTGCGGTTCGGGCACGCCGGGGACGCGGGCCGTGGCGTTCGGCGGGGCGTCGTTGAGGGTGACGGTCAGGCCCTTGCCGGAGAGTTCCTCGGTGCCGGAGGCTGTACGCAGGGCGGCCAGACGGGCGTCCTCGGCCTTGGTGCTGCGGTCGTCGCGGTCGGCGAGGGCGTCCACCTGCCGGCGCAGGACCGCGGCGCTCTTCTCCAGCTCGGCGTTGTCGGCGCTGCGCTCGTGGATGAGGTCGGACAGCTTCAGGAGCGAGGCGTCCGTCCGGATGTTCGTACCCTTGGAGGTGTTGAAGCTGGTGACGAAGATGAGGCCCGCGAGGGCGAACACGGCGGCCGTCAGCAACCGGACCGGCCTGGCCCGGCGACGGGGACCCGCGGAGGAGTCGTCGGAATTGCTCAACGTACCCTTCTCCTTCAACGCCACAGGTCCACTACGCTAACGGACGCCCGGGGCAGGCAAGGTCCCCCAGCGCATCGACAGGAGAGCCCCTCGTGCCGAAGTCACGTATCCGCAAGAAGGACGACTACACGCCGCCGCCGGCGAAGCAGCCTCAGTCGATCAGGCTGACGAGCCGCAGCTGGGTCGCCCCGGTCATGCTCGCCTTCTTCCTCATCGGTCTGGCGTGGATCGTCGTCTTCTACGTGACCGACACCCAGCTGCCCGTCGAGGCGCTGGGCAACTGGAACATCGTCGTCGGTTTCGGGTTCATCGCGGCCGGCTTCGGCGTCTCCACACAGTGGAAGTAGTGCCTCCACAGCAGCGGCGCAAGCTCTCCCCAGGAGTTATCCACAGCGTCATCCACACCTGAGGAAAAGACAGAAGATCTGTGGATAACTCTGTGGAGAGTTGACGCCGGTGTGATCAGGTGAGTTCGGCCGTCCGCACCAGGATCACCGCCGCCGCCAGCAGGAACACCACCACACAGGTACCCACCTGGACCAGTGTGCGCTTCCTGCCGGCGGTCTGCGCGAAGAAGCCCAGTGCGATGAGGGCGCCCGTCACCAGACCACCGATGTGGGCCTGCCAGGACACCGACCAGCTGCCGCCGAAGGGCACGAAGGTCACCAGCAGCATCAGCCCCAGCGTGACCAGGACGGGCCGCATCTCCCAGCGCATCCGGCGGGCCAGGACCACGGTGGCGCCCAGCAGCCCGCAGATGGCGCCCGAGGCGCCGAGCGTCGGGGTGTTCGGCGCGGTCAGCAGGTAGACGAGGGCGCTGCCGCCCAGGCCCGACAGCAGGTAGAGGGCCAGGTAGCGGGCGCGGCCGAGGGCCGCCTCCAGCGGGCCGCCGATCACCCACAGGGCCAGCATGTTGCCGAAGATGTGCCACCACTCGACGTGCAGGAACACCGAGGTCAGCAGCCGGTGGTACTGGCCGGTGGACACGCCCTCGACGGGCGCCCCGTAGTACTGGACGTAGCGGCCGAGCAGCTCCAGCTGCACCGCCAGCCCCGGCATCGCGTACGCCGCGAGGAACACGGCGACGTTCAGCCCGATCAGGATCTTGGTGACGAGCTGAGGGTCGGCCGAGACGAGGCCGCCCGCGAGCGTGCGCGGGGCGTTGGCGCTCGCGGCGTGCCCGGTTCCCGAGCCCTCCCGGACGCACTCGGGGCACTGGAAGCCCACCGAGGCGCTGATCATGCACTCCGGGCAGATCGGCCGCTCACAGCGCGTACAGCGGATTCCCGTGTCGCGGTCCGGGTGGCGGTAGCAGCCCGGCAGACGGTCGGTGTCCATCGGTCCCCTCGTTCGACGGCGCGGTGCGGGGCGCACGCCCCGCCGGTCCGGTGCGTAACCAGGACGGATACGTAACCAGGACGGACGGGCGGGGCACAAAGGTTCCCCGCGTCAGCGCCGCTCGACGGAGACCGACTGGATGATCACGTCCTCCAGGGGCCGCTCGGTGCGCGGGTTGGTCGAGGCGGAGGCGATCTCGTTGACGACGGTCCGGCTCGCGAGCGAGGTGACCTCGCCGAAGATCGTGTGCTTGCGGGTCAGCCAGGCGGTGGGGGCGACGGTGATGAAGAACTGGGAGCCGTTGGTGCCCGGGCCGGCGTTGGCCATGGCGAGCAGGTAGGGCTTGGTGAAGGCCAGGTCGGGGTGGAACTCGTCGGCGAAGGCGTAGCCGGGGCCGCCGGTGCCGTTGCCGAGGGGGTCGCCGCCCTGGATCATGAAGCCGCTGATGACGCGGTGGAAGACGGTGCCGTCGTAGAGCGGGGCCGTGGTCTTCTGGCCGTCCGTGGGACGCGTCCACTCGCGGGCGCCGGTGGCCAGCTCCACGAAGTTGCGGACGGTCTTCGGGGCGAAGTTCTCCAGCAGCTCGATCTCGATGTCGCCGTGGTTGGTCTTCAGGGTGGCGTAGAGCTTCTCGGCCACGGGTCTGCCTTCCATAGTCATCACTGTCGGTCCAGATCCTCCCACGCAGGGCGGTACCGCACGGAAATCGTCCACTCTTCTGCCCTGTCACGCATGCCGGGCGGCGCTATGGCAGGCATGATCCGACAAAGGGTGGAAAGGTGAACTGTGTCCGCCACCGAGGAGGAGGATCCTGTGACCCGCAAGGACAGCGTGCGCCTGGCCGCCGAGAGCGCCCGGGACACCGTGAGGCACGCGGCGGAAGTGGTGGCGCCCTACGCGGAGACCGCCAAGGACGCCGCGACGCACTACGCGCACGAGGCGAACGAGCTGCTGGCGCCCAAGATCTCGCACATGGCCGAGGAGGCGTCCCGGCAGGCCCGCACGGCCTACGACGCCCACCTCCATCCCCGGATGAGGGCGGCCCGTACGCACGTCCCGCCGAACGTGGACCGCGCCGCGACCCAGGCCTACCGCAAGACCTGCGCCGCCGCGCGGCACGCCGCCGACTACACGCAGCCGCGCATCGAGAGCGCCATCGCCGCGGCGACCCCGGTCGCCGAGGAGGCCGCGTCCCGGTCGACGGCGGCCCTGGCGGCGCTGCGCGGCCAGGTGTCGGCGAAGGAGGTGCACCGACTGGTGCGCCGCCACGAGCGGCGGGCCCGCGCGGGCCGCGTGCTCAAGGGCGCGGCCCTGGTCGGACTCCTGGCGGGGGCCGCCTTCGCGGCGTGGAAGTGGTGGGACCAGCAGTCGAACCCGGACTGGCTGGTCGAGCCCCCGGCCGCGACCGAGCCGTCGTCGCGCGAGTCGCAGCCGGCGAGCTTCGACGACGAACTGGCGGAGAAGGAGCGCGAGCAGTCCGCCGAGGACAAGAAGCTCTGACGTCCGTCCGACGGTAGAAGCCCTTCGAGGTGAGCGGCGCGAAACGGTGAGGGCCCGGATCCACGGCATCGTGTGGATCCGGGCCCTCACCGTCTCTACCGGGGCACCGCCTCTGCTCGGGGCCCCTACTGGGGCAGGGTCAGCACCATGCCCGGACGGATCAGGTCGGGGTTGGATCCGACGACGCCCCGGTTCATGGCGTACAGCTCCCGCCAGCGGCCCTCGTTGCCCAGCTCGCGGCGGGCGATCGCCGACAGCGAGTCCCCGGACCTGACCGTGTACGTACGCTTCTTGGCGGCCGCGGCCGGCTTCGGCGTCGGCGTCGGCCTCGGGGTCGGCGGCACCGGGACGGCCTTGTGCGCGGCCGACGAGGGCGTCGGCGTCGCGGCCCCCGGCGCCCGCCCCGCCACGGGCCTGTCCTGGGGCTTCGGGGGGACCGGCGCCGCCTTCGGGGGGACCGGCGCCGGCTTCGGCGGGGCGGTCGCCGCCATCCGCTCCGCGGCGGCCTTCGTGGCCGCGGCGGCGTCGACGTACTTTCCGCCGATGTCCACGGGCGCGTTCGGCGCGGCGGGCGCCGCCCGGCCCTGCTGCTCGACCTGCTCAGCAGCCTTCTCGGCGGCCTCGTGTTCCTTCTTCTTCTCGGACTTCAGGAAATCGAAGAGTCCCATGTCAGTACGCCTCCGGCGTGATGTCGCCCCCGCACTGGTGTGCCTCCTCCACTGTCGTCCACCCACCCCCACCCGTCCCCACGACACGGCCGAACGGGGGACGTTCCGAGGGGTAAACCCCGACTCCGGGTGACCCTCACCACACGGCCGGCGGACGGATTTCAGCCACCGAAGAGTACAATCTCCAGCGATCCTCGGAGGGGGGCAGTTCCTCGTGAATTGCCTCGACGATGTGACGGGTCTGCCGCAACGCTTCGTCCAGGTCCGGCGAATTGAAGAAGAGCACGACGTCGAACCCGCCGACCACGGGGGAGGCGGTGGTGTGCTGCAAATTCTCTCCGACGTCGACCCTCGATGTCATTTCCCGGATGCGCCGGACCGCGTCGTGCAGGTTCCGCACGTCACCCTCCAGTTTCAGCAGGGTTGCATACACGGCGATATCCCTCGTGATTCTCGCGGGCGGGTCAAGGACGGGGCGATATGACTGGATCTCTGGGCGCCAAGGGGACTTCGGACTCCTCGCTCGCCTGCCTCGGCATCGGCGAACGGGCCGAGGCGGTGTACCGGGCCATGATCAGGAACCACCAGTCGGGTGTCGCCGACCTGGCCGGAGAACTCGGCATGACCGAAATGGAGGTCCGGGAGGGCCTCGACGAGCTCGCCGGATCCGCTCTGGTCCGCCCCTCCTGGGAGGAGCCGGGAACGATCGTCCCGGTCAAGCCCAGCGTCGCCCTCGCCGGTCTGATCTCCACCCAGCAGAAGGAAATCCTGGAACGCCAGCAGCGGCTCGAAGAAGGCCGCGCCGCCATGGCCGACCTCGTCGCGGAATTCGCCGAATTCGACCGGACCCAGGGCGGGAACGGCGGCAGCATCGAGTACCTGCACGGCATGGATTCGGTGCGGAACTATCTGGAGGAGATTTCCGAAGAGGCCTCTTCGGAAGTCCTCGCGCTGATCCCCAAGGCCTCGCTCACGGCCGACAGCATGACCGCCAGCAAAGCCCTCGACGAGAAACTCGCGAAGCGCGGAGTCGACATCCGCACCGTTTATCTCGACAGCGTCCGGAACCATCCCGCGACCCGCCGCTACGCGGCCTGGCTCAATTCGTGTGGCGGCGAGGTGCGCACCCATCCGGTCCTGCCGATGCGCACCATCCTGGTCGACCGGCGCACCGCCGTCCTCCCCCTCGACCCCGACAACTCGGGCAAGGGCGCGCTGGTGGTCCGCGAGCCGAGCGTGGTGGTGGCCCTGCTCGCCCTCTTCGCGAAGATCTGGGACGCGGCCCGCCCGCTCGGCACCGCCGAGGTCCCCGACGACCTCGGCCTCAGCCCCCAGGAACGGGAACTGCTGCGCCTGCTGGCCTCCGGCATGACCGACGAGGCCGCGGGCAAGCAACTGGCCATCTCCGTGCGCAGCGTCCGGCGGCTGATGTCCGACATCATGACCCGCCTGGACGCCCGCAGCCGGTTCGAGGCGGGCGTCCGGGCCACCGAGCGGGGCTGGCTGTGACGGCGGCTCACCGCGCGATCCGGGCCACCGCCGGGCGGGCCAGCTCCAGGTAGTCGGCCACCGCCAGCTCCACCGACATGTCGAGCCGTCCGGTGTTGAAGTACACCGTCGGCCGCCCGGTCAGCTCCTCGTCCACGAGGACCTCCAGCCCGGCGGCCTCCGGGCCCAGCGCGAAGGGGACGATGGAGCCGCTGACGCAGCCTGTCAACCGCTCCGCCACCTCCCGCACCGCGAACGAGGCCTCGGTGCCGCCCATCAGCTCGGCGACGGCGGCCAGGTCCACCCTGCGGTCGCCCGGCACGACGGCGAGCACGTAGCGCCGGCTCCGCTTGCCGAGGGCCACCCGCAGCACGATCGACTTGGCGGCCCGGTCCAGGGGGTGGCCGCGCAGCGCGCTCGCCACGTCCGTCCGCCCCTCCGGCGGGTGCGCGATGAACCGGTGCCGCGCGCCGGCGGCGCGGAACAGCGCCGCCAGCGTCCGGTGCACGTCCACGGAACCCACCGGGGCGCTCGTACGCTCCACCGCCGCGGGGACCGGCCGGGTCAGGGTCGCCGGCCCGGCCGGGGCCGTCACCGCGCGCTCCGGCTCAGGACACCGGCCGCGCTCGCCCGCGCCAGCGACAGGGCGTCGCCCAGCTTCTCGACGTGCCGGCCGCCCGCGCTGGCCAGGGCCCCCTTGCCGCCCGCGCCGCCGCCGATCGCGGCGGCCGCCTCGGCCAGCACCTCGCGGGCCTCGATGCCCTGCTCGCGCAGCCGGCTGCCCACCGCGGACGCCAGCAGGGCCTTGCCCTCGTGCGGGGTGCCCAGCACGACCACCCCGACGCCCGAGGCCAGCCGCTGGGCCACGGTGGAGGCCAGTCGGCGCAGCTCCTGCGCGTCCACCCCGTCGACCCGGGTGGCCACCAGCATGCCGCCCGGCATCGCCTCGGCCTTCTCCGCGAGCGTGCCGGCCAGCGCCGCCAGCTCGGCGCTGCGCATCCGTTCCACGTCGGCCTGGGCGTTCGCCAGCAGGTCCAGCCGCTTGCGCAGGGCCTCGGCGGCGTCCTCGGGACGGGCCCCGAGCAGCCCCGACAGCTCCCGCAGCAGGGTGCGCTCGCGGTCGGCGGACAGCAGCGCCTCGTGCCCCGTCCAGGCCTCGATGCGGCGCAGGTTGGAGCCCACGGAGGACTCGCCCGCGATGCGCAGCCCGCCGACCTGCGAGCCGTGCGTCACGTGGGTGCCGCCGCACAGCTCGCGCGAGAAGTCGCCGATGTCGACGATGCGGACCGTTTCCTCGTACTTCTCCCCGAACAGGGCCAGCGCGCCCGCCTGTTCGGCCTCCGCCCGGTCGGCGTACCAGACCCGCACCTCGGGGTCGGCCAGCAGCCGCTCGTTGACGCGGGCCTCCAGCTCGCCCAACTGCCCGGCCGACAGGGCGGAGAAGTGCACGAAGTCGAAGCGCAGCCGGCCGTCGTCGACCAGCGAACCGTGCTGCGCGGCGTGGTTGCCGAGGAGTTCGCGGACGACGGCGTGCAGCACGTGCGTGGCGGAGTGCGAGCGGGCCACCGCGGCCCGGCGGCGGGCGTCGACGACCGCCTCGGCCGCCTCCCCGGCGCGGATCTCCCCCTCGGTCACCCGGGCGGTGTGGACGTGGAAGCCGGGCAGCCCCCGCCGGGTGTCGGTGATCTCCAGGACCGCGCCGCCCGCCGTGCGCAGCACGCCGGTGTCGCCGACCTGGCCGCCGCCCTCGGCGTAGAACGGGGTGGCCGCCAGGACCAGTTCGACCTGCCGGCCCGCGCCCGCGGCGGCCACCGGCTCGCCCTCGTCGAGGAGGGCCAGGACGGTGGACTCGGCGCTGAGCCGCTCGTAGCCGAGGAAGTCGGTGCGCCCGTGCCGGGCCACCAGGTCGCGGTACGCCTCCTGGCGGCGCAGGGCGGCGGCCGTCTTGGCCTTGCCGCCGCTCTTGGCGCGCTGCTGCTGGGCGGTGAGGAGGGCGGCGAAGCGGTCCTCGTCGACGTCCAGGCCGGCGTCGTGCGCGGCCTCCAGCGTCAGCTCGACGGGGAAGCCGAAGGTGTCGTGGAGCTCGAAGGCGGTCTCGCCCGAGAGGGTTCCCGCGTCCTGCTCCTTGGCACGGCGCACGGCGGCGTCCAGCAGCTTGGCGCCCTGGCGCAGGGTGCGGCCGAAGGACTCCTCCTCGGCGTGGGTGACCTGCTCGATCAGGTGGGCGTGCTCGACCAGTTCGGGCCAGGCGGTGCCGAGGTTCGCGATCACGCTGCCGGTGACGGCCGGCAGCAGCGGGCCCTCGACGCCCAGCAGGCGTCCGTGGCGCACGGCACGGCGCATCAGGCGGCGCAGGATGTAGCCGCGGCCCTCGTTGGAGGGCATGACGCCGTCGGCGATGAGGAAGGCCATCGCCCGGGCGTGCTCGGTGACCACCTGGAAGGAGACCTTCTCGGCGCCGCTGCCCGGGTAGCCGCGGCCCGCGAGTTCCTGCACGGTGTGCAGGGTGGGGGCCAGCAGGTCGGTCTGGCAGACGTTCTCGACGTCCTGGAGGATCACCGCGAGGCGTTCCAGGCCCATGCCGGTGTCGATGCCCTTCATCGGCAGTTCGCCGAGGATGGGGTAGTCGGTCTTGCCCTCGCCCTCGCCGCGCCCGAACTGCATGAAGACCAGGTTCCAGATCTCCATGTACCGCTCGTCGTTGACGGCCGGGCCGCCCTCGGGGCCGAAGGCCGGGCCGCGGTCGTAGTACAGCTCGGAGTTGGGGCCGCAGGGACCGGGCACGCCCATGGACCAGAAGTTGTCCTCCTTGCCCAGCCGCTGGACGCGCTCCGCGGGGATGCCCACCCGCTCCCACATGCGGATCGACTCGTCGTCGTCGAGGTAGACCGTCGCCCACAGCCGCTCGGGGTCGAGGCCGTAGCCCTTGGTCACCAGCTCGTAGGCGTAGGCGATGGTCTCGGACTTGAAGTAGTCGCCGAAGGAGAAGTTGCCGAGCATCTCGAAGAAGGTGCCGTGGCGGGCGGTGCGGCCCACGTTCTCGATGTCGGAGGTGCGGGCGCACTTCTGCACCGAGACGGCGCGCGGGAAGGGCGGCGGGGTCTCGCCCAGGTAGTAGGGCTTGAACTGGTTCATGCCCGCGTTGGCGAGCAGGAGCGTCGGGTCGTCGGGGACCAGCGGGCTGGAGCGGACGTGCTCGTGGCCGCGGTCGGTGAAGAAGTCGATGAAGGTGGAACGGATCTGCTGGGACTGCACGGGATCACCTCGGTACGGAACTGCGGAAGCGTGGGGGCGGGGCGGGGCGGAGCGGGGCGGCAGGCGCGGCGGGCCGTGGCTCCGGGGGTCTCGGGGGCGCCCCCGTCAGACCAGGCAGGGGATCGACGACACGGACGTGACCCCGAAGGCCGGTTCGCGCACCAGGGCCGGGGTGCCGGCCCGCAGCCCCGGGTGGCGTGCGTCCAGGGCCCGGAACAGGGCCTCGACCTCCATCCGGGCCAGGGCCGCGCCGAGGCAGAAGTGGCCGCCCCGGCCGAAGGCCACGTGCCGGCCCCCGGTCCGCCGCACGTCGAAGCGGTCGGGGTCCTCGAAGACCTCCGGGTCCCGGTCGGCCGCCGCCAGGACCAGCACGACCCGCTGCCCCTTCGCGATGCGGTGACCGGCGTACGCGAAGTCCCGCAGGGCGGTGCGGGGCGCGAAGTGGAACGGCGAGGAGTGGCGCAGGGCCTCCTCCACGGCCGCCGCGTACGGGACCTCGCCCGTGCGCAGCGCCCGGTGCTGTTCCGGGTCGGCCAGCAGCTCGGCCATCCCGACGGCGGCGGCGGTGGCCACCGGTTCGGCGCCGCCCGTCAGCAGCTGCGCGAAGAGGGCCGTGACCTCGCGGTCGTCCAGGGAGCCGTCCGCGTACAGGCCGCCGAGCAGGGCGGCCATCGGGCCGGAGCCGCGGGGCAGCACCGTGCCGGTCACGTAGGCGGTCAGCTCGCGGACGGCCCGGCCGGCGGCCAGCGCGGTCCCCTTGTCCAGCACCGGCATGCTCAGGTAGCCGATCAGGGCGTCCGACCAGCGCAGGACGTCCTCGCGTTCGGCGTCCTCGATGCCGAGGAAGGCGCAGATGGCGGTGAGCGCGTACGGGCGCGCCACCTGCCGGAAGAGGTCGCCCTCGCCGGGTTCCAGGCGGGCGGCGGCCTCCTCGGCCGCCACCCGGACGGTGTCGGTGAACGGGGCGAGGCTGCGCGGGGTGAACGCCCGCTGGAGCGCCTTGCGGGCCTTCAGCTGGTAGGGCGGGTCGGCGAAGACCAGCCACTTGCCGAGGAACTCCTCGACGGGCGCGAACGCCGCCCGCATGTCCCCGGTCATCGCGGCGAGCATCTCGGTCTTGTCGCGGGCCCCCAGGGCGCTCTCCATCAGCAGCGCCTCGACGTCCGCGTGCCGGGTGACGTACCAGCTGCGGGTCGGCTCGTTCCAGTGGACGGGCTCGTGGGCGCGCAGCCGGGCGAAGAAGGCGGCCGGGTCGAGGGCCACCTCGGCGGAGAGGATCTCCCGGGGGTCGAAGGCCGGCGCGACGGGGAGGGCCGGCGCGGTCGTGGTCGTGGTCGTGGTCGTGGTCATCTAGGGCACCTCCTGGGTGGTGTCGGGCCCGGCGATCTCGTCGGCGGTCCGGGTGATCGCGTCGCCCAGCGCGCGCAGGGCGCCCTCGTCGAGGACGGCCGGGTCGGCGGTCAGGTCGAGGTACAGGCGCCCGTCGGGGTGGGCGGGGTCGACGGTCTCGGCGGTGAGGTCGAAGGGGCTGGAGCGCGGGATGAGTCGGGCGGGGGCGAAGGCGGTGCCGTCCAGGAGCAGGGAGCGCGAGGCGCAGCGCGGCCAGTCCGAGAAGAGGGTCCGCACCAGGGGGCCGGGGGCGGCCGTGGCGCAGGCCTCGCGGATCTCCGCGTAGCCGAGCCGCTGGTGGCGCAGGGCGAAGGCGGCGGAGCCGAGGACGCGGCGGAAGTCGGCCACCGCCCCGGCCGGGCCCGCGTCCGCGCCGGTCCGGATCCGTACGGGGACCAACCCCGCCCGGGGTCCGATCGGCGGGGCGGCCCCGTCGCCGGGCCGGGCGGGCACGGGCAGGCCCACGCAGAAGTCCCGCCGGCCGGTGAAGCGGGCCAGGGCGAGCCCGTACACCGCGAGCAGGGCGAGCGCGGGCGTGGCGGTGGGGTCCCCGGAGCGGGCCAGGAGCCGGTCGAGCACCGGCCGGGCCAGGGGCAGCCGCCGCTGTACGGGGCCGACCCCCGGCGGGGCCACGGGCCAGGTCAGCGCCCCGACGCCGGCCAGGTGCGCGGCCCACGCGGCGCGCAGGGCCGCGTCCCCGTCGGGGTCGGGCGCGCCTGCCGCGGCCGTCCCCGACGGGGCCGGGCCGGCGGCGCCGGGATCGGCCTCGGCGTCGTAGAGGCGTTCCAGTTCGGCCTCCAGCGCGGGCACCGAGGGGCCGTCGACGGCCGAGCGGTGCACCTGGACGACGAGCAGCGCGCCCCGCGTCCAGCGGTACAGCTCGGCCCGCAGCAGCGGTCCGCCGTCGAGGTCGAAGGGGCGCCCGGAGCGGGACTCGGCGGCGCTCAGCGCGTGGTCGACGGCGTCCCAGCCCTCGCCGGGGGTGGCGTGCACGGCGACGCCCTCCGGTTCCCGTCCGCCCCGCAGCGCGGGGTGCCGCTCGGCGAGTCCGGCCAGGGCGGCGGCGAGCCGGTCCGGGTCGACGCGGTCGGCGCCGGTGGCGAGGTAGCCGAGGGTGACGACGTCATCGGGCTCGGTGCCCGTGAACCACCGCAGCTCTGCGGGGAGTTGGCTGGAGGACAGCATGGCGACTCCTCTGGTCGACTCGTGGATGCGCAGCTCAGACACGTCCGGCTCCCGCCGCTTGCGGCGCGGCGTCCGCGTCCGCGCCGGGCACGTCCGCCCCGGCGGATCCCGCCGCGGCACGAGCCGACGCGCGGGCACCGGCATCGGACCCGTCGCGGGACGGTTCCGCGGCCGGCGCGGGAACCTGACCGGCACCGGAAACCGACGCGGAGACGGGCCCGGAGACCGGCTCCGCGACCCGCTCCGCGACCGGCTCGGCGACCTCCGCGCGGCGCAGGAGGGGGGTCGCGGCCAGCAGGATCGGCGGGATCAGGGCGCACACCACCGCCAGACCCACGACGAAGGCCGGACCCGAGCCGCCCGCCACGAGCACGCCCGCGGCCAGCGGACCCGTCACGAAGCCCACCGAAGTGGCCGACCCGTAGGCGGCGTTGAAGCGTCCGCGCAGTTCCGGCGCGGCCAGGGAGTTCACCAGCGACGGCATGCCGGCCGCGTACAGGGTCTCGGCGACGGCGAACAGCGCCATCGCGGCGATCAGCACGCCGAGCTGCGCGCCCCGGCCGTCCACGGCCACCGCGCACAGCACCAGCGCCCAGTTCAGGGCCCACGCGAGCGCCGCCACGGCCACGGTCCGGGTGTGCCGCCAGCGCTTGATCAGCTCGTGCAGCGCCAGCTGCGCCCCGATGACGCCCGCCGTGTTCACCGCGAACAGCACGGCGAGTCCGCCGGAGTCCACGTCGGTGCTGGTCAGCACCACGGCGGGCAGGCCCGCCTCCAGCTGGCCGTAGGAGGCGAAGTAGAGCGCGGTGCCCAGCCCCATCACCAGCAGGAACGGCCCGTTCGACAGCACCCTGCGGTATCCGGCCGCGCCTCCGGCCCCGCGCCCGCCGCCGGAGGCGGTCGGTTCGGCCGCGTCCAGGCCGCGCAGCAGGAACATCGCGACGGCGATCCCCAGGTAGCTGAGCGCGTCCGCCCCGTAGAGCAGGCGGAAGGACAGCGGGTGCGAGACGGTCGCCAGCGTGCCGCCCAGCAGGCCGCCGATGCCCATGGCCGCGTTGGCCAGGGTGAAGCTGGACCCGAAGACCACCGGGTGGGACTCCGCCGGGACCGAGCCGGCCAGCAGCGTGTTCCACGCGGACGAGCCTCCCAGGCCCAGGCCCCACACCGCCGCGGCGAGCAGGAAGTGCCAGGCCTCGGAGGCGAAGGCGTAACCGGCGACGCCGACCGCGCTCAGCAGCATGTGCGCGGCGGCGGCCCGCCGGGCGCCGATCCGGTCGGCGAGCCGGCCGGCGTGGAGCCCGCCCAGGATGACGGCGACGGAGGTCACCGACACGGCGTGCATGGCGGTGGTCAGCCCGAGCCCGTTGATCTGGTGGATGTAGACGACGAGGAACGGCAGGACCAGGCCCGAGCCGACGTTGTTGGCCGCGCCGAGCGCGAGCAGCGTCTTGGCCGGGCGCGGCAGGGCGCGCAGATCCTTCAGCAGGGACACGACGGACCCTCCTTCCGCGGGGTGGTGGCGGCGACGGGTCCGACCGCGGCGGTGAGCGTCCGCACGACGGGCCGGCCCTCGTGGGCCTCCACGCGCGCGCTCGCGCCCAGCGGGACGGTGAGCATCGGGTCGGTGTGCCCGAAGGGCAGGTCCAGCACGATCGGCACGTCCGACGGGAAGGCGTCGAGCAGGATCCGGTGCAGCGCCTCGGTGTGCTCGGCGCCGTACGGGCCCCCCGGGGTCCGGCCGACGAGCACGGCGGCGGCCCGCCCCGCGATGCCGAGGTGGCGCAACTGCGTCAGGCTGCGCTGGAACGCCGGTACGGCCGCGCCGTCCGCGGTGCCCTCCAGGCACAGCACGAGCGGCCCGTCCGGGGGGCGCAGCCAACGGGTCCCGGCGAGGAAGCCGAGGGTGGGGACGTTGCCGCCGAACAGGACGCCTTCGGCGGTGCCGGGGCGCAGGACGTACGGGGCTCCCGGGAAGCGGGGCCGCTCCTGCTCGTCCGCGCCCGCCCAGTCCCCGCCGGGCTGGGTCCACCAGTCGGGCAGCGGCCAGGCCGCGCCCGGGGCGGACGCGCCGGACAGGGTGCTCCGCAGGTGGCCGGTGGTCTCGGCGTGGGGGCGCGGCCATTCGCCGAACTGCGGCAGCAGCGCGGGCCCGTAGAAGACGGTGGTGCCGGTGAGGGCCTGGCAGCCGAGCAGCAGCGCGGTGTTGTCGCTGTAGCCGACGAGGATCTTCGGCGGCAGCGTGGCGAGCGGGTCGAGGTGTTCGAGGAGGTCGTTGGAGTTGTTGCCGCCGATGGTGGTGAACACGGCGCCGACCTCGGGGTCCGCGTAGAGCTCCAGGAGCGCGCGGGCCCGCTCGCGGCCGGTTCCGGCGATGGAGCCGGCGTAGCGGCCCTCGGGGGCGAAGCGGACGGTGCAGTCCAGTTCGGCCTCCAGCGCGGCGACGGCCCGGCGGGTGCGCTCCGGGAAGCGGCCGGCGGCGTAGGCGCTGGTGGCGACGACCCCGACGACGGAGCCGGGTGCCAGGCGGGGCGGGAGCGCGCCGGCGGGCGATCCCGGGGCGGTGCTCACGCCGCCCCGAACAGGTAGCGCAGGGCGTTGCCCGCGAGCAGGGCCCGCGCGTCGGCGCCGCTCAGTCCGAGCGAGCCGAGGATGCGGCGCACGGCCTCGGAGGTGCCGGCGCCCAGCACCCGGCCGTCGTCCCAGGGCTGGAGGTGCCAGGGCGTGTCCAGGGAGAACATCAGGCGGGGGCCGCACTCGGCGATCAGGGCGGCGAGGCGCATGTCGGAGTCGATCGGTCCGGGGTCGCCGACGGTCCGCTCGCAGACGGCCTCCCAGGGCCCGAGATCGGCGTGGACCCCGGGCTGTTCCAGTACGTCGACCAGGCCCGGGTTGTTGAAGCCGAGGTGCGCGAGGCTGATCCGGGCGCCCGCCCGCACGGCGGCGGGCACGGCGTGTTCGCGGATCTCGGCGAGGTCGCCGAGGCGGCCCTCGGGCGAGCAGTGCAGGACGGTCGGCACGTCCCAGCGGGCGGCCAGGTCCAGGTAGCCGCGCGCGACGTACTCGGAGATCGGGGTCTCGGCGGCCGGCGGGTGCCACTTGAGGGCGAACACCTCGTCGAGGCGGCCCTCGTAGTCCGCGGCGAAGTCGTCGGCGTCCCGGAAGGGGTCGGCCATCAGGGCGGTCATGGGCAGGCCGGCGGCCGGCGGGTTGTCCTTGCGGAAACGGGCGCAGTCGTCGAGGAGTTCGAGGTTGCGGTGGCGGATGACGCGGCCGCACGTGTCGGGGTCGACGGGCGTCCCCTCCGGCTTGAAGCGCCGGTAGTACGGCATGGGCAGCACCAGGGCGCCGACGACCGACGGCGGCTCGGGCAGCAGGTCCCGGCCGAGGGAGGTCAGCAGTTCCATCAGCTCCTCGACCGACTGGCGGTAGGTGTGCTGGGACTCCTCGCTGTGGAAGATCAGTTCGGCGCCGGTGTGCTCGTGGGCGCTGATCAGCGCGGTCCGGGCGCCCTCGGGGGCCGTGGCCGCCGCGGTGAGCAGGGCGCGCACCCGGTCGCGTACGCCCTCGCCCACCACCGGTACCTCGGCGGCGGGCGGCTCGTCGGCGGCCGGCGCCGGCAGGTCGCCGGGGATCAGGCCGAAGACGACGTGGTCGACGCGCCCGTCGTGGGTGGTGCCCGCGCCGCGCAGCACGCCCTCCCGGGTGAAGCCGGACTTCAGGGCCACCCGCTGGGAGGCGGTGTTCCCGGTGGCGGCCAGCAGGGTGATCCGGCGCACCGGGGTCTCGGTCAGGGCCCACCGCGCGACGGCGCGGACGGCCTCGGGGGCGAAGCCGCGACCGCGCGCCCCGGGGACGGTCCAGTAGCCGATCTCGGTGGTCAGTTCGGTCCAGTTCGTGGACTTCAGGCCGAAGCAGCCGACCAGTTCGCCGGTCCGCGCGTCCTCGGCGGCGAACTGGATGCCGTCGCCGCCGGTCAGGGACGCCGGGGCGCCCTCGGTGCACCACCAGCGGGCGTGCGCCTCGGTGTAGGGGCGCGGCAGCGGCAGCCAGCGCTGGGTGGTGGCGTCGTCGCAGGCCGCCCGGACGGCGGGGACGTCGCGCTCGGCGAAGGGACGCAGCACGAGGCGCTCGGTGGTGAGGACCTGTTCGGTGAAACGATTCATCTCTCTGTCTCCTGGCGTCACTTCTCGCCGCGGAACTTGCGTCCCAGCAGCACCGACGAGCCGGTCGGGCGGGCGCAGTGCGCGCAGGGGCGGGCGGGAGCGGCGGCCGCGTCGCACACGGCACCGTTCTCACCGGTGGGCCGGCCGATCACGTCGAGGGCCTGGTGTCCGAGCGCCGCGCGGACGCAGTCGTCCGCCGCGCACAGCGGGACCCGGGCCGCGCCCGGCAGCGCCGCCGCCGCCCGCGACGACGGGAACCCGTCGAGGTCGGCGATCCGGGCCCGGTGCTCCGCGGCCCGGTCCCACACCAGGCGCTCCCCGAGCTCGCGCAGCCGTACGTCGACCAGCGCGGCCACCCCGTCGGGCCGGACGGACTCGCCCTGCCCGGCGTCGCGGCCCAGCAGCAGCTCCCCGCCCCGCTCGGGCCCCTCCACCGTGAGCAGGAGCGGCGCCCCGTGGCTGCGCGCCCGCCCGACCCTGGCCCGGTAGCCCCGGTGGTCGTCGAAGACCCGCGCCCGGATCCCGGCCCCCTCCAGCAGGGCGGCCAGCTCGGCGGCCCGCCCGGCGCCCTCGGTGACGGCGGGTACGACGGCCACCTGCACGGGAGCGATCGAGGGGTGGTACACCGGCCGGTCCGGCTCGGAGTGCGCGTGCACCAGCAGCGCCAGCACGAGGCGGGCGGAGAAACCGAAGTTGAGCATCGACAGCGCGACCCCGTCGGCGTCGCGCACGCCGAAGGTCTCGCTGAAGCGGGTGCCGAGCTCGTAGACGGAGGTGAGCGTGGTCGAGGTGCCGTCGGGCAGCAGCGTGACCAGCTCGTGGCGGCGATCGGCGTAGGCACCGGCCGCGCCGGGCTCCTTGAGGCGTTCGACGGCGACCGTGGGCAGCCCGAACGAGGCCGCGACGGCGCCCGGCCCGTGCAGCATGAACGCCACCTCGGCGTCCCCGTCGCCGGTGAAGGCGGCCTGCGCCTCGAAGAACGGCCACACGAACCGCTCCATCCACAGCGGCCGCATTCCGTGGCCCTCGTGGCGGCCGACCGTGCGCACCGAGGTGACCCGGAAGGGGGCCCGGCGGCCCTCGCGCAGCCAGGCGGCCATCACGGTGGAGATCTGCGCCTCGATGGTGGAGGCGAGGGCGACGGGCTCGTCCCGCCCGTCGGGGTCGCGCAGCAGGTAGACGCGGTCCAGGAAGCTCTTGATCGAGCCGGCCTGGAGTTCCAGGGAGGCCAACGGCACCGCCGAGGGCAGCCCCAGTTCCCCGTACCCGCCGGAGGCGAAGTGGGCGCGGAAGGCGTCGAGGACGTTCGAGCAGAGCGCGTGGCCGTGCGGGAGCCAGCCGCTGGCCCCGGAGACCGGGTACTTGGCGTTGATGATGTGGGAACGCTGGAGTGCGGCGGCGTCCCCGGCCCAGGCGGTGCTCACCGGGCGTCCTCCGTCCCGCGCAGCAGCGCGAACTGGGCGATGTGGAAGAAGGAGACGGCCAGCGGCCGGAGCCGGTTGTCCGCGTCCATGTAGCAGGCGCCGTAGCGCTTGGCGGCCTCGGCGGGCAGCTCCTGGAGCGAGGCGGTGACCCGCCCCTCGTGCCGCCAGACCGACGCCCCGTCACCCTGGAGCGCCCAGGGTTCGGCGGCCGGCTCGGCGGGGACGTCCAGCTCCCGCAGCAGGTCGGTGATCAACGGGACGAGGTCCACGGGGCGTTCCTCGGGCTGCGCCAGCAGTCCGTCCGCGCACACGAGGTCCTCCGCGTCGGGGCCCGCGCCCGCCACGGGGGCGACGGCGGGGCCGCCCGTCCAGTAGCCCACCGGCAGTTCCCGCCAGCTGAAGCGCTGCTTGGCGATGAGCGGCAGCCCGCGCAGGCACAGACCCGCCGTCGGGTACCAGCCCTTGGGGCGTTCGGAGTCGTGGGTGGTCAGCGCGGTACGGCGCAGGTCGGGCCGCAGCAGGGCCTCCACGGGCGACACCAGCACCGGGGGCACCAGCACCGGCAGGTGGGTCCGCCGTACGGCCACCGCCTCCAGCCGGCGTTCGACGAGCCGCTGCGATTCCCGCAACCGCTCCAGCGCCGCGCCTTCGAGGATGTAGTGGCCCGCGGGGGCGTACTCACGCCGGACCAGCGCGGTCTCGGCCGTCGCCGTGGGGGCGCCGGTGTGCAAGGGCATGGTGTGTCCAGTGGGTCGGATGTGGCGAGGGTGGAAGCCGCAGAAGCCGCAGAAGCCGGAGGACCCGGAGAAGCCGGGCAGGCAGAGCGGGCAGCGCAGGCCGAACAGGCGGCGCGGGCAGCGCGGGCAGCGCGGGCGGCGCGGGCGGGGAAGGAGCCGGTGACGGCTCGCCGGGCCCCGGGGGACGGGACCCGGCGATGAGCGTCACGGGGTCACGGTGACCCCGTTCAGGCGCGGCGCCAGCTGGAGCTCGCGGATGTCCTTCTGCTGGAGCACCCACATCAGCCAGCGCTCGATGCCGAGACCGAAACCGGAGGTGTGCTGCGGGGTCGCGTCCTTCATGCGGACGTACCAGTCGTAGTCCTCCTCCGGCACCTGGTGGTGGGCCAGCGCCTTGCGGGCCTGCTCGCCGTCCACGTGGCGCTCGCCGCAGCCGACCGTCTCGCCGATGCCGAACAGCAGGTCGCCGTTGAGGGCGGTACGGCCCTCGGCGTCCCCGTAGGCCTGGTAGAAGGGCACCGACAGGTGGTCGTAGTGCGTGACCCACAGGATGGGGCTGATCTCCGCCATCAGGCGGCGCTCGCCGTGGCGGGTCAGGGTGCGCCAGCCGCCGTGGTCCTCGACCGCGTCCGCGTCGTCGCCCAGGTGCGCCACGGCCTCCTCGAAGGTGATGCGCGGGAAGGAGCCCAGCGCGGCCATCTGCTCCAGGTGCTCCGTCGTGCCCGCGATGGCGCGGACGTCGTCGGCGTAGCGGTCCAGGACGGCCTTGGCGAGGGCGCGCATGTAGTCGTCGACGGCCGCGATGCACGCGTCGAGCCCGCCCGGGAGCTCGGCCTCGCTGTGGAAGAACTGGTTCAGGTGGGTCTCGTCGCAGTCCTCGCCGCGGAAGCTCGGCATCAGGTACCAGCTGCCCGTCGGGCTCAGCCGGCAGCCGTACTCCAGCATGAACTGCATCGAGTCGGCGAGGAAGGTGCGCTGGCCGAAGAGGTCGATCTCGACGGGCAGCGAGTCACTGCCCAGGCCCATCGGGCTGGAGATGCTGTTGGTCGTGATCGGCAGGTGGACCGACTTGACCCCGCGCTCGCTCCAGAAGACGGCCGTCTGCACCGTCACGAGGTCCTGGAGGTCCACCAGCGTGCGGTACAGCGGCTGGTCGACGATCTCCAGGAAGCGGTCGGCGGACGGACGCCAGCCGCCGTGCGTGTACGTGGGCGTAGCCAATGTTTTCCCCTTTGGAAGTGGCGCGGTGCGCGCCCGAGGCAGAAGCAGGCCGGCGCCGGCGGGAGTCGAGACCTCACCGCGGCAATTCCCCCGGGCCTGCTGGGATTCGGTGGTTCCATCCTGTCCGGTACGGCCCGCGGATTCAGCACTTTCCGCCGGCACGAGGATGCCTGGCATTCTCCTGCCCGGCCCTTCCGAAAGCGGGCACGCGAAAAGGCCGTTGCCACCGGAGGAATCCGGTGACAACGGCCTTTCCACCGCATGTGGAAGCGGCTAGACGGAATGCATCCATCCGAAACGGTCGGGGCCGTGCCCGTACTGGATCGCGGCCAATTCGTCCCGCAGTCGGGTGGTGACGGAACCCGGCAGACCGTCGCCGATCACCTGCCGCCCCCCGGCGGCGGTGACCGCGCCGATCGGCACCACCGAGGCGGCGGTACCGCAGGCGAAGGCCTCCTCGAACGGTCCGTCCGGCGCGGTGAGTTCGGCGAGCTCCACCCTGCGCTGCACGGTACGGATGCCGAGGGAGGCGGCCAGCTCGATGAGGCTGCCCCGGGTGTTGCCCGCCAGGATCGTGCCGGACAGCTCCGGCGTGACCAGCAGCGGCGCCCCCGCCCCGTCGCGCGTGACGGCGAAGAAGTTCATCGCGCCGAGTTCCTCGACCCAGCGGTGCTCCTGCGCGTCCAGCCACAGCACCTCGTGGCAACCGTTCGCCAACGCCTGCGCCTTGGCCGACAGGCTCGCCGCGTAGTTGCCGGCGCACTTGGCGGCGCCCGTACCGCCCGGGGCGGCCCGGATCTGGTCCGGCGGACACCACACGTCGATGGCCTGGTAGCCGTCGGCGAAGAAGTAGTCCACGGGCGAGGCGATCACCGCGAAGAGGTACTCCGACGCGGGCCGCACCCCCAGGCTCGGCTCCACCGCGATCATGAAGGGCCGCAGGTACAGGCTCTGGCCCGGACCGGTCGGCACCTCCGCCGCGTCCGCCCGCACCAGCCGCTCACAGGCCTCGGTGAACAGCTCCACCGGCAGCTCCGGCATCGCCAGGCGCGCCGCGCTGCGGTTGAGGCGCTCGGCGTTGACCCCCGGCCGGAACAACGCCGGGGCGCCGCCCGGGCGCGGGTACGCCTTGAGCCCCTCGAAGATCGCCTGCCCGTAGTGCAGCGCCATCGCGGCCGGCGACAGCTCCAGCGCGCGGTGCTCCACCAGCTCCGACGGAGTCCAACCCGAGCCCTGCGACCAGCGGGAGAGGACCATGTGCGCGGTGAAACGCGCCCCGAAGCCCAGCTTCGCCACCGTCGCCGGCGCCTCCGCGACGGCCGTCACTCCCCGCCGCCCATCTCGTACAGCGGCAGCAGCGCGGCCTCCAGCTCGGCGGCCCGCTCCCGGAACTGCTCCTCGCTGTCGGCGCCGATCACCAGCAGCAGGCACCACACGGAGGGGTGCAGCTCACCGATGCCGAAGCCGACCGAGCGCGACCTGATCACGTCCAGGACGTACGGGAAGGCCTTGACCTCCTCGTCGGTGGGGTCGCGCAGGATCGTCCCCGCCTCGGCCGGGGCCAGGTTGATCCAACCCACGTACGGGTACGGCGGCTCCTGGAGCTTCAGCGGCTCGCGCCCGGCGCCCATGATGGCCTCGACCCACAGCCGGCGCAGGTCCGCGCCCAGCGGCCCGAAGCTCTCGGGGATGGCCCCGCCGGCGAACCGGGTGGCGATCTCGGAGAACCACAGCCGGCCGTCGGCGCGGCGGAAGAGCTCCAGGTGCGTGATGTCGTCGGTGATGTCGAACGCCGCGTTGATCCGCTCGTGCAGCTCCTCGACCTCCGCGTACAGCGCGGCCTCGCGCTCGCGCGGCAGCAGGATCGAGCCGTTGTCCCGACCCGGCGTCTCCACCAGCATGCGCGGCCTCAGGTAGCGGCTGACGCCCAGGATCTGCGCCTTGCCGTCCTCCCAGACGGCGTCGACGTGGTACTCGTCGCCGTCGATCGGCTCCTCCGCGAGCAGGAACTGCGCGACGGTCTCGCGACCCGCCCGGCGCAGGAGCGCGGCCAGCTCCTCGGCCCCCTCCACCTTGCCGGTGTCGACCGAGCCGAGGCCCGCGGCCGGCTTCACGATGACCGGGAAGCCCAGCTCCTCCTCCACCCGGCGCACCGAGCCCTCGACGTCCGCCGTGGACAGGGACACGTAGCGGGCGCAGGCGATCCCGGACAGCGCGGCGCGCTCCTTCATGGCCCGCTTGTCGCGCATCAGGACGGACTTCTCGATCGCCGGCTGCGGCAGACCGAGCAGGGTGGCCAGGTAGGCGGCGCTGAACTGGCTGAACTCGGAGAGGCTCAGCACCCGGTCGATCTTGACCCCGGTGGAGCGGATCTCCACGGCGAGCTGCGCCATCTCGTCGAGCGCGTCGAAGCTGCGGATCACGTAGTGACGGTCCACGCGGGCGATCAGCTCCGGGTCGATCGCCCGGTTGGCCGCCTCCCATTCGTCGAAGACCAGGGTCACGGACGCCCCCCGGTCGAGCAGCTCTTCGAGGGTCACCCGGTCCCACCGGCACACCAAGACGTTCATTTCACTCCAACCCGGCCGTTCTGTCTGTTATTTGCTCTCCAAGGAGATGCGTCAGTCCCAGTTGAGGCTTTCCGAGGCGTTGGCGACCGGCGCCGGAGCGGCCGCGGTTTCCCCTGCGGCGTTCGCGGCGGTGGTGCCCAGCGCCACGACGGCGACGGCAGCGGAAAGGGCGGCGGCAACGCGGATCAGAAACTTCATTTCGACTCCCCCGTGGAACTGGTTTCTCTGGCTGCGGGGTTCCGGTGTGAATTCGGCCCCGCCGCACTCGAAATACTGCGCGGTAGGCCCGCGCCGCTCCAAGGGATGTGCCTGGCAGGTTGCTGTCTGGCCGCGAGGTGCCTTGGTCACCGACCCCCGGCCCCGCGCCCCCGCCCCGGCCGACGGACCACGCAGGACGCGCACCGGACGCCGGCCACCGGACGCCCGGCGACCCGACCCACCCCGTACGCGCACCCCCGCGCCCACCCGCGCGACCGCGCTCCGCCCGACGCCCGCCCCACGCCCCGTACCGGCTCGGCGCGGAGCGCGAAAAAAGACCCTCCGGACCGCGTTTTCGCAGGTCAGGAGGGTCTTGAAAAGTGGAGCCTAGGAGATTCGAACTCCTGACATCTGCCTTGCAAAGGCAGCGCTCTACCAACTGAGCTAAGGCCCCGAGCAACCGGACAGGACCCCTCCCCACAGGGGAGTGACCGTTCCGCAGGACAGAGTACCCGGTGTACCCCCTCATCCCGCAAAATGATAGGGACTCCCCCTCCGCGACCACGCTCCGTAAGATGCTCGCGAGGTTCGCACCAGCGAAGGGGAGTAGCAAGAGTGGACGCAGTACAGCAGGAGGCCACGGCCAGAGCCCGTGAGCTTCAGCGCAGTTGGTACGGGGAGCCGCTGGGCGCGCTGTTCCGACGACTCATAGACGACCTCGGGCTGAACCAGGCCCGCCTCGCCGCCGTCCTCGGACTCTCGGCACCGATGCTGTCCCAGCTGATGAGCGGACAGCGGGCCAAGATCGGCAACCCGGCCGTGGTGCAGCGGGTCCAGGCGCTCCAGGACCTGGCCGGTCAGGTCGCGGCCGGCAGCGTCAGCGCCGCCGAGGCCGCCGACCGGATGGACGAGATCAAGAACACCCAGGGGGGCTCCGTCCTCAGCAACAACGGCCAGGGCGGAACCGGTTCCGGCGCGCCCACCGTCAAGCGGGTCGTCCGGGAGATCCAGTCGCTGCTGCGCTCGGTCGCCGCGGCCGGCGACATCATCGACGCGGCGGACACCCTCGCCGCCGGCCATCCGGAACTGGCCGAGTTCCTCCGGGTGTACGGCGCGGGTCGTACCGCCGAAGCGGTGGCCCACTACGAGGCCCACCAGAACTGACACGGGGGCGGGCACGGCGGGGGCCGAGGTCCTCGCCGGCCGGCGCGGGCGCCGTGCGAGGGGCCCGGCCCCGTCATCGGGGCGCCGGGCACTCCGTACCGGGCAACCGCGCCGCTCCGCACCGGACTTCGGCGTCGACCCGTACGCCGTCGGACCCGTCGCCCCGTACCCGCCGCAGGGGCGGACCCGCCGCCCCGGAAGACGCCCCCGCGCCCCCGCGCCCCCGCGGGACGCCGTGGCGCACCCGCTCCGGCCCCGGGACACCCAGACCCGCCCCAAGGCCGCCACAGGGGCGCGGGGAGCCCTTACCGGGGCGAACGGCGCCCACCGGACCGGTGCGACATCCCCGCGACCCGGTACGGCGACCGCCGCGCACGAGCCGCACGCGATGCCTTCGGCACCCGAATTCGCTGGTGCAACCCAACTCTTCGCATAACGGAACTTGTCGTCACGGGGCAGCACGAAGCCCCGGCCGCAGCGGCGACCGGGGCTCCATGAGATCAATCGTGGGTCTCACACACCGGAACCAGAGGGCACGGAGTCGGTTGCCTCCGTCCACAGGTCCTGCTCGGCGCGATCCGCCTGGATCTGGCGGTACACGAGGAGCCCGCCGATGGCGGCCAGTGCGACCAGGAGCAGCTTCTTCACCGCGCGACCTCGTCTTTCGTTGACGTTGGGGACTTCTGGCGGCCAACAATACACACCGACCGATACCGATCGGTTACCTGGGAACCCCCCGAGCGGCCCAACGCGAAGACCCCCAGGCCCGTGGGCCTGGGGGTCTTCGACACTGTGGGGCTAACAGGATTTGAACCTGTGGCCTCATCCTTATCAGGGATGCGCTCTAACCAACTGAGCTATAGCCCCATCCGCGCTGCGCGCTGACTCCTGAAGATTAGCGCACAGACGCGGTCGAGCCAAAATCGCTTCCCGCGGGGCGTCCCCGCAGGTCACTCGTCCTCGGCGAGCGTGAGCTCCACACCGCCCACGAATCCCGCCGACAGGTTGTAGATGAACGAGCCCAGCGTCGCGAGCGCGGTCATCAGGACGACGTCGATGACCGCGATCACCGACGTGAAGATCAGGACGCGCGGCAGCGACAGGAACGACTGGAGGTCGAACCCGTTGCTCTCGTTCGAACCGGTGGCCTCGCTGATCGTGCCGCCCACCGTCGAGAAGATGCCCATGGCGTCCATGACCATCCACAGCACCGCGGCGGCGACGATCGTGCACAGGCCCAGCGCGATCGACAGCAGGAAGCTGACCTTCATCACCGACCACGGGTCGGCCTTGGCCACCCGCAGCCGCGCCTTGCGCGTCCTGGGGGCCGTACGGACGCCCGTACGGGCCGTCCGCTGCGCACCCGGCCCCTTGGGGGCCGTGTAGGCCTGCGGGGGCTGGTAGGGCTGTGCGGCCCGCTCCTGACCACCACCGGCGGCGGCGGTCGTCGTGGTGCCCGCGGCAGCGGCGGCGGGCGCCGCGGCCTCCGGCTGCTTCGACTTGGACTTCGACTTGTCCGTCGCCGGCGCCTGCGCCTGGGACTTGGGCTTCGGTTCTCGGGTGTCCGTCACGGTTCCCCCCTGGGAGTCCGCGGCGGGGCCACGGGCACCGTTCGCTCCAGTCTTGGCCGGTCCGGCGCCCGTGGCTCCACTCACGCTTACTCCTCGTGCTCCCCTGCCGAGGACTCCGTGCCCTCGGCTGCCTCGGCGGCCTGTCCTTCGGCTGCCCCGGCCTCGATCCCTGACTCGATCTCGTCGGCCTCGTCAGCTTCCTGACCGGCCTCGGCGTTACGAGCGATGCCGACCACGGCATCGCGCTTGCCCAGGTTGATCAGCTGGACGCCCATGGTGTCACGGCCGGTCTCCCTGACTTCGTTGACGCGCGTACGGATCACACCACCGCTGAGCGTGATGGCGAGAATCTCGTCCGTCTCGTCGACCACCAGCGCGCCGACGAGCGACCCGCGGTCCTCCACGATCTTGGCGGCCTTGATGCCCAGACCACCACGTCCCTGGACGCGGTACTCGTCCACGGCCGTCCGCTTGGCGTAACCACCGTCCGTCGCGGTGAAGACGAAAGTACCCGGCCTCACCACGCTCATGGAAAGCAGCTCGTCCCCTTCGCGGAAACTCATGCCCTTCACGCCCGAGGTGGCGCGTCCCATCGGACGCAGCGCGTCGTCGGTCGCCGTGAAGCGGATCGACTGCGCCTTCTTGCTGATGAGCAGCAGGTCGTCCTCGGCCGACACCAACTCGGCGCCGATCAGCTCGTCGTCGCCGCCCGCCTCGGTCTCCCGGAGGTTGATGGCGATCACGCCACCCGATCGGGGCGAGTCGTAGTCCTTGAGCGCCGTCTTCTTCACCAGGCCGCCCTTGGTGGCCAGGATCAGGTAGGGCGCCGCCTCGTAGTCGCGGATGGCGAGGATCTGCGCGATCTTCTCGTCCGGCTGGAAGGCCAGCAGGTTCGCGACGTGCTGCCCGCGGGCGTCGCGACCGGCGTCCGGCAGCTCGTAGGCCTTGGAACGGTAGACGCGGCCCTTGTTCGTGAAGAACAGCAGCCAGTGGTGGGTCGTGGACACGAAGAAGTGGTCGACGAGGTCGTCCTGCTTCAGCTTCGTGCCGCGCACGCCCTTGCCGCCGCGCTTCTGCGAACGGTAGTCCTCGGTCTTGGTCCGCTTGACGTAGCCGCCGTGCGTGATCGTGACGACGATGTCCTCTTCGGCGATCAGGTCCTCCATGGACATGTCGCCGTCGAAGGGCACCAGCTTGGAACGCCGGTCGTCGCCGTACTTCTCGACGATCGCCGCCAGTTCCTCGCTGACGATCGAGCGCTGCTTCTCCGGCGAGGCCAGGATCGCGTTGTACTCGTTGATCTTCGCCTGGAGCTCGTCGTGCTCGGCGACGATCTTCTGCCGCTCCAGGGCCGCCAGGCGCCGCAGCTGCATCTCCAGGATCGCGTTGGCCTGGATCTCGTCGATCTCCAGGAGGCCCATGAGGCCCTCGCGCGCGATCTCGACGGTGTTGCTGCGCCGGATGAGGGCGATGACCTCGTCGATGGCGTCCAGGGCCTTCAGCAGGCCGCGCAGGATGTGCGCCCGCTCCTCGGCCTTGCGCAGACGGAACCTGGTCCGCCGGACGATGACCTCGATCTGGTGCTGCACCCAGTGGCGGATGAACGCGTCGATCGACAGGGTGCGCGGCACCCCGTCCACCAGCGCCAGCATGTTCGCGCCGAAGTTCGTCTGGAGGTCGGTGTGCTTGTAGAGGTTGTTCAGCACGACCTTGGCGACGGCGTCGCGCTTGAGCACGATCACCAGGCGCTGACCGGTGCGCGAGGAGGTCTCGTCACGGACGTCGGCGATGCCGCCGATCTTCCCGTCCTTCACCAGGTCGGCGATCTTCTGCGCCAGGTTGTCCGGGTTGGTCTGGTACGGGAGTTCCGTGACCACCAGGCACTGGCGGTTCTGGATCTCCTCGACCTCGACCACGGCGCGCATCGTGATGGAGCCGCGACCGGTGCGGTACGCCTCCTCGATGCCCTTGCGGCCCACGACCAGGGCGCCGGTCGGGAAGTCCGGGCCCTTGATGCGCTCCAGGAGCGCGTCCAGCAGCTCCTCGTGCGAGGCCTCCGGGTGCTCCAGCGCCCACTGGGCGCCGGCCGCGACCTCGCGCAGGTTGTGCGGCGGGATGTTGGTCGCCATGCCGACCGCGATGCCGGCGGAGCCGTTGATCAGCAGGTTCGGGAAGCGCGCCGGCAGGACCGTCGGCTCCTGGTTGCGGCCGTCGTAGTTGTCCGTGAAGTCGACGGTCTCCTCGTCGATGTCCCGGAGCATCTCCATGGCCAGCGGCATGAGCTTGCACTCGGTGTAGCGCATCGCGGCCGCCGGGTCGTTGCCCGGGGAGCCGAAGTTGCCGTTGGAGTCCACCAGCGGCATGCGCATCGACCACGGCTGGGCCAGACGGACCAGCGCGTCGTAGATGGAGCTGTCGCCGTGCGGGTGGTACGTGCCCATGACGTCACCGACGACGCGGGCGCACTTGTAGAAGCCCTTCTCGGGCCGGTAGCCGCCGTCGTACATCGCGTACAGCACACGACGGTGGACGGGCTTGAGGCCGTCCCGTACGTCGGGCAGCGCGCGCGAGACGATGACGGACATCGCGTAGTCGAGGTAGGAGCGCTGCATCTCCGTCTCGAGCCCGACGGGCTCGATGCGCAGCACGGGCTGCTCCTCCGCGGGATTCTCTGCGGTGGGGGTGGTTTCGTCGGCCATTGCCGGTCAGAAGTCCTTTCGGGCGGTCAGCGTCGGGCCGACTCAGATGTCGAGGAAGCGGACGTCCTTGGCGTTGCGCTGGATGAAGGAGCGTCGGGCCTCGACGTCCTCACCCATCAGCACCGAGAACAGGTCGTCGGCCTGCGCCGCGTCGTCGAGGGTGACCTGGCCGAGCACGCGGTGGTCGACGTCCATGGTGGTGACGCGCAGTTCCTCGGCGTTCATCTCGCCCAGACCCTTGAAGCGCTGGATCGAGTCTTCCTTGATGCGCTTGCCGTTCTGCTTGCCGAGCTCCACCAGGGCGTCGCGCTCGCGGTCCGAGTACGCGTACTCGAAGTCGTCGCGACCCCACTTGATCTTGTAGAGCGGGGGGCGGGACAGGTACACGTGGCCGGCCTCGACCAGCGGACGCATGAAGCGGAACAGGAAGGTCAGCAGCAGGGTGTTGATGTGCTGGCCGTCGACGTCGGCGTCCGCCATCAGGATGATCTTGTGATAGCGGAGCTTCTCGATGTCGAAGTCCTCGTGCACGCCCGTGCCGAAGGCGCTGATGAGCGCCTGAACCTCGGTGTTCTGGAGGATCTTGTCGATGCGCGCCTTCTCGACGTTCAGGATCTTGCCGCGGATGGGCAGGATGGCCTGGTACATCGGGTTGCGGCCGGACTTGGCCGAACCGCCGGCGGAGTCGCCCTCGACGATGAAGATCTCGCACTTGGTCGGGTCGTTCGACTGGCAGTCGGACAGCTTGCCGGGGAGCGAGGCGCTCTCCAGCAGACCCTTGCGGCGGGTGAGGTCGCGGGCCTTGCGGGCCGCGACGCGCGCGGTGGCGGCCTGGATCGACTTGCGGACGATGTCCGCGGCCTCGACCGGATTGCGGTCGAACCAGTCGTTGAGGTGCTCGTGGACGACCTTCTGCACGAAGGTCTTGGCCTCCGTGTTGCCCAGCTTGGTCTTCGTCTGGCCCTCGAACTGGGGCTCGCCCAGCTTGACCGAGATGATCGCCGTCAGACCCTCGCGGATGTCCTCGCCGGCGAGGTTGTCGTCCTTCTCCCGCAGCAGCTTCTTGTCGCGCGCGTAGCGGTTGACCAGACCCGTCAGCGCGGCGCGGAAGCCCTCTTCGTGGGTGCCGCCCTCGTGCGTGTGGATCGTGTTCGCGAAGGAGTACACGCCCTCGGTGTACTGCGAGTTCCACTGCATCGCGATCTCGACCGAGAGCATGCGCTCCTTGTCCTCGGCCTCGACGTCGATGACGGTCGGGTGGATCAGCTCGCCCTTGCGCGAGTTGAGGTACTTCACGAAGTCGACGATGCCGCCCTCGTAGTAGTACTTCACGGTGCGCGCCTGGGGCTCGGCCGTGTCCGCGTCCGGGTCGTCGGCGCCGGCCGTCGCCTTCGCCGACTCGCGCTCGTCGGTCAGCGTCAGGGTCAGGCCCTTGTTGAGGAAGGCCATCTCCTGGAAGCGCCGCGAGAGCGTCTCGAAGGAGTACTCGGTGGTCTCGAAGATGTCGCCGTCGGCCCAGAACGTCACCGACGTGCCGTGCTCGTCGGTCTCCTCGTTCTTGGCCAGCGGGGCCGTGGGGACGCCCAGCTTGTAGTCCTGGGTCCAGCGGTGGCCGTCCGTCTTGACCTCGACCGCGACCTTGGTCGACAGGGCGTTCACGACGGAGACGCCGACGCCGTGCAGACCACCGGAGACGGCGTAGCCGCCGCCGCCGAACTTGCCGCCCGCGTGCAGGACCGTCAGGACGACCTCGACGGCCGGCTTGCCCTCGGACGGGACGATGCCGACCGGGATGCCGCGGCCGTTGTCGACCACGCGCACCCCGCCGTCGGCGAGGATCGTCACGTCGATGGTGTCCGCGTGTCCGGCCAGCGCCTCGTCGACCGAGTTGTCGACGACCTCGTAGACGAGGTGGTGCAGACCACGCTCGCCCGTGGAGCCGATGTACATACCCGGCCGCTTGCGGACCGCGTCCAGGCCCTCGAGGACCTGGATCGCACTGGCGTCGTAATTCTTCTCGTTGGAGTCGCCGGAATCGGCCACGAAGCGCCCTTTCTGGCACAGCGCAGCCCGTACTCCGGACCAGCGAGTGCGCCGGCGGGAGCGGCCGCGTCGATCTGCGTTGTCTGCGTTGTCGAGTGTCCCCCCGCTAATCGGGCGGGATTGTCTCCAGTCTACCGGTACCACTGACATGAATGGGGGTTTGCCGGCCCCTGAGTCCGCATGTGCCGTCCTGAACCTCCTCTCTCCGACTCCCCATATCCGGGGAGGGGCTCAAAGTGGCTCACGCGGGCGTCCAGCGCTTCGGGCTGTCAACCCGTCGCTACCGTGAGGGACACCACCCGCGAACACCGCGGTCCGGAATGCGGCGACCCTCCCGCCGACCGGCCGCGAAGGCTCCGGGCACCCCGCGCCGACCCGCTCCGACACTGAGTCCCACGCTCATTCGGAGGGGCTGGTTCCACCCGGAACGCGGACAAGCGGAACCCGCCCGTCGCAAGCCCGTACGAACGGGTGGGACGGAGGGGACCCACGGGACCCGGCACCCGCCCGGCCCGGAGCACCGACCGCGGCCGGCGCACGGCCGAAGACCACCGGCCGCCCCGATCGGCGCCGGCCGGGCGACGCGGTCGGGGCCGGGGCCGGGCGACGGGTGGATCGGCGTACGGTCCGGGCACGCACCGACCCGGAGGGGCGACGCGACGTACGGGTCACGGCGTACGGGGGCACCGCCCCACGGAGTCCGGCCCACGCCCACCCCACGGGGTCCGGCCCACCGCGCACGGCCCACGGCCCGGCGCCCGGACGCGGTGACGGGATCCGCCACCGCCCCGCACCCGCCGGGACCCCGACGTACGGGTCAGCCGTACGTGTCCCCCGGGCCCGTGCTGCCCGGCGCGCGCCACGGCCCGTACCGCTTCGGGCGACCGCCCGGACCCTGCACCTTGATCAGCCGGACCGTGCCCTGCCCCAGGTCCGCGTTCAGGCGGGCCACCAGCTGCGGCGCCAACAGCTTCAGCTGCGCCGCCCACGCCGAGGAGTCGCACCGCACCAGGAGCTCCCGCTCCTCGTACTTCTCCGGCACGCAGTGCGCGGCGATCTCCGGGCCGACGATCTCCGCCCACCGCTCCATCACCCCGGCCACCGCGATCGGCATCTCCCAGCCCCGCTCGGTGCGCAGCCGGTCCAGCGCCGCCATCAACGGCATCGGATCGCGCCCGTCCGCGCGGGCACCCGAGCGCAGCCCCTGCTGCTGCCGCTTGCGTCCGCCCACCGCGTTGCCCCGCGCCCGGGCCTGCTCCCGCGCGGCGGCCAGCGCCTGCCGCGCCAGGTCCACCCCGGAGGGCTCCGGGGCCCTGCGTCCGTCCCGTCCCGCTTCGCCGTCGTTCACAGCCGGGTCACCTCACCGCCGGACACCCCGAACCGCGTCCCCGCCAGCACGCCCGGAACGTCATCGTCCACAGCCGCCGTCACCAACACCTGCTCGCCCCCCGCCACCAGTTCCGCGAGCCGCTCCCGGCGGCGCGCGTCCAGCTCGGCGAAGACGTCGTCGAGGATCAGCACCGGCTCCGCGCCCTCCGAGCGCAGCAGCTCGTACGAGGCCAGCCGCAGCGCCAGCGCGTACGACCAGGACTCGCCGTGGCTCGCGTACCCCTTGGCGGGCAGCTCGCCCAGGCGCAGCAGCACGTCGTCCCGGTGCGGGCCCACGAGCGTCACCCCGCGTTCGATCTCCTGCTTGCGCACCTCGGCGAGCGCCGCCAGCAGCACCTCGTAGAGCTCCTCGCGGGAGCGCGCCGCGCCACTGTCCACGGGTTCGCCGGCGGAGGAGCGGTACGCCAGGCCGAGCGGCCCGCCGCCGGGCGCGAGCTGCTCGTAGGCCTTGTCCGCGAGCGGGAGCAGGGTGGCGAGCAGGTCGAGCCGCTGCGCGAGGAGCTCGGCGCCGGCCCGCGCGAGGTGCTGGTCCCACACGTCGAGGGTGGACAGGTCCATGGACCGCCCGCCGTGCCGGCGGGCCATCGCCGCGGACTTCAGCAGGGTGTTGCGCTGTTTGAGGACCCGCTCGTAGTCGGAGCGGACGGCCGCCATCCGTGGGGAGCGGGCCGTCACCAGCTCGTCCAGGAACCGCCGGCGTTCGCCCGGATCGCCCTTGACGAGGGCCAGGTCCTCGGGCGCGAACAGCACGGTCCGTACGATCCCCAGCACGTCCCGCGGCCTGACCTGCGAGGACCGGTTGATCCGGGCCCGGTTCGCCCGCCCCGGGTTCAGCTCCAGCTCCACGAGCTGCTGACGCTCGCCCTGGGTGACGGCCGCGCGGATGACCGCCCGGTCCGCGCCCATCCGCACGAGCGGGGCGTCCGAGGAGACCCGGTGGCTGCCGAGGCTCGCCAGGTAGCCGATGGCCTCGACGAGGTTCGTCTTGCCCTGACCGTTGGGGCCCACGAAGGCCGTGACGCCCGGGGTGAGGGGAACCTCGGCCCGGGCGTACGAGCGGAAGTCGGCCAAAGAGAGATGCGAAACGTGCATGCGGCGCCGACCTCCCCCGGCTTCCTGCTGCTCTGCTCCTGTGCGGCGGCGCTTGCGTACCGCCGCGGTGTTGCTCGTCCTACGGCGCCCCGAGCGCCCTTCGGCTCCCCGGGCGCCCCGCGCGGCGGCGGGCCGCACCCGCCGCCGCCGGGCGGGCTACTTCTTCTCGACCGCGTGGCCGCCGAACTGGTTGCGCAGCGCGGCGATCATCTTCATCTGCGGGGAGTCGTCCTGGCGGGACGCGAAGCGCGCGAAGAGCGAGGCCGTGATCGCCGGCAGCGGCACGGCGTTGTCGATCGCGGCCTCGACCGTCCAGCGGCCCTCGCCGGAGTCCTGCGCGTAGCCGCGCAGCTGCTCCAGGTGCTCGTCCTCGTCCAGCGCGTTCACGGCGAGGTCGAGCAGCCAGGAACGGATGACCGTCCCTTCCTGCCAGGACCGGAAGACCTCGCGGACGTCGGTGACCGAGTCCACCTTCTCCAGCAGCTCCCAGCCCTCGGCGTAGGCCTGCATCATGGCGTACTCGATGCCGTTGTGGACCATCTTCGCGAAGTGGCCCGCGCCGACCTTGCCGGCGTGCACCGCGCCGAACTCGCCCTCGGGCTTGAGGGCGTCGAAGATCGGCTGGACGGCCGCGACGTGCTCCTTGTCGCCGCCGTACATGAGGGCGTAGCCGTTCTCCAGGCCCCAGACGCCACCGGAGACACCGCAGTCGACGAAGCCGACGCCCTTGGCCTTCAGCTCCTCGGCGTGCTTCTCGTCGTCGGTCCAGCGGGAGTTGCCGCCGTCGACGACGATGTCGCCGGGGGACAGCAGCTCCGCCAGCTCGTCGACGGTGGACTGCGTCGCCGCGCCTGCCGGGACCATCACCCACACCACGCGGGGGGCCTGCAGGCTGTCCACAAGTTCCCGGAGGCTGTGGACATCGGCGAGGTCCGGGTTGCGGTCGTATCCGATGACGGTGTGGCCTGCGCGGCGGATGCGCTCGCGCATGTTGCCGCCCATCTTGCCGAGACCGACGAGACCAAGCTCCATCAGGTGGTTCCTTAAGCGTTGTGGCCGTCTTTGCCGGGGCGGCCCGGTTCTCGTGGTCCCCGGGGTCGCCCACCGGATCCGAGCCTACGCCGGGCCGTGGCGCGGGGCCCCACGGGCGCCGCCGCGTCGCGGCGGGAGCCTGCGGAGGGGCCGGGCGAACAAACCGGGCACGCGGGCCGGGGCAAACGGGTCGGGCCCGGTCTCACCGTCGGCGAGACCGGGCCCGTACGCCGGCGTACCGGGAGAGCGCGAGACCTGTGGACGGCGTCAGCCGGACAGGCGCACCGGCATGATCAGGTACTTGTAGGCCTCGTCGGCCTCCGCGTCGACGGCCGGGCGACCGCTGAGCAGTGCGGGCTTCGTGGACGTGGTGAAGGACAGCTGCGCGGCCGGGGAGTCGATCGCGCTCAGGCCGTCCAGCAGGAAGGTGGGGTTGAAGGCGATCGAGATGTCGTCGCCCTCCAGCTTGGCGTCCACACGTTCCACAGCCTGTGCGTCGTCGGAGGAACCGGCCTCCAGGATCAGCACGCCCTGCTCGAAGCTCAGCCGCACCGGGGTGTTGCGCTCGGCGACGAGGGCCACGCGCTTGACGGCCTCGACGAACGGGGCGGTCTCGATCACGGCGATGGAGTTGAACTCCGTCGGGAACAGCGTGCGGTACTTCGGCAGGTCGCCTTCGAGCAGGCGGGTGGTGGTGCGCCGGCCGGCGCCCTCGAAACCGATCAGGCCCTCGCCCTGGCCGGAGCCGGAGAGCGCCAGGGTGACGGTGTCACCGCTGGTCAGGGACTTGGCGGTGTCCAGGAGGGTCTTGGCGGGCACCAGGGCCACGGCCGAGGCCTCGGGGTTCTCCGGCTTCCACAGGAACTCGCGGACCGCGAAGCGGTAGCGGTCGGTGGAGGCGAGGGTGACGCGGTCGCCCTCGATCTCGATGCGGACACCGGTCAGCACGGGCAGCGTGTCGTCGCGGCCGGCGGCGATGGCGACCTGGGCGGCGGCGGAGGCGAAGACCTCGCCGGGCACGGTGCCGGTCGCGGTCGGCATCTGCGGGAGCGCCGGGTACTCCTCCACGGGCAGGGTGTGGAGCGTGAACCGCGAGGATCCACAGACCACGGTCGCCCGTACACCGTCTGTGGAAATCTCCACCGGGCGGTTGGGGAGGGCGCGGCAGATGTCGGCGAGGAGCCGGCCGGAGACGAGGACGGTGCCGTCCTCCTCGACGTCCGCCTCGACGGAGACGCGGGCCGAGACCTCGTAGTCGAAGCCGGAGAGGGACAGCGTGCCCTCCTCGGCCTTCAGCAGCAGGCCCGCGAGCACGGGCACCGGCGGCCGGGCCGGGAGGCTGCGTGCGGCCCAGGCCACCGCCTCCGCGAGTACGTCGCGCTCCACCCGGATCTTCACCGGAACCGCCTCCTGCTGTTGCTCGCTCGTCTGCCGGCCTTCGTCGTCGGCTCGTCGATGCCTCGACCGATGCCGGGGACCAGTCTGACGTACGGCGCCGACACTCGTCGCGGCCGGCGGTCAAGTCGGGAGCGAGGTGTCGGGACGGCCGCTCGACGAGTTGTGCACAGGACCCGCTTGAAAACCGAAACCGGCCTAACTCTCCATGGGGGTAGTAGTAGGGCCTGTGGAAACGGTGGATAAGCCCGTTCTCGCAGGTCAGCCCTCGTTTTTTATCCCCACACCCTGTGTACGGCACCGGTGGACAACAGGGGGTGTCTGTGGAGAACAGAAAGTTCTGCACAGTCCGTCCCCAGGTGACCCGGAGTACTCCACAGCTGCGTCCCCAGCTTTTCCCCAGCGGTCCACAGAGCAAACGTCGACATCCGTGTGACGCCTTTCACTCGGGGCGGTGACAGGAGGGGCCAGGTTGCCGAACAGTGGACAACGGTGTGGAGAACCCCTCGGTTCCTGTGCACAGGATGCGGGAACCTGTGGGTCGGCGGTGGACAGAGGAGTGGATGAGCCTGTGGACGAAACTTCTGTCCACAGCCTGTGGACAGCGCTTGTTCACAAATCCCCAGGCTCGTGACCAGGCCTGATGGTGGCTCAACCTGCACTCCTGTGGACAGATTGTGGGTGAGGAGAACTGTCCTCAGGCTGTGGACGGAAGAAAGTCGAGCAATCTGTGGATGACCGTCCCTCCAGGGGGCGTATTCGAACAGAGCGGGGGCGCGCGGACGAAGAAGGGCGCCCCCGGTTCGATCCGGAAGCGCCCTGGCGGTGGGGTTTGCGGTGGGGGTGCGAGGCCCCGGCACGGCCGCCCGGGGCCGCCCTCAGCCGTTCTTGATGCGGTTCGTGAGTTCCGTTACCTGGTTGTAGATGGAGCGTCGTTCCGCCATCAGCGCGCGGATCTTGCGGTCGGCGTGCATGACGGTCGTGTGGTCGCGCCCGCCGAACTGGGCCCCGATCTTCGGCAGGGACAGGTCCGTGAGTTCACGGCACAGGTACATGGCGATCTGGCGGGCGGTCACCAGCACCCGGCTGCGCGAGGACCCGCACAGGTCCTCCACGGTCAGCCCGAAGTAGTCCGCGGTGGCCGCCATGATGTCGGAGGCCGTGATCTCGGGCGCGGTGTCCTCCCCGCCCGGGATGAGGTTCTTGAGGACGTCCTCGGTCAGACCGAGGTCCACAGGCTGCCGGTTGAGGCTCGCGAAGGCCGTGACCCGGATCAGCGCGCCCTCCAGCTCGCGGATGTTGCGCGAGATGCGGGAGGCGATGAACTCCAGTACCTCCGGCGGGGCGTTGAGCTGCTCCTGCACGGCCTTCTTGCGCAGGATCGCGATGCGCGTCTCCAGCTCGGGCGGCTGGACGTCGGTGATCAGGCCCCACTCGAAGCGGTTGCGCAGCCGGTCCTCCAGGGTGACGAGCTGCTTGGGCGGCCGGTCGGAGGACAGCACGATCTGCTTGTTGGCGTTGTGGAGCGTGTTGAAGGTGTGGAAGAACTCCTCCTGCGTCGACTCCTTGCTCGCCAGGAACTGGATGTCGTCGACCAGCAGGATGTCCATCTCGCGGTACCGCTTGCGGAAGGCGTCGCCCTTGCCGTCGCGGATGGAGTTGATGAACTCGTTGGTGAACTCCTCTGAGCTCACGTACCGCACGCGGGTGCCCGGGTAGAGGCTCCGCGCGTAGTGCCCGATCGCGTGCAGCAGGTGCGTCTTGCCGAGTCCCGACTCCCCGTAGACGAAGAGGGGGTTGTACGCCTTCGCCGGCGCCTCGGCGACGGCCACCGCGGCGGCGTGCGCGAAGCGGTTGGAGGCACCGATGACGAAGGTGTCGAAGAGGTACTTCGGGTTCAGTCGGGCCGTCGGCTCCAACGGGCCCGACGTCGAACCGCCGGACGGGGCCGGCGGCGGCGCGGGCCGGCCGGGCGCCGGGCGCGCGGCCGGCTGCTCGTACGACTGCTGCTCGTAGGGCCGCTCCTCGTACGACTGCGGTTCGTACTTCTGCTGCTCGTACGGGGACTGCTCGTACTTCCCCGGCTCGTACGGCTGCTGCTCGTAGGAACCCTGGTCGTAGCCGCCCGGGTCGGGCTGCTGGAGGTAGCCGGGCTGCGGGGAGGCGTACGGGTCGCGCTCCGGGAAGCCGCCGAGGCGCGGCTGCTGCCAGCCGTAGTCGTCCTGCCCGCCGCGGGGCCAGGCGCCGGGCTCGGGGCGCGGCTGCTGGTAGTCCGGGTAGGCGGGCCGGGCGGTGGGGAGCTGGTCGTCGCCGGGGCCGGTGTGACCGCCGGGCCGCTGGCCGCCGTAGGGCTCGTAGCCCTCGCGGCCCGGGGAGGGCGGCGAGGCGGGCGCGGGCTCGCCGGCGGAGTCGTCGACGGTGATGGCGATCCGGATGGGCCGGCCGCACTCCCGGCTGAGGGCGTCGCTGATGAGCGGCGCCAGGCGGCCTTCGAGGACCCGCTTGCCCCATTCATTGGGGACGGCGAGCAGAGCGGTGTCGGCGACCAGGGCCAGGGGCTGGCATCGTTCGACCCACTGCTTGTCCTTGGACTCGATACCTTGCTGACCCTCGCCGAGCAGCTTCTCGAGCACGCGTGGCCACACTGCGGCAAGATCGGCGGGTACGTCAGCCACAGGGCACGCTCTCTCACAGGTCCCGTCCCACGAATGTGTGGTTCTTTGGGACGGTCGGGACAAAAAACAGGGATCAGGCAACGGTAGTCAGGCCGGTGGGTAGGGTTCAAGTCGTTGTCCACAGCCTGTGCACAGTGTGGGGCCAGGCGGGCTCGGTTTGACCGGATGGCGTAGCCGCGCGTACCGTAACGAGGTCGAGTTGTCGATGGCTGCTGCCGCCTGCCTACCGATGGGCGAAGATCACTGATTGTGATCATTTAGCGGTGTCCACTCGGGCGAACACGCGAGTTCCTCGTGGGCGCACGGTGACAGCCAGGCGATGTACCGCCACAACGATTCATTCTCTGGAGCCCCCGAGTGAGCAAGCGCACCTTCCAGCCGAACAACCGCCGTCGTGCCAAGACCCACGGCTTCCGCCTGCGGATGCGTACCCGTGCCGGTCGCGCCATCCTGGCGAACCGCCGCAGCAAGGGCCGCGCCGCCCTCTCCGCGTAACCAACGCGCAGGTCGTGACGTCGTGCTGTCTCCCGAAAATCGGCTGAGGCGGCGTGAGGACTTCGCGAGCGCGGTGCGCCGAGGCAGGCGGGCCGGACGCCCGCTCCTCGTCGTCCACCTACGTACAAGCGGTGCAACGGACCCGCACGAGCCGGGGGAGACAGTTCCCTCGCCGCGTGCGGGTTTCGTCGTCAGCAAGGCCGTCGGCATAGCCGTCGTCCGTAACCGGGTCAAGCGCCGGCTGCGCCATCTCGTGCGCGATCGGCTGGCTCTGCTGCCCGCCGGTAGCCTGGTGGTGGTGCGGGCTCTGCCCGGAGCGGGTGACGCCGGCGTCGACGAGTTGGCCCGTGACCTGGATGCCGCCCTGGCGCGGCTGCTGGGAGGCGTGGCTCGATGAAGTACCCGCTGCTCGCTTTGATCAAGCTGTACCAGTGGACCATCAGTCCGCTGCTCGGGCCGGTGTGCCGCTATTACCCGTCGTGTTCGCACTACGGGTTCACGGCCATCGACCGGCATGGTGCGGTGAAGGGGACGGTTCTGACCGCCTGGCGGATCCTGCGGTGCAATCCGTGGTCCCCGGGCGGTGTGGATCATGTCCCACCCCGGAAACGCCCGCGTTGGCACGAGCAGCTGCGCAGTGCGTTGCGTAGATCTCGCAATGCTCAAGGAGCCTGATTAGTGGACACGATTGCCAGTCTGTTCAGCTTTATCACCACACCCGTGTCGTGGATCATCGTCCAGTTCCACAAGCTGTACGGGGCGATCTTCGGTGCGGACAGTGGATGGGCCTGGGGCCTGTCCATCGTGTCCCTGGTGATCCTGATCCGTATCTGCCTGATCCCGCTCTTCGTGAAGCAGATCAAGGCGACGCGCGGCATGCAGGCGCTCCAGCCGAAGATGAAGGCGATCCAGGAGCGCTACAAGAACGACAAGCAGCGTCAGTCCGAAGAGATGATGAAGCTGTACAAGGAGACGGGTACCAACCCGCTCTCCTCGTGCCTTCCCATCCTGGCGCAGTCCCCGTTCTTCTTCGCGCTCTACCACGTGCTCGCGAGCATCGCCAACGGGCAGACGATCGGTGTCATCAACCAGTCGCTGCTGGAGAGCGCCCGTCAGGCCCACATCTTCGGTGCCCCTCTCGCCGCCAAGTTCACGGACAGCGCCGAGAAGGTCGCGAGCCTGAACGCCTCGATCACCGACGTCCGCATCGTGACCGCGGTCATGATCGTCCTGATGTCGCTGTCGCAGTTCTACACGCAGCGCCAGCTGATGCAGAAGAACGTCGACCTCTCGGTGAAGACGCCGTTCATGCAGCAGCAGAAGATGCTGATGTACATCTTCCCGGTGATCTTCGCCGTCATGGGCATCAACTTCCCCGTGGGTGTCCTCGTCTACTGGCTGACCACCAACGTGTGGACCATGGGCCAGCAGATGTACGTGATCAACCAGAACCCGACTCCGGGCAGCAAGGCGCAGGACCAGTACCTGACCCGCCTGCTGAAGCAGGTCACCGCCCACGGTGTCGTCAAGGGCCGGAGCAAGAAGAAGATCGTCGCGGCCATCGTCGCCAAGGGCCCGGACCGCAACGACAACGAGCGCAAGTTCATCACCGCTCTGACCAAGCAGGGCATGGCCGCCCAGGCGGACGGCACGGTGATCAAGAGTTCCGAAGCCACCGCCGACGCGGACGCGGCGAGCGGTGGTGTCGCCACGAAGCGACAGCAGCCCAAGCGGCAGACGAAGTCGAAGCGCCAGACGCCCCCCAGCAAGCCCTCCAAGAAGTAAGAAGGAGTCCCTCCCGTGACGGAAGGCACCACCACCGCCGCCGCTGAGAGTGGCGACACCCTGACCCGCCTCGAGCAGGAGGGTGAGATCGCGGCCGACTACCTTGAGGGTCTGCTGGACATCGCCGACCTGGACGGCGACATCGACATGGACGTCGAGGCCGACCGTGCCGCGGTGTCGATCGTCAGCGACTCCGCCGGCCGCGACCTGCAGAAGCTCGTGGGCCGCGACGGCGAGGTCCTGGAGGCCCTCCAGGAGCTGACCCGCCTCGCGGTGCACCGCGAGACCGGGGACCGCAGCCGGCTGATGCTCGACATCGCCGGGTTCCGCGCCAAGAAGCGCGAGGAGCTGGCGGCCCTGGGCGCGCAGGCCGCCGCGGACGTGAAGGCCTCGGGAGAGCCCCTGAAGCTCGCCCCGATGACGCCGTTCGAGCGCAAGGTCGTCCACGACGCCGTGGCGGCCGCCGGTCTGAAGAGCGAGTCCGAGGGCGAGGAGCCGCAGCGCTTCGTCGTTGTGCTCCCGGCCTGACCGGAACGTTGATTGGTCGGCCCCGTCTGTGTCGCAGGCGGGGCCGATGTTTGTAAGCCTGACAGTGGAACGACACGGTTTTAGCGGTTCTGTACGGAAGGACGGTCCCCGTGACGGAGGCAGCGGAGCTCCCCCCGGCGCCTGAAGAGGCGCGCGCGGTGTTCGGTGAGTTTTTCCCGGAAGCTGTGCGGTACGCGGAGCTGCTTGCGGACGCGGGGGTCAAGCGTGGTCTGATCGGCCCGCGCGAGGTGCCCCGCCTCTGGGAGCGGCACCTGCTGAACTGCGCGGTGCTCTCGGAGGTGGTGCCCGAGGGCGTCACCGTGTGCGACGTGGGCTCGGGCGCCGGTCTGCCCGGCATCCCGTTGGCGCTGGTCCGGCGTGATCTGAAGATCACGCTGTTGGAGCCGCTGCTGCGCCGGACGAACTTCCTCCAGGAGGCCGTGGAGCTGCTGGGGCTCGATCACGTCACGGTGGTGCGCGGGCGCGCCGAGGAGATGCTCGGCAAGCTCCAGCCGGTGCACGTGGTGACGGCCCGGGCGGTGGCCCCGCTGGACCGGCTGGCCGGCTGGGGTGTGCCGCTGCTGCGTCCCTACGGCGAGATGCTGGCGCTGAAGGGCGACACCGCGGAGGAGGAGCTGGTGGCGGCGAAGGTCGCGCTCACCAAGCTCGGTGTGGTGAAGACCTCGGTGCTCCAGGTGGGCGAGGGCGTCGTCGACCCCCTGTCGACGGTGGTCCGGGTGGAGTGCGGCGAGAGCCCCGGTGGGGTGAGGTTCGCGGCCAAGCGGGCGAAGGCGGCGCGCGTCAGCCGGGTGCGTCGGCGTCGTTGATCTTCCCGTTCTCGCGGGTGTTGCGCCCTATAGGTACGGATTTCGGAGTGTCGTAGAGGCCTGAAGAGTCCGTCCGGGCATCGTGTTTCACGTGAAACGTCGCTCTCTGCTGCACGGAATCATCAGCCGCGGCCGTGCTGCTGCGGCCCCCCGTCACCGCGATGACGCGGGGGGTACGGAGTTGTCCACAACGGTGGATTCATCCACAGGAGTACGGGGCCCGCTGGTTCACGAGCCAGGTGGCATGGCAGGCTCTGTTCATCGCGAGCCCGCTGCCGAGGAGAGTGACACCGTGCGGTCCGACGCCAACCTCGCGGGGCCGATGACCGATCCGGTCCCCGGTCCCCGCTCTGAATCGCCGGGCGAGGATGTTTCACGTGAAACATCGCCTCCGCCCCTCGTCGACAACGACGAGAACGAGGACACGCCCATCGGTCGTGCCGCCCAGCTGGCGGTCGAGGCGCTCGGGCGGTCGGGTTCGCGTCTGCCGCGGCCCGCGCAGACCCGGATCATGGTGGTCGCGAACCAGAAGGGCGGCGTGGGCAAGACCACGACGACCGTGAACCTGGCGGCCTCCCTGGCCCTGCACGGCGCGCGGGTCCTCGTGATCGACCTCGACCCGCAGGGCAACGCCTCCACGGCCCTGGGCATCGACCATCACGCCGAGGTGCCGTCCATCTACGACGTGCTCGTGGACAGCCGGCCCCTGCTGGAGGTCGTCCAGCCGGTGGTGGACGTGGAAGGGCTGTTCTGTGCCCCGGCCACCATCGACCTCGCGGGCGCGGAGATCGAGCTCGTCTCGCTCGTGGCCCGTGAGAGCCGCCTCCAGCGCGCGATCCAGGCGTACGAGCAGCCGCTCGACTACATCCTGATCGACTGCCCGCCCTCGCTCGGCCTGCTCACCGTGAACGCGATGGTGGCCGGCGCCGAAGTGTTGATCCCGATCCAGTGCGAGTACTACGCGCTGGAGGGACTGGGCCAGCTGCTGCGCAACGTGGACCTGGTGCGGGCCCACCTGAACCCGAGCCTGCACGTGTCGACGATCCTGCTGACCATGTACGACGGCAGGACGCGGCTGGCCTCGCAGGTGGCGGACGAGGTGCGCACCCACTTCGGCAACGAGGTGCTGCGCACCAGCATCCCGCGGTCGGTGCGCATCTCGGAGGCCCCGAGTTACGGACAGACGGTCCTCACGTACGATCCGGGCTCCAGCGGTGCCCTCTCCTACCTGGAGGCGGCGCGGGAGATCGCGTTGCGCGGGGCCGGCATTCATGACGACGCCCAGTACGCCCACCAGGGCGCGGGCATGAACAGCACGCAGAGTGTGGCGGAGGGGATCCAGTGAGCGAGCGACGTAGGGGTCTGGGGCGGGGGCTCGGCGCGCTGATTCCCGCGGCTCCCCAGGAGAAGGCGCCGGCGACGGTGGGTGGGTCGACGTCTCCGTCGGCGGTGCCCTCGCTGACGTCGGAGCGGGGCATCGCCGCGGCGAAGCTCGCTTCGCTGGCGCAGGCCGATGTTTCACGTGAAACATCGGTTCCCGCGCCGGCGGGCTCGCAGGAGGCGGAGGTCGGAGCGACCTTCGCGGAGCTGCCGATCGACGCGATCATCCCGAACCCGCGGCAGCCGCGCGTGGTGTTCGACGAGGACGCGCTGGCCGAGCTGGTCACCTCCATCCAGGAGGTGGGTCTGCTTCAGCCGGTCATCGTGCGGCAGTCCTCGGTGGGGCGCTATGAGCTGATCATGGGCGAGCGCCGCTGGCGGGCCTGCCGTGAGGCGGGTCTGGAGCGCATCCCCGCGATCGTCCGGGCCACGGACGACGAGAAGCTGCTGCTGGACGCGCTGCTGGAGAACCTGCACCGGGCCCAGCTGAACCCCCTGGAGGAGGCGGCCGCCTACGACCAGCTGCTCCAGGACTTCAGCTGCACGCACGACCAGCTGGCCGACCGGATCGGACGTTCGCGTCCGCAGGTCTCCAACACCCTGCGGCTGCTGAAGCTCTCGCCGCCGGTGCAGCGACGGGTGGCCGCGGGCGTGCTGTCGGCGGGTCACGCGAGGGCGCTGCTCTCGGTGGCCGACGCCGAGGAGCAGGACCGTCTGGCGCACCGCATCGTGGCCGAGGGGCTGTCGGTGCGTGCGGTCGAGGAGATCATCCAGCTGATGGCCTCGGAGGCCTCGCCCGCGGTGAAGCCGAAGGGCCCGAGGGCGGGGACGCGTGTGGCCCCGGCACTCAGCGAGCTGGCGACCCGGCTTTCGGACCGCTTCGAGACCCGGGTGAAGGTGGACCTGGGGCAGAAGAAGGGCAAGATCACGGTCGAGTTCGCCTCCATGGAGGACCTCGAAAGGATCCTGGGGACGCTGGCTCCGGGCGAGGGTCGGGTCCTGGAACAGGGCCTGTCCGGGGAGTAGTTCCACCGCCGCCGCCCCCTGCCGCGCCGAGGGACGTTCTCACTCGAAGATGCGGGGGGCAGTGGTTACGATGCGGTCATGGGTCGTCGGCTGGTACCGCTCACGCTGGACAACCTCCAGGATCTTCCCGGGCGTTGCCGAGGCTGCGTCTTCTGGGAGCTCGATCCCGTCAGCGGTGAGGCGGCCGTCAAGGCCGGTACTCCGGAGCTGGAGAAGGAGGCCTGGATCTCCGCCGTCCTGTTGGACTGGGGGTCCTGCGGCCGGGTGGTGTACGTCGACGAGGTCCCGGTGGGCTTCGTGCTGTACGCGCCGCCCGCCTACGTCCCGCGTGCCGCCTCCTTCCCGACCAGTCCGGTCTCCCCGGACGCCGTGCAGCTGATCACGGCCTGGATCATGCCGGGCTACCAGGGCCAGGGGCTGGGCCGGGTGATGGTGCAGACGGTCGCGAAGGACCTGCTGCGCCGGGGGTTCAAGGCGATCGAGGCCTTCGGCGACGCCCGCTGGGAGCGTCCGGCCTGTCTGCTGCCCGCCGAGCACCTGCTCTCGGTGGGCTTCAAGACGGTGCGCCCCCATCCGGTCCATCCCCGGCTGCGGTTGGAGCTGCGTACGACGCTGTCGTGGAAGGAAGACGTGGAGCTGGCCCTGGACCGCTTGCTGAGCGGTGCGAGGGCCCGCAAGGAGCCGGCGCTGCGTCCCCTGTGAGGACGTGGTCGTGCGAAGTGACCACGCGGTCATGCGAACGGGGCCGCCCCCTCGAAGGGGGCGGCCCCGTTTCACGTGGTCACCGACCACCTGCCGCCAAGGGCGGTGGGTCAGGCCTTGACCTCGACGAAGTCGGAGAGGTCACGCAGGATCGCGGCCTTCGGCTTGGCACCGACGATGGTCTTGACGACCTCGCCACCCTGGTAGACGTTCAGGGTGGGGATGGACATGACGCCGTACTTGGCGGCCGTGGCCGGGTTCTGGTCGATGTTGAGCTTGACGATCTGGATCTCCTCGCCGTGCTCGGCCGCGATGGCCTCCAGCGACGGCGCGATCTGACGGCACGGGCCGCACCACTCGGCCCAGAAGTCCACCAGAACCGGCTTGTCGCTGGCCAGGACCACCTCGTCGAAATCGGCGTCGGTCACGTTCTTCAGGGTGCCGGCCACAGCGGCCTCCTTCTTTCCTGCGGGGTGTGGGGTGTGGGGTGAAAGGGGTCAGACGGCCGCGTGGGCGTGCTCGGCGTCCGCGAGGGCGGCGAGGTAGCGCTCGGCGTCCAGGGCGGCGGAGCAGCCGGTGCCGGCGGCGGTGATGGCCTGACGGTAGGTGTGGTCCACGACGTCGCCCGCGCCGAAGACACCGGTGAGGTTGGTGCGCGTGGAGGGCGCGTCGACCTTCAGGTAGCCCTCGTCGTCCAGGTCCAGCTGGCCGGTGAACAGCTCGGTGCGCGGGTCGTGTCCGACGGCGATGAACAGGCCGGTCACGGGCAGCTCGGAGGTCTCACCGGTCTTCGTGTTGCGCAGGGTGAGGCCGGAGAGCTTCTGCTCGCCGTGGATCTCGGCGACCTCGCTGTCCCAGGCGAAGCGGATCTTCGGGTCGGCGAAGGCGCGGTCCTGCATGGCCTTGGAGGCGCGCAGGCTGTCGCGGCGGTGCACGATCGTCACGGTCTTGGCGAACCGGGAGAGGAAGGTCGCCTCCTCCATCGCGGTGTCGCCGCCGCCGACCACGGCGATGTCCTGGTCCTTGAAGAAGAACCCGTCGCAGGTGGCGCACCAGGAGACACCGCGGCCGGAGAGGGTGTCCTCGTTGGGCAGGCCGAGCTTGCGGTGCTGGGAGCCGGTCGTGACGATGACGGCCTTCGCGCGGTGCACGGTGCCGGCGGTGTCGGTGACCGTCTTGATCTCGCCGGTGAGGTCCACGGCGACGACGTCGTCCGGGACGAGCTCGGCTCCGAAGCGCTCCGCCTGGCCGCGCATGTTGTCCATGAGGTCCGGGCCCATGATGCCGTCCTGGAAGCCGGGGAAGTTCTCGACCTCGGTGGTGTTCATCAGGGCGCCACCGGCGGTGACGGCGCCCTCGAAGACCAGCGGGTTGAGCGAAGCGCGTGCGGTGTACAGGGCGGCCGTGTAACCGGCCGGCCCGGAGCCGATGATGATCACGTTTCGTACGTCGCTCACGGGTTTCTTCCTCGTCTCTGCGGACTTCGTTGCCTACCGGGGGCCGGTGCGGACTCTCACCCCACCCAACGGATCCTACGGCGCTTGCATTCCCTACTTGTCCCAGCCCGGCCCCGAACGTGTCAGGTCCTTTCCCGGCCATGTCAGGTTCGTGGATAGGTGCCGGTCAGGAGGGGACCGCCCGGGGTCTTCGCCGGGTCGTCCGCGCAGGAGGCGTCGACGAGGTAGGCGTCCACGAGGGCGGCGTCGCCCGCGTGGGGGAGGACGAGGAGGTAGGCGGCCGTGCCCCGGTAGCTGCCGAGCTCCGTCGCGAGCGGGGTCTCCGTACGTCCGGTGGCGGCCCGGACGCAGGAGGGCGCGCCCGCGGTCTCCGGGGACGCCTGCCGGTCGGAGGGGGCGACGCCGGGCGGGGCGGAGTCCAGGCCCATGGTCTTGTTGGTCCCGCTGCCCGCGGCCAGGAGCTGCCGGACCTGACCCCCGAGGCCCTGGGCGGTGTACCCGCCGGCCTCCGAGGAGCGGTCGGAGCCCTCCGTGGGGGCCTGGGAGGCGGTGGCGCGGGCGCTGGTGTCCGAGGGAGCGGGGCCGCCGGAGGCGTTGAACAGGAAGACCGCGAAGGCGCAGACGCCCGCCCCGGCGAGGCCGGCGATCACGGCGATGCGGCGGCGTGCGCGACGTCGGCCGGGTCCGTTGGGGCCGGACGGGTGACCGGAGGGCCGCCCCGGCGTGGCGCGGTGGACGGGGCCGGTCGATGTTTCACGTGAAACATCGCTGCCGTCGCCACCGCCACCGCTGCCGGCGCCGGCGAGTGCCGCGGCCTCGGCTTCGGCCTCGGCCGTGGCCCGGGAGCTGTTGGATTCGAGGAGGGCCTCGGCGGCGAGGGCGGCGTCGATGCGTCCGGCGACGGAGGAGGGCATCCGCGGCGGCCCCGGGAGGGTCCCCAGCAGGGAGCGGATCTCCTCCAGGGAATCGCGTACGTCGGCGCACAGGGCGCAGCCGCCCAGGTGTCGCCGCACCTCGGCGGTGCGGGAGGGGGAGAGCACTCCCTCGGTGAGGTCGGAGATCTCCGAGACCTCCGGGTGCCGGATCGTGCCGGTCTTGCCGGTCGTGGGGGTCACGGTCGTCCACCTCCGCCCTTCACGGCGTCTGGATCTGGATCGGGATGCCTGGGTTGCATCGCCGGTGGGACGGCTGCTCCCGGCGTCCGGTTCCTTCCCCGCTCGGTGGCGGTGTTATCCCCGGCATTCGTGCGCAGATGAGTGAGCATCGGCAGGAGCTTCGCCCGGCCGCGCGCGCACCGGCTCTTGACGGTTCCGGTGGGGACGTCGAGGATCCGCGCGGCCTCGGCGACGGGGTATCCCTGCATGTCGACGAGGACGAGCGCGGCCCGCTGGTCGGCCGGGAGGGTGCCGAGGGCGGCCAGCAGCTGCCGGTGGAGGTCCTGGCGCTCCGCGGGTGCCTCGGCGGACTCGTGGGGCTCCAGGAGGCGCTCCAGGCGGTCCGTGTCGTCGAGCGGCGAGGTCCGCCGGGAGGCGGCCTTGCGGGCGCGGTCGAGGCAGGCGTTCACGGTGATGCGGTGCAGCCAGGTGGTGACGGCGGATTCGCCGCGGAAGGTGTGGGCGGCCCGGTAGGCGGAGACCAGGGCGTCCTGGACGGCGTCGGCGGCCTCCTCCCGGTCCCCGAGGGTGCGCAGCGCGACGGCCCAGAGGCGGTCGCGGTGGCGGCGTACGAGCTCACCGAAGGCGTCGGGATCGCCGGCCACGTGCAGCTCCAGGAGTTCCCGGTCGCTGCGGTCGCCGGCGGCGGCTTGGTCCAACGGTGAGCCCCTCCCCCTGTGTGCGTCAGCCCTTGAACTTCACATCCGTGATGCCCTGCTTGTAACCGGCCTGGCTGAAGTCGTCGTAGCCCGCGTAGGGGACTTCGGTGATCCACAGCAGGACGTAGCGCGCCTTGACCGGCGTCTCGACGGTCAGGTTGACGCTGGAGTCCTTGGTCGTCGCCCCCACGATCTTCTTCATGCCGTCGACCGAGTTCTTCGGGTGCATGGAGTCGGCCGCGTACAGCGCCAGGGTGGTGTGGTCGCCCGCGTGCTTCAACGCTATCGAGGCGGCCCTGACCTCCTGCTCGGAGCCGAGGTCGTAGATGATCCCGACGCCGGACTTGATCTCGAACTTGGGGCCCTCGTTGTAGCTCTTCGTGCGCCAGTAGCTGGAGCTGTCCGCGTCGAAGGTCTTGGAGACCCCGTCGGCGTTCTGCGCCTTGCCGTCCGGGTAGTACTCGGCGGCGCCCTTGATGGAGAGGGGGACGGGGTCCTTCTTCTCCGCGGTGCCGTCGGGCCCCTGCTGCGTCGACTGGTTGGTGTCGCCGTTCTGCTTGTTGTGGTCGAGCAGGGAGTCGGCGAGCTGCCAGCTGCCCAGGCCGAGGGCGGCGATGAGCAGCGCGGCCACGCCCCACTTGAGGGCACGGCCGGTCCGGCTCTGGAGCGGGGGCGGCGGGGGGCCGACCACGACGGACTGGGCCGTGGTCATGCCGGTGGCCAGGGGACGGCCGTAGCTGCCCTGCTGGTAGGTGGTGTGCTGGTACTCCGGGGGCGCCGTGAAGGCGGGCTCCGGCGGCCGGATGCGCGGCATCGCGGCGACCGCCTTCGAGAGCTCCTCCGGGGTGGTGCAGGCGGGCTCCTGGCGGGACGCGGTGGCGCCGTCGTTGGCGAGGGCCCGCATGGCCAGCTCGCCCAGTCCCCGGTGCACGCCCGCGCGGACCTGGTCGGGGGCGATCAGCCCGATGCCCTTGGGCAGGCCGGCCAGCCCGTAGGCGTCGGTCTCGTAGGGCCACCGCTGGGTGAGGGCGGCGTACAGCAGGGCACCGATGGCCTCGGTGTCGGCCCGCTGCGGGGTGTCGCTCGTGATGCCGCGCAGGGCGGCGTTCACGGCGAGACCGCGGATGCGGTACTGGCCGCTCGACGTCCGCAGTATCGCGCTCGGGGTCAGGCGCAGGTGGGAGAGGCCCTCCCGGTGCGCCGCCGCCATGGCCTGGGAGACCTGGCTGACGAGCTGGTAGGCCTCGTGGGGCTCCAGCGGTCCGGCGGCGAGGACGGCGGTGAGTTCCGTGGCGTCCGGCAGCCACTCGTGGACCACGTAGACGAGGTCGTTCTCCTCGACGGCGTCGAGGACCTGGACGAACCGGGGGTCGCCGAGCAGAGCGGAGGAGCGGGCGGCGGCCAGGACGGTGCGGGCCCGCGGGTGGTCCGCGGGCAGCAGGTGGACCCCCACCGCGCGGCGCAGCTTCTCGTCCATCGCGCGCCAGCTGCTGAATCCGTCCAGACGGGTGACGCACTCCTCGAGGCGGTAGCGCCTCGCGAGCTTGTGGCCGCTGTGGAGTTCGGGCGCGGCCGCGGGTGCCGCACCGGCGCGTTCGCCGTCCTTTTCGGGCATGGATCCGTCCGCGGCTCGTCCGTTCTGGGTGTCCACCCCGTCGGCCGTGGCCTTGGCCGCGTGCGCGGCCGGCGGCTGCTCGCCGCTGTTGTCGGCCACGTCGACGGCAGCCGTGCTACGTTCCGCCACCGTCGTCCCTGCCTCCCCATCCGTTGCGCGCTGTCGGCCAGTCTGCGAAGCCATGCCAATTGTGCCCACAGTCCGGCGCTCCGCACGACACGCGAAGAGGTCTCGAATCGGGGGCGGGTGGACGCATCAGCGTCCCAGACGTCCGCGGACCATCCCGACCATGGCGTTGAGCTCTTCGATCCGCATCCGCTTCGCGGCGACGAGGAACACCGCGCCCAGGGCCGCGGCGCCCGCCACGAGGGCCGCGAGGGAGCCGAGCGCCCCGTTGCCCAGCCAGAGGGTGACCCCGTAGGCCACGGCCCCGGCGACGGCCGCTGCCGGGACGCAGGCGCCGATCAGGCGGGTGTAGGTGCGCATGACGTGGGCGCCGTCGAGGTCGCCGCCCAGACGGTTCTTCAGGCGGCGCCAGGCCACACCGACTCCGACCGCGTAGCCGAGGCCGTAGGCGGCTCCCATGCCGACGACGGCCCAGCGGGCCGGCAGCACGAAGAAGGCGAGGGCGGAGACGCTCGCGTTGACCGCGGCGACGATGACCGTGTTGTAGAAGGGGGTCCGGGTGTCCTCGTAGGCGTAGAAGCCGCGCAGGACCACGTACTGCACGGAGTACGGGATCAGGCCGAGGCCGAACGCCATCAGGATGAAGCCGATGTTGGTGGCGTCGTCGGCGCCGGTGCTCGCGTACAGCAGCGTGGACATCGGTACGCCGAGCGCGAGGAAGGCGAAGGCGCAGGGGACGATCGCCACGGCCGAGGTGCGCAGGCCGTAGGAGATGTCGTCGCGGACGGCGGCGGCGTCGCCGTCGTGGGCGGAGCGCGAGATGCGGGGCAGCACGGCCGTCATGACGGAGACGGTGATGATGGCCTGCGGCATCTGCCACAGGAGCAGGGCGTAGTTGTAGCCGGTGATGCCGGTACCGCCGTGGCCCTGCTTGTCGGCGACCTCACCCGCCCAGGTGGCGAGCTGGGTGACGACGACCAGGCCGATCTGGTTGGCGAGGACGAAGAAGAAGGTCCACTTGGCCAGGCCCGCGGCCTTGCCGAGGCCGTGGCCCTTCCAGTCGAAGCGCAGGCGCGGCCGGAAGCCGGCGTCGCGGAGGTAGGGGAGCATCGCGAGGGACTGGACGGCGAGGCCGAGCAGGGTGCCGATGCCCAACAGGCGGACGCCCTCGGGGGTGATGGTCGCCTCGGTGACGCCGGTGCTGGTGAAACCGCCGAAGGCCCAGATGAAGGCGCCGAAGGTGGCGATGACGACGATGTTGTTGAGGACCGGGGTCCACATCATCGCGCCGAACCGGCCGCGGGCGTTGAGGATCTGACCGAGCACCACGTGCACGCCCATGAAGAACATGGTGGGCAGGCAGTAGTGCGCGAAGGCCACCGCGATGTCCATGCGTTCCGGACTGTCGGCGATCTTCTGCGACATCATCGCGATGAACAGCGGTGCCGCGAACACGCAGATGGTGGTCACCGCGCCCAGCAGCACCACGACCAGGGTGAGCAGGCGGTTGGCGTACGCCTCGCCGCCGTCCTCGTCGTTCTTCATGGCCCGGACGAGCTGTGGGATGAAGACCGCGTTGAGGGCGCCGCCGCCGACGAGCACGTAGATCATCGTCGGGAGGGTGTTGGCGACCTGGTAGCTGTCGTTGAGGGAGGCGACGCCGATGGCGCCGGCGATCACCAGCGTGCGCGCGAAGCCGGTGATGCGGGAGACGATCGTGCCCGCGGCCATCAGGGCGCTGGACTTCATCAGGCCGGCGGCCCGCCCGGCGGGCTTCGTCGGGGCGGGGGCCGCCACGGGCGCCTCCTCCACCGGGGGACGCGGTACCGCCTGCTGGTCGCGGTAGAGGTGGGTGAAGGCGTCCGGTTCCTGCTGCTCCTCCGCGGCGCTGGTCACCAGGGAGTCCACTCCGACGAACTGCGTCGTCGTCGCGTGGTCGCCGTAGGGGAGGTGGCGGGAGGGGCCGTCCGGCTCGGGGGGCGGGGTCTGCGCCCAGACGCGGGGGTCGGGGCCGTGGGAGTGGGCCTGCGGGGCCGCGTAGAGCGGGCCTGCCTCCTGGTAGGTGCCCGGCGGCGGCGGGGGGTGGGAGGCGCGGTCGTAGAGCACCTCGGCCACGGGGTCCTGGGCCGACAGGTCCTGGCCCCGGTAGGGGTCGTGGTCGTAGGCGTCCTGGACGTAGGGGTCGTGGACGTACGGGTCGTGTTCCGGCGCGGGCGCGGGCGCCGGAACCTGTCCGGGCACCGGAGTGCCCGGGGCAGTGCCCTGGGAGGGCGTCGGCCCACCAGTGCCCTGCGCTCGGTCACCGTCGTACGGCGCGTTCATCGCAACCCCACCTCATCGTCCCCAGGCCGACCGGCCACGGCATTGCTCAACGGTCCACTGTCTCACCCGTGCCGGACCCCTCCGCGCTTTGCGGTTCGGTGTCCGGGGACTCGTCACTCGGCTGCGTGCTGTCCTCGGCGACCGCACGCGCGGCGACGCGCTTGCGGCTGGCGTACATCTTGATGCCTGCCAGGACCAGCAGGAGAACACCGCCGGCGATGACGAGCATGACGGTGGGGGTGATCTCGGTTGCCTCGACGGTGAACTTCCGTTCCTTGCCGTACGGCACGCCGTCCTTGGTGAAGAGACGTGCGGTGACCTCGACGGGACCGCTCGCAGTGGCGTTGGCGGTGAACTTTACCGTCTGGCTGTGCCCGCCCTGGACGGTGACTTCCTGTTCCGCTTCGCCGCTGTCGCCGAACATCAGACGCGTGGGATTGGCGGACTTCACGCGGAGCACGAGGTTGTGGACGTCCTGCACCAGGCTGTTCTGGACGCTGACCGGGATCGTCGCGCTGTGTCCGGACAGGGTGGCGTCCGACTTCGGGACGACCTTGACCTTCTCGGTCAGTCCCAGCAGGTACTCCTGGACCTGGTCGCGGTACTCGCGGGCCTGGTCGGGGCGACCGCGCCAGGAGGTCGACATCTCCCGGTTGGTGGTGTTCCCGAAGGGGATCTCGACCCGGTCCGGGGCCGTCAGGATGACCTTGAAGTGGTCGAGGGTGTTCTGCGTGGTGCGGATCTGCTCGAAGGCCGAGACGGGAAGCTCTTCCTTGGCGAGCGACTCCGGATACTGGCCGGCGCCGGGCACCTGCGTCGCGGCCCCCGGGTCGGGCTTGGCCGCGGCCGCAGCCTCCAGGTCGGAGGGCTGCGTCCAGCGGGCGCCCTGGAGCCCGCGCAGGGCGCTCGCCATCGACTCCGCCTGGGTGGCCGTGGGCCTGCGCTGGGGGGTCACCACGTAGCTGCGCGGCTCCGGGCTGTCGTGCAGGTTCAGGGCGAGGCTGTGGGCCAGGAACTGCTGCACGGCCAGGGTGGAGCCGCCCGCGCGGGCCATGTCGCCCTCGAAGGCGGTGGAGAGCTCCGCGTCCGCGACCACGGCGGTGGTGCCGGCGCCGATGGGGCGGGCGGCCGTCGGGGTGTAGCCGAGGGCGCCGGTCTCCTGGAGGCTGTCGCTGCGGGTCAGGACGTTGTGCGCGCCGGCCGAGGTGGCGACGTTGACGATCGACGGGTCGATCGCGCCGTCCACGGGCCAGGAGAAGTCGGTCGACGGCGTGACGTGGAGCACCGTCTCGACGGTGTCCCTCGCCTTGTCGGTCGCGGGCCGGAGCTGGCCCAGGGTGCCCGAGACGTCCTTGCCGTGGTGGGCGAGGGAGGCCAGGTCCGGGTCGGCGAAGGGCAGGGCGACGACCTTCTTGCCCTGGACGGCGCTCTCCAGGGAGTTCAGCCACTGCTCGGCGACGGCCTTGTTCCGCCCCTGGACGGGCTTGCCGCCCGGTTCGGGGCTGCGGACCCGGTAGCCCTTCGTCATGGCGTCGACGGTGGTCAGCAGGTCGGGGTCGATGACCCAGGTGATCGGCAGGTCCTTGCCGAGCGAGACCATGCGCTCCAGTCGGCCGCCGGGCCGCAGCTCGTCCGCGAGCGAGTCGTCGAGGAACACGGGGGTCTGGAGCTCGTCCGAGCCCGTTTCCGCCGTGACGTGGGTGGTGGAGACCAGCGGCCACACATAGGTCAGGGAGGAGCGCTTGGCGGCCGGGTCGGGCTGCCAGGGCAGGAACGTCCGCTGGATCCCGAGGACCTGCTCGTTCGGTCGGCTGTCGGTGGCCCCGGACAGGGAGACCCCGAGCTGGTAGACGCCGTCCGCGCCCAGGTCGAGCCGGTTGACCGGGACCTTGATCGTGAACTGCTGGTCGACCTTGGAGGGCAGCGAGTCGATCTTCACGGAGAAGGCCTGGTCGATCTCGCCCGGATCGACCCCGGGCCGGAACCCCTTGCGGTCGGCGACCTCGTCGATGGCCGACCGGTCGCCCAGCCGGGGACCGACGCGCAGACCGACGTGGGCGTTCTTGATCGTCTCGCGGCCGTTGTTGACCACCGTGCCCGAGATCGTCAGCGTGTCGCTCTTGACCGGCGCGCTGGGCGCCACCTCGGTCAGCTGCACGTCGACGGCGGAATCGGCCGCCTGCGCCGGCGGGGCGGGGGCGTAGATCAACGCGGCGAGCACCGGCGTCCCGGTGAGCAGGACGGCCGCCCGTCGCAGCCACCGGCGCCGGGCAGGGGCGGGCGACGCCCCGTGGTTCTCTGCCGCCTCGGCCACGCGCTCGCCCGTCCCTCGAAGTGTCAGTGGTCGTCGGTTGTGCGTCCACGCATGGTAACGAGGTGCGCTGTGCGCGAGTGCCGCGGCTTGCTCCACATGATCGGGACCGCCGGGGGCGCGGGATGGCGGGGCCTGCGGAAACGGGGGAGCCCGGACCGGGCGGGCCACGTACTCTTTTTTGTTGTGCCGAACGCCAATGAAGACAACCCCAGTGCCCTGAGTCAGGTGCAGCGCCGCGCGGTCAGTGAACTGCTGCGGGTCGCGCCCGTCGCCGACGAGCTCGGCCGCCGCTTCCAGGAGGCGGGCTTCCGCCTCGCCCTGGTCGGAGGCTCCGTCCGTGACGCGTTGCTCGGGCGTCTCGGCAACGACCTCGACTTCACCACCGACGCGCGTCCCGAGGACGTCCTCAAGATCGTGCGGCCCTGGGCCGACTCGGTGTGGGACATCGGCATCGCCTTCGGCACGATCGGCGCCCAGAAGGCGGCCCGCGTCGGGGGCGCCGAGCGGAGCTTCCAGATCGAGGTGACCACGTACCGCTCCGAGGCGTACGACCGCACCTCCCGCAAGCCCGAGGTCTCCTACGGCGACTCGATCGAGGAAGACCTCGTCCGGCGCGACTTCACCGTCAACGCCATGGCGCTGGCCCTGCCCGAGCAGGAGTTCGTGGACCCCCACGGCGGCCTGGAGGACCTGGCCGCCGGGGTGCTGCGCACGCCCGGCACCCCCGAGGAGTCCTTCTCCGACGATCCGCTGCGCATGCTGCGCGCGGCCCGTTTCGCCGCGCAGCTGGACTTCGAGGTGGCGCCCGAGGTGGTGACCGCGATGAAGGAGATGTCGGACCGGATCGAGATCGTCTCGGCGGAGCGGATCCAGGGTGAGCTGAACAAGCTCCTGCTGTCCGCGCACCCCCGCAAGGGCCTGGGGCTGCTCGTGGACACCGGGCTCGCGGACCGGGTGCTGCCGGAGCTGCCCGCGCTGCGTCTGGAGAGCGACGAGCACCACCGCCACAAGGACGTCTACGACCACTCGCTGATCGTGCTGGAGCAGGCGATCGCGCTGGAGGAGGACGGTCCGGACCTGGTGCTGCGGCTCGCGGCCCTGCTGCACGACATCGGCAAGCCCCGCACCCGCCGATTCGAGAGCGACGGTCGGGTCTCCTTCCACCACCACGAGGTGGTGGGCGCGAAGATGACCAAGAAGCGCATGACGGCGCTGAAGTACTCGAACGACATGGTCAAGGACGTGTCCCGGCTGGTGGAGCTGCACCTGCGCTTCCACGGCTACGGGGACGGCGAGTGGACCGACTCGGCGGTGCGGCGCTACGTCCGCGACGCCGGTCCGCTGCTCGACCGGCTGCACAAGCTGACCCGGTCGGACTGCACCACGCGCAACAAGCGCAAGGCCAACGCCCTCTCCCGTACCTATGACGGGCTGGAGGAGCGGATCGCCCAGCTCCAGGAGCAGGAGGAGCTGGACGCGATCCGCCCCGACCTGGACGGCAACGAGATCCAGCAGATCCTGGAGATCAAGCCGGGCCCCGCGGTGGGCAAGGCCTACGCCTTCCTGCTGGACCTGCGTCTGGAGAACGGCCCGATGGGGCACGACGCCGCCGTCGCCGCCCTCAAGGAGTGGTGGGCCGCGCAGACCGCCGCGACCCCGGGCGCCTGACGTGTGATCCTCCGCGTCGATGTCCGTCGACGGCTGCCGATGTTTCACGTGAAACATCGACAGCCATCGACAGGCGTCGACGCGGAGGCCCGGCGCCGCGTCCGGGTGCGCGATGTTTCACGTGAAACGTCGCCGGCGCCCCTCGCGGGGCGAGCTCTGTCCCTGTCGGCGCAGGAGCGCGGCCGTGCCGCCGTAGATCAGGGCCACGCCGATGATCAGCGCGACGGACCGGCCGTCGACGGGGAGCATGAGCGCGGAGACCGCGGCGGCTCCGACGAAGGCGACGTTGAACAGCACGTCGTAGACCGAGAAGACCCGGCCCCGGAAGTCGTCGTCCACCCGGGACTGCACGACCGTGTCGGTGGAGATCTTCGCGCCCTGCGTGGCCAGACCGAGGACGAACGCGGCCACGAGCATCGGCCCGGGGGCGAAGAACAGCCCCAGCGCCGGGACCAGCACGGCCGAGCCGGCGGCGCAGCAGCCGATCCAGGCAGCGGGGCCCAGCCGGGTCACGAGCCAGGGCGTGATCACGGCCGCCGCGAAGAACCCGGCACCGGAGACCCCGACGGCGATGCCCAGCAGGGCCAGGCCGTCCGACTCGTTGTCCGACCAGGAGTAGCGGCAGAGCATGAGCAGCATCACCGTGAGCGCCCCGTAGCAGAACCGCATCAGGGTCATCGCGGTGAGCGCCAGGGCGGCCTCGCGCCGCTCGGCCAGGTGCCGCAGGCCCTCGACCATGCCGCGGGCGGTGAGCGCGATCCCCTCCAGCGGCGAGGGGTGGACCCTGCCGGGAGGATGGTCGGGCCCCAGGAGGTCGACGGCCAGGCGCAGGGCGACGAGGGCCGCGCCCAGGTAGAGGGCGGCGCCCAGCAGCACCACCACGGCGTTGGAGCCCGAGCCCAGGAGCCGCACGAGGAAGGCCAGGCCGCCGCCGGCGACGGCGGCGAGGGTCCCGGCGGTGGGCGAGAGGGCGTTCGCCGTGACCAGCAGGGCGGGGTCGACGACGCGGGGCAGGGAAGCGGCGAGGCCGGCGAGGACGAAGCGGTTCACGGCGGTCACGGACAGGGCGGAGGCGTAGAAGAGCCAGTCCGGTACGTGGGCCACGATCAGCATGCCGGTCACGCAGGCGAGGAAGGCCCGCAGGAGGTTGCCGTAGAGGAAGACCTGGCGACGGTGCCAGCGGTCGAGCAGGACCCCGGCGAAGGGGCCGATCACCGAGTAGGGCAGCAACAGGACGGCCATGGCCGAGGCGATGGCCGCGGGCGAGGCCTGCTTCTCCGGGGAGAACACCACGTAGGTGGCGAGCGCGACCTGGTAGACACCGTCGGCGGCCTGCGAGAGCAGCCGTACGGCGAGCAGGTTGCGGAAGTCCCTCAGGCGCAGGAGTACGCGCAGATCACGTACGACAGGCATGAGGGCAAGGGTCACATACGCCGTGGGTCCCCGGACACATTGTCCGGGGACCCACGGCGGAAGATCAGTCGAAGACCGGGTGTCCCGAAGGGACGCGCGGATCCTCGCGGCGACTAGCGCTCGACCTCGCCCTTGATGAACTTCTCGACGTTCGCGTAGGCCTCGTCGTCGAAGTACTGGACCGGCGGGGACTTCATGAAGTAGCTGGAGGCCGACAGGATCGGGCCACCGACGCCGCGGTCCTTGGCGATCTTCGCGGCGCGCAGGGCGTCGATGATGACACCGGCGGAGTTCGGGGAGTCCCACACCTCGAGCTTGTACTCGAGGTTCAGCGGGACGTCGCCGAAGGCGCGACCCTCGAGGCGGACGTAGGCCCACTTGCGGTCGTCGAGCCACGCGACGTAGTCGGACGGGCCGATGTGGACGTTCTTCTCGCCGAGCTCACGGTCGGGGATCTGCGAGGTGACGGCCTGCGTCTTGGAGATCTTCTTCGACTCGAGGCGGTCGCGCTCGAGCATGTTCTTGAAGTCCATGTTGCCGCCGACGTTGAGCTGCATGGTGCGCTCGAGACGGACACCGCGGTCCTCGAACAGCTTCGCCATCACGCGGTGCGTGATGGTGGCGCCGACCTGGGACTTGATGTCGTCGCCGACGATCGGGACACCGGCCTCGGTGAACTTGTCGGCCCACTCCTTGGTGCCGGCGATGAAGACCGGGAGGGCGTTGACGAAGGCGACCTTGGCGTCGATGGCGCACTGGGCGTAGAACTTCGCCGCGTCCTCGGAACCGACGGGCAGGTAGCAGATCAGGACGTCGACCTGACGGTCCTTGAGGATCTGGACGACGTCGACGGGGGCCTCGGCGGACTCCTCGATCGTCAGGCGGTAGTACTTGCCCAGGCCGTCCAGGGTGTGGCCGCGCTGGACGGTCACGCCGGAGTTCGGGACGTCGCAGATCTTGATGGTGTTGTTCTCGCTGGCGCCGATGGCGTCGGAGAGGTCGAGGCCGACCTTCTTCGCGTCGACGTCGAACGCGGCGACGAACTCGATGTCGCGCACGTGGTAGTCGCCGAACTGGACGTGCATCAGCCCGGGGACCTTGGACGCCGGGTCGGCGTCCTTGTAGTACTCGACGCCCTGCACCAGCGAGGCGGCGCAGTTGCCCACGCCGACGATGGCTACGCGAACCGAACCCATTCCGGTTGCTCCCTGTTTGTTCTCGGAACGAGGCCTGCGAGATGCAGGCCTCACTTTGCAGTGTGGTCGGGCGGACCGGGTCGTCTGCGATCCCGTCCCGCCCGCTCGCTCTCGATGAGCTCGTTCAGCCAGCGCACTTCCCGCTCCACGGATTCCATTCCGTGGCGTTGCAGTTCGAGCGTGTAGTCGTCGAGACGCTCCCGGGTCCGGGCGAGGGAGGCGCGCATCTTTTCGAGGCGCTCCTCCAGCCGGCTGCGGCGGCCTTCCAGCACGCGCATCCGCACGTCTCGTTCGGTCTGGCCGAAGAAGGCGAAGCGAGCGGCGAAGGACTCGTCTTCCCAGGTGTCGGGGCCGGTGTGGGACAGGAGCTCCTCGAAGTGCTCCTTGCCCGCTGCCGTCAACCGGTAGACGATCTTGGCGCGGCGCCCTGCGAGTGAAGCGGCGAGTGCGTCCTCCGGGGCGCTGCCCGGCTCCTCGATCAACCAGCCGTTGGCGACCAGCGTCTTGAGGCAGGGATAGAGGGTCCCGTAGCTGAACGCCCTGAAGACCCCCAGCGAGGTGTTGAGCCGCTTGCGCAGCTCGTAACCGTGCATGGGGGATTCGCGAAGCAGGCCGAGGACGGCGAACTCGAGGATGCCGGAGCGTCTGCTCATCCGCCTGCCTCTCTCTGCCTCTGAGTTTATGTCGAGCTGATGTATCGGCTCGATACATCCAGACGATAGAACGGGTGGACTCCGGCTACAAGTGGTGGCGTGGTGACCGGCGTCACATCACCAATTCGTACGACGTGAAGTGCCTGATTTGGGGTGAACTTCGGCACTGGTCGGGTTTTGACCGTGCGTAGTCTGTGCGGGCAGAAACCGCGCTAACCGGAATCCGTTTGCCGCTTCCAGGCCACTCGCCTGCCCGAGGAGTAGTCGTTCGATGAGCGAGCACCGCCGCAAACCGCCGCAGTCCCAGGGCGGCGGCCGCGCCGCCTCCCGCCGGGCTGCCCAGCAGCGCCCGGGACGGGGCGCCGGTCCCGGGCGGGAGACACCCCCCGGCTCCCCCGCCGGCCCGCCGGGCGGCCAGGCCCCGTACGGCGGTCGCGCCGACGCCCGCCGGGCCGACCGCCGCGCGGCCCCCGGCCGCGGACGCCCCGCGGGCAGGGGGGACCGCGGCGGAAACCGGCTCATCGACTACCCCCGCGCGGGCAAGGCCGGTTGGAAGCGCTTCGTCCCCTCCTGGAAGCTGGTCGGCGGCACCTTCCTCGGCTTCTTCGCCGTCATCGTGGCGGGCGCCGGCATCGGCATCGCCAGCGTGGGCACGCCCGACGCCAACAAGGCGGCGGAGGCGCAGAACAACGTCTTCCAGTGGGCCGACGGCACGCAGATGGTCGCCACGGGCGGTTCCACGAACCGCCAGATCGTCAGCATCGACCAGATCCCGGTGTCGATGCGGAACGCCGTGATCGCCGCGGAGAACGAGTCCTTCGAGACGGACAAGGGCGTCGACCCGATGGGCATCGCCCGCGCCGTGGTGAACATGGCCACCGGCGGCTCCACCCAGGGCGGCTCGACCATCACCCAGCAGTACGTGAAGAACACGTACCTGGACTCCGAGCAGACCCTCAAGCGCAAGGCCACCGAGCTGTTCATCGCGCTGCGCCTGGGCATGACGGAGGAGAAGGACGTCGTCCTCGCCGGCTACCTGAACACCGCCTACTACGGTCGGGACGCCTACGGGATCCAGGCCGCCGCCCGCGCCTACTTCGGCAAGGACTGCAAGGACCTCAACCCGTCCGAGAGCGCCTTCCTCGCCTCCCTGCTCAAGGGTCCGAACCTCTACAACCCGGACGGCGGCATCGGCACCGCCGCCACCCCCGAGGCCAACGAGAAGCGCGCCCGCGCCCGCTGGGCCTGGGTCCTCGACCGCGAGGTCGCCGTCGGCCGGATGACGAAGGCCGAGCGCGACAAGTACAAGGACTCCGACTTCCCGGCCCGCGTGGAGTCCGAGCAGGCCCGCGGCATGGGCGGGCAGACCGGCTACCTCGTCGACGTGGCCAAGGCCTACGTGATGAAGACCGGCGACATCACCGCGGAGAAGCTGGCCATGGGCGGCTACACGATCCGCACCACCTTCGAGAAGCCCCGGGTCGACGCCCTCGTGAAGGCCGTCGAGGACACCCGCAACGACTTCCTCGACGTGAAGAAGCGCCCCGAGTACGACACGTTCGTGCAGGTCGGAGCGGCCTCGGTGGACGTGAAGACGGGAGCGATCGTCGCCCTGTACGGCGGTCCCGGCTTCGACCAGAAGCACTTCAGCAACAACGCCAACACCTCCGGCGTCCCCGTCGGCTCGACCTGGAAGCCCTACGTCCTGGCCGCGGCCATGCAGTACGGCACGCAGAACTCCAAGGGCGCGGGCATCTCGATCGACAGCAAGTACAACGGCGACGACCTCGCGGTGATCAACAACCGGGAGGGCAAGCCGCTGCTCGGCTCCAACGGCCAGCCCTTCCGCCAGAAGAACGAGAGCCCCGAGGCCCACGGCTACGTGACCCTCAACGAGGCGATGCGCCAGTCGATCAACGTGCCCTTCGCCCAGCTCGTCTTCGACGTCGGCCACAGCAAGGTCCGCTCGGTGGCCAAGTCCACGGGCATCCTGGAGGAGTCGATGGACGCGAACAACAACGCCTCCTTCGCCCTCGGCACCTCGACGCCCAGCGCCATCCGCATGGCCGACTCCTACGCGACCTTCGCCGCCTCCGGCACCCACCGCGAGCCCTACTCGGTGCAGTCGGTCGTCAAGGGCGGCAAGGAACTGCCCGGGTTCGAGCCCCCGAAGGAGGCCCGGGCCATGGACGACGACATCGCCGACAACATCACCAAGGTGCTCCGCAACGTCGTCGAGAACGGCACCGGCACCAAGGCGAAGAAGCTGGGCCGGCCGGCCGCCGGCAAGACCGGCACCACCGACCAGAACAAGTCGGCCTGGTTCGTCGGCTACACCCCGCAGCTGTCCACCTCGGTGACCCTCTTCCGCAACGACCCGAACGCCAAGGGCAAGGACCGCAAGCTGCTGTCCATGAACCACGTGGGCGGTGTCGACTCCATCCACGGTGGTGACATCCCGGCCGTGATCTGGACCGAGTACATGCGCGAGGCCCTCAAGGACACCCCGGTCAAGCAGTTCCCCGAGGCCGAGGACATCGGCGTCACCGCGGACGCGGCCGGCGCGCCCACCCCGACTCCGGCGGCGTCCCCGTCGCCGTCGGTCTCCCCCTCCACCTCCCCCTCGCCCTCCCCCTCGACGGTCTCGCCCTCCCCGTCCGACGACGGCAAGCCGACCTGCCGCCCCGGCCCGTGGAACCTGTGCGACCCGACGCACAGCGGCGGCGCGGGCAACGGAGGAAACGGCGGCAACGGCCCCGGCGGAGGCAACGGCGGCCGCGGCGGCACCACCAACGGCGGACTGCCCACCGGCGGCAACGACGGGGGCGCCGGCGGCGGCGAGCCCTCCCCGACGTACACGGGCCGGCCCGGCCGTCCCGGCGGTACGACCAACTGGGGAGCCAACATGGGCATCGGCGGCTGACCCCCCGATCGACCCACCCGCACCACGCACCACCAGAGGGCCGTCGCACCGCCGCGACGGCCCTCGCCCGTGTCCGGTGCGGTACGGCAGGATGAGCGCATGACCCAGGTGCACGAGGACCGGCCCGTACTGCCCACGCAGCAGGACGAGGTCGCGGCGGCCGGCAGCGAGCTCATCGGCGGCCCGATCGGCCGCCGCGCCCGCCTCGGCGGCCACTGGCTGAACCCCGTACGCGTCGTGGCCCTCGTCATGCTCGGCATGTTCGCGCTCGGCATGGCGCAGAAGGCGCCCTGCTACGACTGGGCCTGGTTCCGCGGAGCGGCCTCCCAGTACACGCACGCCTGCTACTCGGACATCCCGCACCTGTACTCCGCCCGGGGCTTCGCCGAGGGGCTCACGCCGTACGTCGACAAGTTCCCCGACATCGCCACGGACCCGAAGTTCGGCGGCATGGAGTACCTGGAGTACCCGGTGCTCACCGGGGCCTTCATGCAGGTCGCCTCCTGGCTCACGCCCACCGCCGGCAGCATCCAGCACCGCGAGCAGATGTACTGGATGGTCAACGCGGGCATGCTGATGATCTGCGCCGCGGTCATCGCCGTCTGCGTCGCCCGCACCCACCGCAACCGGCCCTGGGACGCCCTGCTGCTCGCCCTGGCCCCCGCCTTCGCGCTCACGGCCACCATCAACTGGGACCTGCCGGCCGTCGCCCTGACCGCCGTCGCCATGCTGATGTGGTCGCGCGGCCGGCCCGCCCTCGCCGGTGTCGCCATCGGCCTGGCCACCGCCGCCAAGCTCTACCCCGTCCTGCTGCTCGGGGTCCTGTTCGTGCTCTGCTGGCGGGCGGGCAGGTGGCGGGCCTTCGGCGCGGCCGCCCTCGCGGCCGTCGCCGCGTGGCTCGCCGTCAACGTTCCCGTCATGTACGTCGCCTGGGACGGCTGGAAGCGCTTCTACGTCTTCAGCCAGGAGCGGCCCATCGACTTCGGCTCCGTCTGGCTGCTGATCTCGCAGCGCACCGGCAACCCCCTGGACGGGGCCAACACCTACGCGACGGGCCTCACGCTGCTGCTGTGCCTGTCCATCGGGCTGCTCACCCTGACGGCCCCGCGCCGGCCCCGCTTCGCCCAGCTGGCCTTCCTGGTGGTGGCGGCGTTCATCCTCGCCAACAAGGTCTACTCGCCGCAGTACGTGCTGTGGCTCATCCCGCTCGCCGCGCTCGCCCGGCCCCGCTGGCGGGACTTCCTGATCTGGCAGGCCGGCGAGGTCCTCTACTACCTCGGGATCTGGTTCTACCTCGCCTACACCTCCAGCGGCGACAAGCACCAGGGCCTGCCGGTGGAGGGCTACCAGCTGGCCATCGCCGCCCACCTGCTGGCGACGATCTACCTGTGCGCCGTGGTGGTGCGCGACATCCTGCTGCCCGAACACGACGTCGTACGGCGCGACGGCGCCGACGACCCCTCCGGCGGCGTCCTGGACGGTGCCGAGGACGCGTTCACCCTGAGGGAAGCACGGAAGGCGCCGCGGGACACGGCGCCTTCCGAGGGACAGCGGGTCGACTGGGGCACGGACCCCGGTCGCTGACGGGCCCGGCCGGGCCCGTCAGGCGGGGCTCAGGCGTCGAGCACCCGGTCGAACTGGGTGGTGGTGTGCCGCAGGTGCGCGACCAGCTCGTCGCCCACCTTCGGCTCGGTGGCGTCCGAGGGCACGAACAGGATCGACACCTGCATGTGCGGCGGCTCCGCGAACCACCGCTGCTTGCCCGCCCACACGAAGGGCGACAGGTTGCGGTTGACCGTGGCCAGACCGGCCCGGGCGACGCCCTTGGCACGCGGCATCACCCCGTGCAGGGCCTTGGGGGCCTCCAGGCCCACACCGTGCGAGGTGCCGCCCGCGACGACGACCAGCCAGCCGTCCGAGGCGGCCTTCTGCTGCCGGTAGCCGAACCGGTCCCCCTTGCCGACGCGGGTGACGTCCAGGACCGAGCCGCGGTACTGCGTCGCCTCGTGGTCGCCGAGCCACAGCCGGGTGCCGATGCGGGCCCGGAAGCGGGTCTGCGGGAACTGCTGCTGGAGACGCGCCAGCTCCTCGGCCCGCAGGTGGCTGACGAACATGGTGTGCAGCGGCAGCCGGGCCGCGCGCAGCCGGTCCATCCAGCCGATGACCTCCTCGACGGCGTCCGAGCCGTCCGGGCGGTCCAGCGGCAGGTGGAGGGCGAAGCCCTCCAGCCGCACGTCCTCGATCGCCGACTGGAGCAGGCCCAGGTCCTGCTCGGAGATGCCGTGGCGGCGCATCGAGCTCATGCACTCGATGACCACGCGGGCGCCGACCAGACCGCGGACCCCGTCCACCGAGGAGACCGAACGGATCACCCGGTCCGGCAGCGGCACCGGGTCCTCGCCGCGCCGGAACGGGGTGAGGACGAGCAGGTCACCGCCGAACCAGTCCTTGATCTTGGCCGCCTCGTACGTCGTGCCCACGGCCAGGATGTCGGCGCCCATCCGGGTCGCCTCCTCGCACAGCCGCTCGTGGCCGAAGCCATAGCCGTTGCCCTTGCAGACCGGGATCAGTCCGGGGAACTGGTCGATGATCTGCTTCTGGTGCGCACGCCAGCGCGCGGTGTCGACGTAGAGCGTGAGCGCCATGCCCGTCCGGAGCCTCTCTCGGAAGGCTGCGTGGTGCAGCCGGTGCGGTGTGTGTGGGGTGGGGTGGAGCGGGGGGTCAGCGGCGCGACATGTAGATGTCGAGCGCCTTGTGCAGCATCTTGTTGAGCGGGAAGTCCCACTCGCCGACGTACTCGACGGCCTCGCCGCCGGTGCCCACCTTGAACTGGATGAGACCGAACAGGTGGTCGTTCTCGTCCAGGGTGTCACTGATGCCGCGCAGGTCGTAGACGCTGGCGCCGAGCGCGTAGGAATCGCGCAGCATGCGCCACTGCATCGCGTTGGAGGGGCGGACCTCGCGCTTGTGGTTGGCGGAGGCGCCGTAGGAGTACCAGACGTGCTGGCCGACGGTGAGCATCGTGGCGGCGGCCAGCGGCTCCCCCTCGTGCGTCGCGATGTACAGGCGCATCCGGTTCGGGTCCTCGGAGTTGAGGGCCGTCCACTGGCGCTGGAAGTAACTGAGCGGGCGCGGGCGGAACTTGTCGCGCTCGGCGGTGATCTCGTAGAGGTGCTGCCAGGTCGGCAGGTCCTCGTAGCCGCCCTGGACGACCTCGACACCGGCCTTCTCGGCCTTCTTGATGTTGCGGCGCCACAGCTGGTTGAAGCCCTTGAGGACGTCGTCCAGCGAGCGGTTCGCCAGCGGCACCTGGAAGACGTAGCGCGGCTGCACGTCGCCGAAGCCGGCGCCGCCGTCCTCGGCCTGCTGCCAGCCCATGCGGCGCAGCTTGTCGGAGACCTCGAAGGCGCGGGGCTCGATGACCGAAGCCTCCACGTCGCGCAGGCGCTTGACGTCCGGGTCCTGGATGCCGGACTTGATCGCGGCGGCGTTCCAGCGGCGGATGACGACGGGCGGACCCATCTTCACGGTGAAGGCGCCCTGCTGCTTGAGGTGCGCCAGCATCGGCTGGAGCCATTCCTCCAGATTCGGGGCGAACCAGTTGATGACGGGCCCCTCGGGGAGGTACGCGAGGTAGCGCTTCACCTTGGGCAGCTGCCGGTACAACACGAGCGCGGCGCCGACGAGTTCACCGTGGGCGTCGAACCAACCGAGGTTCTCCGAACGCCACTCGTTCTTGACGTCGGCCCACGCCGGGACCTGGCAGTGGCTCGCCGACGGCAGGCTCTGGAGGTAACCCAGATGCTGCTCTCGGCTGATGGTCCTCAGGGACAGGCTCATGCGGGGCGTCTCCTCGGCGGCTTCGCTGGCTATGGCGCGAAGCCTACTGCGACGGGGGCGCCACCCATCTGGGGGACGGGCCGTAGCCCGGGGCGGAGGTCCGCCGGCGCCCCGTCGAGGAGGTCCCCCGGTCAGCCCAGCCAGCCGCCGAAGAGGCCGCCGTGGGCCATGCCGAGGAAGAAGCCGAGGGCAGACGCGCCAAGGCCGATGATCAGTGCGAAGCGCTCGCGTGTCGTTTCGGAGATGAACTGCCCGTAGGCCCCGGTCGCGATTCCGATCAGTCCGGCCCACGAGGTCAGCAGGTGCAGGTTGTGGAAGAACGCAGTGACGAACGCCACGGCACCGAGGACCAGCGTGACGGCCATCAGGGTGTCCTGGAGCGGATGGGGCTTGCCGTCGGTGGCGAGCAGGGAGATCGCCGGGGGCGAGGCGGAGGGGGACTGGCCGTGCATTGCCTGTGCCATCGGAAGGCACCTCCTGGCTGACGCAGAGCGGTGCTGCGGGGCCGTCCCGACGGGGGTCGGGGCGTAGCACCGAGCACACCCGATGAGTACAGATTGCGGCCGGTCACCGCCGGATTTCAACCGGAAGGAGGCGAGCGGGTACTCTGTACGGTCTGCGCGGTGTCTGCTCTCGGACGCCGTGCGCACGCATCACGACCCTCCTGCCACGGAACGACCGTGGCCGCTGAGTCCAAAGGAGGTGGGTTCCACATGCGTCACTACGAAGTGATGGTCATCCTCGACCCCGATCTCGAGGAGCGCGCTGTCTCCCCGCTGATCGAGAACTTCCTCTCCGTCGTCCGTGAGGGCAACGGAAAGGTCGAGAAGGTCGACACCTGGGGCCGTCGTCGTCTCGCTTACGAGATCAAGAAGAAGCCCGAGGGCATCTACTCGGTCATCGACCTGCAGGCCGAGCCTGCGGTCGTCAAGGAGCTCGACCGCCAGATGAACCTGAACGAGTCGGTTCTCCGGACCAAGGTCCTTCGCCCCGAGACCCACTGAACCTCGGTTCAGCGGTAATCGGGATCGAGTAGCACAGCAGCCCCAGCAGCAATCCCCGCCGAGAGGTTCATCCATGGCAGGCGAGACCGTCATCACGGTCGTCGGCAATCTCGTCGACGACCCCGAGCTGCGCTTCACCCCCTCGGGTGCGGCGGTCGCGAAGTTCCGTGTCGCGTCCACCCCCCGCACCTTCGACCGTCAGACCAACGAGTGGAAGGACGGCGAGAGCCTGTTCCTGACCTGCTCGGTGTGGCGGCAGGCGGCGGAGAACGTCGCCGAGTCCCTCCAGCGGGGCATGCGCGTCATCGTGCAGGGCCGGCTGAGGCAGCGGTCGTACGAGGACCGTGAGGGTGTCAAGCGCACGGTCTACGAGCTGGACGTCGAGGAAGTCGGCCCCAGCCTGAAGAACGCCACGGCCAAGGTCGCCAAGACCACGGGTCGCGGCGGCCAGGGTGGTTACGGCGGCGGCGGTCAGCAGCAGGGTGGCGGCGGCGGCTGGGGCGGAGCCCCCAGCGGCGGCGGCGCCCCGCAGGGCGGCGGAGCTCCCTCCGACGACCCGTGGGCGTCCAGCGCGCCGGCCGGCGGCCAGCAGCAGCAGGGCGGCGGGGGCGGCTGGGGCGGAAGCTCCGGCGGCTCCGGCGGTGGCTACTCGGACGAGCCGCCCTTCTAGGGCAGCCCGTATCCCCACTTCTTGATCACACAGGAGAGACACAATGGCGAAGCCGCCTGTGCGCAAGCCTAAGAAGAAGGTCTGCGCGTTCTGCAAGGACAAGACCGCGTACGTGGACTACAAGGACACGAACATGCTGCGGAAGTTCATTTCCGACCGCGGCAAGATCCGTGCCCGCCGCGTTACCGGCAACTGCACGCAGCACCAGCGTGACGTCGCCACGGCCGTGAAGAACAGCCGTGAGATGGCGCTGCTGCCCTACACGTCCACCGCGCGATAAGGAAAGGGTGACCGACTAATGAAGATCATCCTGACCCACGAGGTCTCTGGCCTCGGCACCGCCGGCGATGTCGTCGACGTCAAGGACGGTTACGCTCGCAACTACCTGGTCCCGCGTGGTTTCGCGATCCGCTGGACCAAGGGTGGCGAGAAGGACGTGGCGCAGATCCGCCGCGCCCGCAAGATCCACGAGATCGCGACCATCGAGCAGGCCAACGAGGTCAAGGCCCGTCTCGAGGGTGTCAAGGTCCGTCTGGCCACCCGCGCGGGTGACGCCGGTCGTCTCTTCGGCTCCGTGACGCCGTCCGACATCGCCACGGCGATCGAGGCGTCCGGTGGCCCGAAGGTCGACAAGCGTCGCGTGGAGCTGGGCTCCCCGATCAAGACCCTCGGTTCGTACCAGGTCTCCGTGCGTCTGCACGCCGAGGTCGCCGCGAACGTGGGCATCGAGGTCGTCGCCGCCTAAGGGCAGCGCATGAAGGGCCGCACCCCTCGGGGTGCGGCCCTTCGTCGTTCCCGGGCTCTTCCGGTGCTTCCGAGGTCCTCAGGGTCGGCGGGGGCCGGCGGTGATGTTTCACGTGAAACGCGACCGACCCCCGTGTTTCACGTGAAACACGCGGGTCGGTGGCCGGCGCTCGGAGCGCGACGGCGGGGCAGGGGCGCGGCCTGCGTGCGTCAGCGGGTGGCGCCCGCGACCAGCCAGCGTCCGGAACGGGCCCGCAGCTGGAGGGTGACCATCCGGACCAGCATCATCAGCGTCATGGCCCACCACAGGGCGGTCAGACCGCCGCCGAGGGCGGGGACGAGCAGGGCGGCGGGGGCGAACACGGCGAGGGTCAGCAGCATGGCCCGCGCGAGGTAGGGGCCGTCACCGGCGCCCATCAGCACGCCGTCCAGGACGAAGACGACCCCGGAGACCGGCTGGGACAGCGCGACCACGAGCAGGGCGGGCAGCAGGGCGTCCTCCACCACCGGGTCGCTGGTGAACAGCGGGATGAAGACCGGGCGGGCCAGGACCACCAGCAGTCCGAGCACGATGCCGGAGCCGATGCCCCACCGCACCATGCGCCGGCAGACGTCGCGGGCGCCCTCGGTGTCGCCGGCTCCCAGGTAGCGGCCGATGATGGCCTGACCGGCGATGGCGATGGCGTCCAGCGCGAACGCGAGCAGGCTCCACAGGGACAGCAGGATCTGGTGGGCGGCGATGTCGGCGTCCCCGAGCCGGGCGGCCACGGCGGTGGCGATCATCAGGATGGCGCGCAGGGACAGGGTGCGGACCAGCAGCGGGACGCCGGCCTGGGCGCAGGCCCGGATGCCGGCCGCGTCGGGGCGCAGGGAGGCGCCGTGGCGGCGGGCCCCCCGGATGACCACGACGAGGTAGACGGCGGCCATGGCGCACTGGGCGATGACGGTGCCCCAGGCGGAGCCGGCGATGCCGAGGTCCGCCCCGTAGACCAGGGCGACGTTCAGGACGCCGTTGAGGGCGAAGCCGCCGATGGCCACGTAGAGCGGCGTACGGGTGTCCTGGAGGCCGCGGATGACGCCGGTGGCGGCGAGCACCACGAGCATCGCGGGGATGCCGAGGGCGGAGATCCGCAGGTAGGTGATCGCGTAGGGGGCCACGGTGTCCGAGGCGCCGAACAGGGAGATGAGCGAGGGCGCGGTGGGCAGGACGACGGCCACGACGGCGGCGCCGAGCAGCAGGGCCAGCCAGATGCCGTCCATGCCCTGGCGTATGGCGGCCGGGAGGTCGCCCGCGCCGACCCTGCGGGCGACGGCCGCGGTGGTGGCGTAGGCGAGGAAGACGAAGACGCTCACGGCGGTGGTGAGGAGGGCGGCGGCGACGCCGAGCCCGGCCAGCTGGGGGGTGCCGAGGTGGCCCACGATGGCGCTGTCGGCCATCACGAAGAGGGGTTCGGCGACGAGGGCGCCGAAGGCCGGCACGGCCAGGGCGAGGATCTCGCGGTCGTGCCGTCTCGGGGCGGTCTTCGCAGCTGTGGGCGCCTGTGTCATGTGCCCAATCTAATCTTCCACAGGTAATGGACGCAAGGGTGCTGCAATCCTTACAGAGTCTCTGACTTGGGCGTTCTTCCCGCCTCGTTGGAGGCGATCTTGAGACAGTGGCGAAGATTTTTCTCCTGCACAGCCCGAGGGTGCCGAAAGCGCAGGTCAGATAGGGTGCAGGGGTAGGCCGGGTGATTTTGTCCACAGCGCCGTCCCCCGGTCCGTGCACAGCTTCGGGCGAGTTACCCACAGCATTGGGACCGTCGTCCACATCTCATCCACACAGCCTGTGGATAACAAGATTGGCTGACGCCGCTCGCGGCCCTACCGTTGGGCGTTGCCCGACGCGCCGACAGCCGTTCCGGGCGCCCCGAATGTCAGAGCCGTGTCGTAGAAAGAGTGACACGGCGAGGTCCGCGTTGCGGACGGGAGGAGGTGGCCCGGTGAGCATGCCCGAGCCCATGGACGACCCCTGGGCCGACAGCGGTCCCAGTGACCGTCTGCCCGCCCGTCCGCGCCGGAACGGCGAGGGCCGCGGCCGTCGTGACGACCAGGACGACCAGGGCCGCGAGGGCGGCTCCTGGGACGGTGGTGGCGGCGGCTTCGAGCGGGTACCCCCGCAGGACCTCGACGCCGAGCAGTCGGTCCTCGGTGGCATGCTGCTCTCCAAGGACGCGATCGCCGACGTCGTCGAGGTCCTCAAGGGCCACGACTTCTACCGGCCCTCCCACGAGACGATCTACCAGGCCATCCTCGACCTGTACGCCAAGGGAGAGCCCGCCGACCCGATCACCGTCGGCGCGGAGCTGACCCGGCGCGGCGAGATCTCCAAGGTCGGCGGGGCCTCGTACCTGCACACCCTCGTGCAGTCCGTCCCCACGGCGGCCAACGCCGAGTACTACGCGGAGATCGTCCACGAGCGTGCCGTCCTGCGCCGCCTGGTCGCCGCCGGTACGAAGATCACGCAGATGGGCTACGCGGCGGACGGTGACGTCGACGAGATCGTCAACAGCGCCCAGGCCGAGATCTACGCCGTCACCGAGCAGCGGACCTCCGAGGACTACCTGCCGCTCGGCGACATCATGGAGGGCGCGCTCGACGAGATCGAGGCGATCGGCTCGCGCAGCGGGCAGATGTCGGGCGTCCCCACCGGGTTCACGGACCTCGACTCGCTGACCAACGGCCTGCACCCCGGCCAGATGATCGTCATCGCCGCGCGTCCCGCCATGGGCAAGTCGACGCTCGCGCTGGACTTCGCGCGTGCCTGCTCCATCAAGAGCAACCTGCCGAGCGTGATCTTCTCCCTCGAAATGGGCCGCAACGAGATCGCGATGCGCCTCCTTTCGGCGGAGGCCCGCGTGGCCCTGCACCACATGCGTTCGGGCACCATGACCGACGACGACTGGACCCGGCTCGCCCGCCGCATGCCCGACGTGTCGGCCGCCCCCCTCTACATCGACGACTCGCCGAACCTGTCGATGATGGAGATCCGGGCCAAGTGCCGGCGCCTCAAGCAGCGCAACGACCTGTCGCTCGTCGTCATCGACTACCTCCAGCTGATGCAGTCCGGCGGCTCGCGCCGGCCCGAGAGCCGCCAGCAGGAAGTCTCGGACATGTCCCGAAACCTCAAGCTGCTGGCCAAGGAGCTGGAGGTCCCGGTGATCGCGCTCTCCCAGCTGAACCGTGGCCCCGAACAGCGCACCGACAAGAAGCCGATGGTCTCCGACCTGCGTGAATCCGGTTCCATCGAGCAGGACGCCGACATGGTGATCCTGCTGCACCGAGAGGACGCCTACGAGAAGGAGTCCCCGCGCGCGGGCGAGGCCGACCTGATCGTCGCCAAGCACCGAAACGGTCCCACCGCGACCATCACCGTGGCCTTCCAGGGGCATTATTCGCGGTTCGTGGACATGGCCAACACGTAGCATCCGGGCATGGACGCCCTTTCCGAAGACCTCGAACCGCTCCCCTCCACCCGGCGCGCGCTGCGTCACCGGATCGCCGTCGCGCAGAGCGAGGGGCGCGCCCCCTCCCTGGTGGCGGCCGTCGTGCGGGGCGGGCGGGTGGTCTGGGAGGGCTCCCGCACCTCGGTCGAGGGCCACGGGCCGGACGGCGACGTCCAGTACCGCATCGGCTCGATCACCAAGACGTTCACGGCCGTTCTGGTCATGCGACTGCGTGACGAGGGCCTGCTGGACCTCTCCGATCCCCTGGGCAAGCACCTTCCCGGGAGCGGCGCGGACGAGGTGACCATCGCCCAACTGCTCGCGCACACCGCAGGGTTGGCCGCCGAGACCCCCGGGCAGTGGTGGGAGCGCTCGTCCGCGGAGCTGCGGCCGACGCTCGCCGAGGTGCTGGGCGAGGAGCCGTTCAGGCACGCCCCGGGACGCAGGTTCCACTACTCCAACCCCGGCTACACGCTGCTGGGTTCGCTCGTCGAGGCCCTGCGCGGCCGGCCCTGGGAGGAGGTGCTGCGCGCCGAGGTGCTGGAACCGCTGGGCCTGCACCGCACGAGCGGCCTGCCGCGGGCGCCGCACGCCGGGGGCTGGGCCGTGCACCCGTGGGCGGACGTGATGATGCCGGAGCCCGCCGAGGACCTCGGACTGATGGCCCCCGCAGGGCAGTTGTGGTCCACGACCACCGACCTGGCGCGCTTCGCGGTCTTCCTGGCACGCGGGGACGAGCGGGTGCTGAGCGCCGCGAGCGTACGGGAGATGCGCGCCCCCTCCGCGCCGGGCGAGCCCGGGTTCGCCGACCTCGGCTACGGATTGGGCCTCCAGCTCTCCGAGGCCGCGGGGCGGCGCCTCGTCGGGCACAGCGGATCCCTGCCCGGGTTCGTGGCCGGGCTGTGGATGAGCGAGGCCGACGATCTGGCGGCGGTGGTCCTGGCGAACTGCACCTCCGGGGTGCCGACCGGCACGGTGGCGGCGGACCTCATCGGGATCGTCGCCGACGCGGAGCCGCGCTTCCCCGAACCCTGGCGCCCGTTCACCGAGGACGCCCGCGTGCCGCTGGAGCTGTGCGGAACCTGGTACTGGGGCACAGCGGCCCAGGTGCTGCGCCTGCGGTCGGACGGTTCCCTGGAACTCGGCCCGGCGGGGGCGGTCGGCCGCACGGCCCGCTTCCGCGCCGAGGACGACGGCACGTGGACGGGCCTGACGGGTTACTACGCGGGTGAGACGCTGCGCGCCGTCCGGCGTGGCGACGGCACCGTGAGCCACCTGGACCTCGGCTCGTTCGTCTTCACCCGCGAGCCCTACGACGAGGGCGCCCCGGTGCCCGGCGGAGTCGACCCGCGGGGCTGGCGGGGCATCGGCTGACCTCAGAGCTGGAGCTTGAACCCGACGTGCGAGGCGGTGAAGCCGAGCCGCTCGTAGAAGCGGTGGGCATCGGTGCGGCTGGCGTCGGAGGTGAGCTGCACGAGCGAGCAGTTCTCCTGGCGGGACCGCTCGACGGCCCACTCGATGAAGCGGGTGCCCAGGCCGCTGCCGCGTTCGTCCGCGTGGACCCGTACCCCCTCGATGATGGAGCGGGTGGCGCCCTTGCGGGACAGCCCGGGGACGAACGTCAGCTGGAGGGTGCCGACGACGCGTCCGTCGCGGACGGCGACCACCACGTGCTGGTGGGGGTCGTCCGTCAGGCGCTTGAGGGCCGCGCGGTACGGGGCGAGGTCGTCCGGGGACTCGCGGCCGGCGCCCAGCGGGTCGTCGGCGAGCATCGCGACGATCTCCGGCAGGTCGGCCTCGGTGGCGGGACGGATGTCGAGGTCGGTGGAACGGGTCACGGTGCGGTGGTCCTTGTCTGTTCGATCCGTCCCCGAGGGGACGCGGTGGGACGTGGCGAGGACGGCCGGCCGGGTCAGCCGGTGGCCAGGGTGAAGGGCGCCCAGCGCCGGGTCCAGTCGCCGGGAAGTCCGGGTACGTCGCGGACCATGACGTCGTTGAAGGTCAGCGAGGCGAGGCCGCGCTCCTTCAGCCACGCGAGGAGCTCCTCGTGGCGTACGTCGACGTCGGTGCGCAGGGGGCGTTCGGTGCCGGCGGCGGCCTCGGTCACCAGGGCGCGGGCCGTCGCGTCGTCCCGGGCGATCAGCGGGCCGACGATGTGCGTGTCCATGCTGGGCCAGACGGACGCGTACCCGACGAGAGTGCCGGAGGGGTCCTCGGCCACCAGCAGGCGGTCCGCGTAGGCGGGCATGCGCGTGATCATGTGGGTCCGGTCGGTGCCGAACACCTCGGTGTCCAGCCGGATGATCCCGGTGAGGTCCTCGGCGGTGGCGGCCCGTACGGAGACCGGGGCGGCGGCCGCAGCGGAGACGGGAGCGGCGCCGACGGCGGCGTCGGGGGTGGTGGGCTCCTCGGGGGCGGGGTGGAAGTGGCCCCGGACCATCTCCACGCGTCCCGTGGTATCGAAGCCGAGCTGCTCGTAGAGCGGTCGGCCGAAGGGGGTGGCGTGCAGGGTGAGCGGGATGCCGGCGAGCACCTCGTCGCACACGTGGGTCATCAGACGGCGCCCCAGCCCCTTGCGGGCGTATCGGTCGGCGACGAGGACCATCCCGATGGCGGCGAGGTCGGGCTTGCCCCGGTGATCCCCGTAACGGGTGACGACACAGACGGCCGCGAGCCCCTGGCCGTCGGGGGCGTCGATCCCGTAGCCGTCCCCGGCGGCGAGCAGCAGTCCCCACCTGTTCTCCTCGCGTGGCCAGCCACGATCCTCGGACAGGTCGGCGCAGGGAAGGAGGTCGTCCAACCTCAGCGCGCGAATGGGCAGGTCGGTCAGCGGTGATGGTGTCACCGGCCCAGACTGGATCATCGATCAGGGCGCGTCCAGAGGATTTGGGAGACCGAGGGGGCGATGTTTCACGTGAAACAGGGCCCCCGTTTCACAGCGAACCGGGGGTGTTTCACGTGAAACGCGCTGTTTCACGTGAAACACAGCGGCTAGCCTCGACAGCTATGACGCTCCTGCACCTCTTCGATCTCGACGGAACCCTCATGTACGGCTCGGCGGCGCCGGTGGAGATCTCCCGGCAGCTGGGCGTGGGCGAGGAGATCGCGAAGTTGGAGCGGGCCTTCGCCGCGCGCGAGATCGGACCGCACCAGTTCTCGATGGCCGCCCGCGAACTGTGGTCGGAGCTGACGCCGGACCACGTGCGGGCGGCCTTCGACGGATCCCCCTGGCTGGCTGGCATCCGGGACGTCTGGACGGAGATCCGCGAGCGCGGCGACTACTGCGCCGTGATCTCCCTGTCCCCGTCCTTCTTCGTCGAGCTGCTGCTGGAGTGGGGGGCCCACGCCGCGCACGGCTCGGTGTTCCCGGAGGTGCCCTTCACCCGGCCCGTCGAAGCGGCCGGGATCCTGACGCCCGAGGCCAAGGTGGACGTCGCGGACCGGCTCTGCGAGCGGTTCGGGGTGGGGCGCGTCGACTGTGTCGCGTACGGGGACTCGATGACCGATGCTGTCCTCTTCGAGGCGGTTCCGCGATCGGTGGCGGTGAACGCCCGACCGTATCTGGCGGAGCGGGCGACGCACGTCTATCAGGGCCGTGACCTGCGCGAGGCATACCAGCTCGTGGGCGCGGCACGCCCGGAAGTCGACGCATCTTAAGGGGAAGGGGGGTTCGAAACGCGGATTTTCCCCATTCCCCCGCCGGGCCCCCGGTCGGCCGGCACGCTGTGAAATCCGGAACCTCGGATTCGAGGCCGTGGCGTGTGCAGACCCGACCGAGATGCTCGAAGCGAGGCACCACATGGACGCTCCGCCCACCAGAGCGGCAAGACCGACGGGCCGGATACCCTCCGAGGACGCGAAGGAGCCCTCCCCGGACGCCGTGCTCATCCGCCGGACGCTCGCGGAGATCGCACCGGTCGCCGACAAGGTCACCTCCTACTTCTACGCCCTGGTCTTCACGGGCCACCCCGACGTGCGGGGGCTGTTCCCCGCGGCCATGGACGTGCAGCGCGACCGGCTGCTCAAGGCGCTGCTGACGGCCGCCGAACACATCGACGACCCCGAGGTCCTCACCCCGTACCTGCGCCGGCTGGGCACCGGCCACCGCAAGTACGGGACCATGGCGGCGCACTACCCGGCCGTGGGCGAGGCGCTGATCGGTGCGCTGAGCCGCTACTCGGAGTTCAGCTGGGGGCCGGAGACGCAGGCGGCGTGGGTGCGGGCGTACACCGCCATCTCCCAGATCATGATCGACGCCGCCGCCGAGGACGAGGTGAAGGCGCCGGCCTGGTGGCACGCGGAGGTGGTCTCCCACGAGCTGCGCACCCCCGACATCGCGGTGGTCACCGTACGGCCCGACCAGCCCTACCCCTTCCTCGCGGGCCAGTACACGAGCCTGGAGACCCCGTGGTGGCCCCGGGTCTGGCGGCACTACTCCTTCGCCTCGGCGCCGCGCGCGGACGGCCTGCTGTCCTTCCACGTCAAGGCGGTCCCGGCGGGCTGGGTGTCCAACGCCCTCGTGCGCCACGCCCGACCGGGGGACGTCCTGAGGCTGGGCCCGCCCGCCGGGTCGATGGTGGTGGACCACAGCACGGACAACGGCATGCTGTGCCTGGGCGGCGGGACGGGGATCGCCCCGATCAAGGCCCTGATCGAGGACGTGGCCGAGCACGGCGAGCGGCGCCGGATGGAGGTCTTCTTCGGGGCGCGCAGTGACAGCGACCTCTACGACAAGGACACCCTGCTCGGGCTCCAGCGCTCCCACCCGTGGCTGTCGGTGCGCCCGGTGGTGGGCGAGGGGCTGGCGGGCCAGCTGCCGCAGGCCGTGGGGGAACACGGGCCCTGGAGCTCGTACGACGCCTTCATCTCGGGGCCTCCCGCGATGATCCGCAGCGGGGTCGACGCGTTGAAGCGGATCGGGATCCCCGGCGAGCGGATCCGCCACGACGAGGTCGAGGAGCTGGCGGGCGTGGCCGGCTGAGACCGGCCCGCCGGCCTGCCGCCCTCTGCCCGCCGGACTCGGCCCTCCGCCCGCCCGCTCCCCGTCCGACTCAGCCCAGGTCCGGGGCGTGCATGGCGCGCACTCCCTCGATGTTCCCGTCGAGGTAGTGGCGCAGGGAGAGCGGGACGAGGTGGACCGCGGCGATGCCGACGCGGCTGAAGGGCACGCGGACGATCTCGTACTCGCCCTCGGGCTCGTCGACCTCCGGGCCGTGGCGCAGGGAGGGGTCCATCGAGGCGAGGTGGCAGACGAAGAAGTGCTGCACCTTCACACCGGTGACCCCACCGGAGGCGATGTGCTCGACCGTGTCCACGAAGCAGGGCACCACGTCGGTGATCTTGGCGCCGAGTTCCTCGTGGATCTCCCGGTGCAGGGCGTCGACGACGGTGGCGTCCGAGGGCTCCACTCCCCCGCCGGGAGTGAGCCAGTACGGATCGACGCCGGGCTTGGTGCGCTTGATGAGGATCAGGTCGTCGCCGTCGAGCAGGATCGCGCGGGCGGTGCGTTTGACCACCGGTCGTTCGGTCATGGGAGAAGAGTGGCCCGCGGCTCCCCTTCTGAAACGCGCCACGAGGCCGAAACCGCGGCCGTCACCAGCGCACGGCGGCGCGCAGCAGGCGGTCGTGGGCCCGCGCGAGGTGTGCCAGACCGAGGCTGCCGGCGCGGACGGCGAGGAACCAGGTGCGCAGCGGGGGCACGTCGGGATCCAGCAGGGCCACGATCCGGCCCGCCGCGAGATCGTCCCCGCACAGGTAGCGCGGCAGTACGGCGAGGCCGGCGCCGGCCCGCACGCACTCCAGGACGGCCCGCAGGTCGGGGGCGACGACGGTGGCCGCGCACTCGGGCACGCGGTCGAAGACGGAGCCCCAGTAGCGGGTGACGAGGGGCAGGCTCTCGTGGACCTCGACGACGGGGATCCCGTCGAGGGCGAGGGGTCCCTTGTCGCGCAGCTCCGCCCGATCGACCAGGGCGGCCCAGTACGGCGCGGCCACCAGGACCTGGTCCTCGTCGCACAGGGGGCTCGCGGAGAACAGGCCGCCGCGGGGCCGGGAGGTGGTGACGACCAGGTCGTGCTGCCCGGCGGCCAGCCCGTCCAGGGCCTGCTCCGCGTCGGAGGTGAAGGCGGTGCGCAGGGTCTGGCCCTGGCCGACGAGGGGGGCGAGGGCGGGCAGCACCCGCAGCGACAGGAACTCCGGCGGGCCGGCGAGGTGCAGGGTCCGCAGGGCGCCGGCGACCTCCCGCTCGGTCTCGGCGATCCGCAGCAGGGCGTCGAGGTGCGGCGCGGCCTTGTGGGCCAGCTCGTCCCCCACGGCGGTGGGGGTGACCCCTCGGGCCCGGCGGTGGAACAGGGGCCGGCCCATTTGGCGTTCGAGCGTGCGGATCTGGGAGGTGACGGCGGGCTGGGACAGCCCGAGGAGTGTGGCGGCCCGGGTGAACGAGCCCGCCCGGTGCACGGCGACGAAAGTGCGCAGCAGGGCCAGGTCCATTTTTCGGCCCCTCTCGGTGGGGGCCTTCAACTATAAATATGCCGATAGGCCCCTGTCGTTACCGTGATTGGACTCTGACGCACGGTCAACTAGCCTTGTCGACGAGGTTCTTGCGCGAGGGGAACCGGGCGGTCCGAGCCACCAGGGGGGAGGCTCGGACCGCCTTTCCCTGTCCGGTTCAGGCCCCCGGACCAGCGCTGTCCAGGGCCCGCAGCACGTCGGCGACGAGGTCCGCGGGGTCCTCGGCGCCCGCCGAGAAGCGGATGAAGCCCTCCGGGACGGCGTCTCCGCCCCAGCGCCGGCGCCGCTCCGCGGTGGACCGTACTCCGCCGAAGCTCGTGGCGTCCTCGACCAGCCGCAGGGCCGCCATGAAGCGTTCCGCGTGTTCGCGGTCCGGCAGGGTGAAGGAGACCACCGAGCCGAATCCGCTCATCTGCCGGGCGGCCGTCTTGTGGGACGGGTCAGAGGGCAGGCCCGGGTAGCGCAGGTCGGTGACCTCGGCGCGGTCGAGCAGGGCCTCCGCCACGGCCAGCGCGTTGTCCCACTGGCGTCGGGTGCGCAGGTCGATGGTGGCCAGGGAGCGGTGTGCGAGCCAGGCCTCCATCGGGCCCGGAATGGCTCCGATGATCTTGCGCCAGCGTCGGATGCCCGCGGCGAGCTCCGCGTCGCGGCACACCACGTAGCCGAGGAGCAGGTCCCCGTGGCCGGTCAGCCCCTTGGTGCCGCTGGCGACGGAGAAGTCCGCCCCGAGTTCCAGCGGTCGCTGTCCGAGTGGCGTGGCGAGGGTGTTGTCGACGGCGACCAGGGTGCCGCCGGCGTGCGCGGCCGCCACGAGGCGCCGTACGTCGCACACGTCCAGGCCCGGGTTGGAGGGGGTCTCGATCCACAGCAGCCGCGCCCCGTCGAGGACCTCCAGCTGGGCCTCCTCGCCGGTCGGCGCGGTGCGGACGTGGATCCCGTACGCCTCCAGCTGTTCCCGGAGCAGGGGCAGGGCCTGGTAGCCGTCGTCGGGCAGGACGACGGTGTCGCCCGTGCGCGCCTGGGAGAGCAGGACGGCGGAGATCGCCGCCATGCCGGAGGCGAAGACGACCGTGTCCACGTCCGGGCGCCCCGGTGCCTCCAGTTCCCCGATGGCACGTTCCAGCAGGGTCCAGGTGGGGTTCGTGTCGCGCCCGTAGGTGTACGGGCCGCTGACGTCGCCGGGGAGGTGGAAGTGGGCGGCGAAGACCGGTCCCGGCAGGGTCGGTTCGTTCTTGACGGGTTCCGGCAGGCCCGCACGGACGGCCCTGGTCCCGTCGCCGTACGGTCGCCGGTCGGAGAGGTGGTCCACGGTGCGTCGCTCAGTTCTTGTCGGGGAGGACCATGTTCACGGCCCACGAGACGATGGAGATGATCAGGCCGCCGAGGACGGCCGTCCAGAAGCCGTCGACGTGGAAGCTGAGGTCGAACTGCTTGGCCAGCCACGAGGTCAGCAGCAGCATCAGGGCGTTCACGACGAGGGTGAACAGGCCGAGGGTCAGGATGAACAGCGGCAGCGAGAGCAGCTTCACCACGGGCTTGACGATCAGGTTCACCAGGCCGAACACGAGCGCGACCAGGATGAGGGTGAGCGCGCGGCGGCCGGTGCCGCTGCCGTCGTCGAGCGTGATGCCCGACAGCAGCCAGACGGCGACCGCCAGGGCGGCCGCGTTGGCCAGCGTCTTGACTACGAAATTCGTCATGTGTCTGATCGTGGCAGAGAAGATCCCGGTGGGACATCGGCACATCAGCGGATCCCACGGCACCACCGAGCAAGGGCAAGGGGCAGAACGACGATGAAGGCCTTCCGGCTGGACGAGCTCGAAAGGGAGCGGGCGGCCAACGACGGCGCCTACCTGCAGTTCCTGAAGGAGCGGCACATGTCGGTGGGGCTGTACGCGCTCGACGCCGGCCAACTCGACCCGCAGCAGCCGCACCGCCAGGACGAGGTGTACTTCGTGGTGAGCGGTCGCGCCGCGATCACCGTCGGGGAGGAGACGACGATGGTCGCGAACGGCAGCGTCGTGTACGTGCCGGCCGGGGTGCCGCACCGGTTCCACCACATCACCGAGCCGCTGAAGGTGATGGTGGTGTTCTCGCCGCCCGAGGCCTGAGGGTCGCGACCCCGAACCCCCTAGGGGGCGGATCAGGGGGTTCCGGGGGCTCTCGGGCCCCCGTGCGCGGCCGTGGGCTCCTAGCATTTCAGCAGGAAGTCACGGACGAGGAAGAGGTAGGGACATGGACGGGATCCGGGCGCTGTTCGCGGGTATGCCCTGGTGGGTGAAGTGGATCGCGGTGCCGCTGCTGGCGCTCTTCGTCTTCGGCGGTGTGATCACGAGCATCCTCGGTGCGCTGATCTCGATCGTCTTCAAGGTGCTGCTGTTCGCGGGTCTGGTCGCCGGACTGATCTTCCTGGTCAAGAAGTTCCGCGGCGACGCCTCCAAGTCCTCCGCCGGTGAGTGGTAGGCCCCGCGCGTCCCGTGTGACGGTGATTGACCCAGGCGGGGGAACGTGGGGCCCCAAACCCCTCGCGCGTCGGGAGCCGATGGATACAGTGCCAACTCGTGTGGTCACCCGGGCACCGACAGCCAACACCTCCGCTTGGAACAGGCGGTGACGTCGGCCGCCGAGCACGACCCCGGGAACGACACGCGCGGGGGCGGCCCCCGCGGCGCGGGCCCCGGCGTCCGCGGCCAGGCCCGGGGGTGAGCATTGTCTTCCGTCCACAACGCCGGAGTGCCGACCCTCATCGGTTCGGTGCAGCGGGCGCTGAGACTGCTCGAAGCGGCGGGCTCCCATAGCGGGGGAGCCCCGGCGAAACAACTGGCGCGCGAGGCCGGGCTCCCGCTCCCCACCGCGTACCACCTGCTGCGGACCCTCACCCACGAGGGGTATCTGCGCAAGGTGAGCGGAGTCTTCGTCCTCGGCGACGCGGCCGGTCGGCTGGCGGTCGGTGGACTTCAGCAGAAACGTCGCAGCATGATCCTCGACTCCCTCGCGCACTTCCGCGACGCGGTCGGGGCCCCGGTCTACTTCGCGGTCTACCGCGAGGGCGAGATCGAGGTCGTGGGCGTCTCGGACACCCCGGCCCACCCCGCCTGCGAGGAATGGGCCGACTTCCGCGCGACCGGACACGCGCACGCCATCGGTCAGTGCCTGCTGGGGCAGCTCGACGAGAAGACGCGCAGGGACCACTACGCCCGGCACCCGGTGCAGAGCGTCACCCCCCACACCGTGCGCGACCTGCGCGCCCTGGAGGAACGCATCGGGTCCCTGGAGCGGATGCAGCCCGTGATCGAGCGTCAGGAGTACACGCTGGGCACGGTGTGCGCGGCCATCCCCATCACCGCCGGTGACACGGCCGCGACGATGGCCATTTCTCTCCCCTCGCACCAGGAAGCTCGGTTGCTCTCGGTAGTCGATCGACTCCGGAGTGAAGTAGGCGCGCTGCTGAGCAGCCTCTCCTTCTCTATCAGTATCTGAAAACTCACTCCTTGTGATCTACCTGCCCTTCCACCACTCTTGTCAAGAGGGTCTTTAGGGATCATTCCTGGCCACTTCCACAACAGCGGGGTAGGCAATGCGCGAGTCGGTACAGGCAGAGGTCATGATGAGCTTCCTCGTCTCTGAGGAGCTCTCGTTTCGGATTCCGGTGGAGCTTCGGTACGAGGCGTGTGATCCCTACGCGGTGCGCCTGACCTTCCACCTGCCCGGAGACGCGCCCGTGACCTGGGCGTTCGGCCGGGAGCTGCTGCTCGACGGGATCAACAAGCCCTGCGGTGACGGTGACGTGCGCATCTCTCCCACCCACCCGGAGGAGCTGTCGGACGTGCACATCCGACTTCAGGTCGCGGGGGAGCGGGCGCTGTTCCGCGCCGGCGCGGCACCTCTCGTCGCCTTCCTCGACCGGACCGACCGGCTCGTTCCGCTCGGTCAGGAGCGCACTCTCGGTGACTTCGAGGAGAGCCTCGACGAGGAACTGGACAGGATCCTCGCCGAGGCGCGGCAGAACGAGCAGAACGCGGGCTGAGCCGCGGGGCGGTTCGGATCGGCCGGCGGGCCGGGGCGGCGGGCGGCAGTGCCCGTCGCCCCGGCCCGTCAGCGCTTGCGGCGCCGTCCCCGTCCCCGGCCGGCCCGGGCGGCGGCCCGGGAGGGGGCGGACGCGGAACCGGCGGACGCCGATCCGGTCGACGCCGATCCGGTGGGCGTCGGCCGGTCCGCGGACACCACCAGGGCGGCGAGGGCCGTGGTCACCGGGACCGAGGCGACCAGTCCGATCGAGCCCACGAGGGTCCGTACGATCTCCTCCGCGACCAGCTCGCTGTTGGCCACCGAACCCATGCTGCTGTTCGCGATCGAGAACAGCAGCAGCAGGGGCAGCGCGGCACCCGCGTAGGCCAGGACCAGGGTGTTGACCACCGAGGCGATGTGGTCGCGGCCGATCCGGATGGCCGCCCGGTACAGGGCGCGGGGCCCCATCTCCGAGTCGGCCTGGTGCAGCTCCCACACGGCCGAGGTCTGGGTGACGGTCACGTCGTCGAGCACGCCGAGCGAACCGATGATCACGCCCGCGAGCAGCAAACCGCTCATGTCGATGTTCGGGTACAGCCCGTGGATCAGGCCGGTGTTGTCGTCCGTGTTGCCGCTGAGGAACGCCCAGTCGATGAACAGCGAGCCCAGCAGTCCGATCAACAGCAGCGAGACCAGGGTGCCGAGCACGGCCACCGAGGTGCGCGCCGTCAGGCCGTGGCACATGTAGAGGGCGATCAGCATGATCGCGCTGGCCCCGACCACCGCGACCAGCAGGGGATTCGATCCCTGGAGGATCGCCGGGAGGATGAAGAGGGTCAGGATCGCGAAGCTCACCACGAGCGCGATCAGGGCGAACAGCCCGCGCATGCGACCCACGACGACGACCGCGACGGCGAAGATGCCGGCCAGCAGGGCCATCGGGAACTTACGGTTCAGGTCGACCACGGAGTACTGGAGGTCGCGCGGCGCGTTGGGGGCGTAGGCGACGACCACCTCCTGACCGTTCGCCAACTGCCGTGGCGCGCCCGGCTGGACGATCTCGAAGAAGGCGCGTCCCTTGTCCGGCCCGGTGCCGACCTCGATGGTGGCCTTCTTGCAGTCGCCGGTCTGCGAGGCCACGGCCTCGCGCCCTTCGGGTGTGGAGGTGTCACCGGTTGGAGGTACCTGCGCGGCGTTGACGGATTTGCAGTCGACGCTCACCAGAGCGACGACCTTGCCCTGCTGGGTCTGGCGGTCGAAGCCCACCCCGGTGCGCTCGTGCGCCGGCGCGCCCCCGGGCCAGAGGACGGCCATGCCGACGAAGACGGCGACGGCGAAGGGGATCAGTACGGCGGCGATGACCTTGCGCAGGTGCAGGGATACGGGCGCGGCCGGACCGTGGCCGTGACTGTGGCCGTGCCCGCCGTGACCGTGTCCGTGACCGCCGGGTGCGGGTGCGGGTGGGTGGCCGTGGCCGTGGCCGCCGGGCGCGTGGCCGTGGGACGGGTCGTGTGGATGACCGTGGGAAGGGCCGTGGTGGGAACCGGCCGCCGGCCCCGGCGAGGCGTGCTCGTGGCCGGCGGGGCCCAGGGGATCTGTGGGCTCGTGTGGGGGCTGCGGCGAGGACGTCACCGGCTGATCATCGCAAGAGATGAGGGGGCCCACTGTTCAGCACGCCACAGATGACGCTAGCGTGGGGGCACCTTTGCACAACGCGGGAGCTCGGAGCACCGGGCTGAGAGGGCGCTGATCACCGTACGCGCAGGACATGCGTACGGGAAGAGGCTGCGTCGACCGCCGAACCTGTTACCGGGTAATGCCGGCGTAGGGAGATCAGGTCTCATGACCATTCAGGACGCACGCACGCCTGCCGTCAGCCAGGACACCGACGGCCAGACCGAGCGCCAGCCCGGCTGGCACAAGGGATACCTGGCGGGCTCCCGCCCCGACATCCGGGTGCCGGTCCGCCAGGTCCACCTCACCAACGGCAAGGACGTGACGCTCTACGACACGTCCGGTCCGTACACCGATCCGCAGATCGACACCGACGTCCGCCGGGGGCTCGCGCCGCTGCGCGAGAACTGGATCATCGGGCGCGGTGACACCGAGGAGTACGCGGGACGCCCCGTGCGCCCCGAGGACGACGGCATCAAGCACACCTCGCCGCGCGGTGGCCTCAAGAACCTCGACGCGGTCTTCCCCGGTCGGCCGCGCCTGCCCCGCCGGGGCCGCGGCGGCGCCGCCGTCACCCAGCTCGCGTACGCCCGCCGCGGTGAGATCACCCCGGAGATGGAGTACGTCGCGATCCGCGAGAACGTCTCCCCCGAGGTCGTCCGCGAGGAGATCGCCGCAGGCCGCGCCGTGCTGCCCGCGAACGTGAACCACCCCGAGATCGAGCCGATGATCATCGGCAAGCGGTTCCTGGTGAAGGTCAACGCCAACATCGGCAACTCCGCGGTCACCTCCTCCATCGAGGAGGAGGTCGACAAGATGACCTGGGCGACCAAGTGGGGCGCCGACACGGTCATGGACCTCTCGACCGGGCGCAACATCCACACCACGCGCGAGTGGGTCCTGCGCAACTCCCCCGTGCCGATCGGCACCGTGCCGCTCTACCAGGCGCTGGAGAAGGTCGACGGCCGTGCCGAGGAGCTGACCTGGGAGATCTACAAGGACACGGTCATCGAGCAGGCCGAGCAGGGCGTCGACTACATGACGGTCCACGCCGGCGTCCTCCTGCCGTACGTGCCGCTGACCGCCCGCCGCAAGACCGGCATCGTCTCGCGCGGTGGCTCGATCATGGCCGCGTGGTGCCTCGCGCACCACAAGGAGAACTTCCTCTACACGAACTTCGAGGAGCTCTGCGAGATCCTCGCGACCTACGACGTCACGTACTCCCTCGGTGACGGCCTGCGTCCGGGCTCCATCGCGGACGCCAACGACGCGGCGCAGTTCGCCGAGCTGAAGACGCTGGGCGAGCTGAACACGATCGCCAAGCGCCACAACGTGCAGACCATGATCGAGGGCCCGGGCCACGTCCCGATGCACAAGATCAAGGAGAACATCGACCTCCAGCAGGAGATCTGCGAGGAGGCGCCGTTCTACACGCTCGGCCCGCTGACCACGGACGTCGCGCCCGCCTACGACCACATCACCTCGGGCATCGGCGCCGCGATGATCGCCTGGTGGGGCACCGCGATGCTCTGCTACGTCACGCCCAAGGAGCACCTGGGCCTGCCGAACCGGGACGACGTGAAGACCGGCGTCATCACGTACAAGATCGCCGCGCACGCGGCCGACCTGGCCAAGGGCCACCCGGGCGCCCAGGAGTGGGACGACGCCCTGTCGGACGCGCGGTTCGAGTTCCGGTGGGAGGACCAGTTCAACCTGGCCCTCGACCCGGACACCGCCCGTGAGTTCCACGACGAGACGCTCCCGGCCGAGCCCGCCAAGACCGCGCACTTCTGCTCGATGTGCGGTCCGAAGTTCTGCTCCATGAAGATCTCCCAGGACATCCGCCGTGAGCACGGCGGTGACCTGAAGGCCGAGGAGATCCAGGCGGGCATGGCGGAGAAGTCCGCCGAGTTCGCCGCCTCGGGCAGCCGCGTCTACCTGCCGCTGGCGGACTGACGTACCGACGGCTGACGTACCGACGGCTGCCGGACCGACGGCTGTCGGACCGGCGGTTTGACGGAAGGACGGACGGCGCGACCGGCCGACGGCGACATGGGGGGAGTCGTCGGCCGGTCGTGTCCGCCCGTTCTTGCCGCCGCCACCCAGTGGCGGCGGGCACCGAACGACCGGGCCGCGGGCCAGGGGCCCGAACCTAGACCCGTACCGGGTTCGTGAGCGGTGTTTCACGTGAAACATCGGTGGCGTCGGTCGATGTTTCACGTGAAACAGGAACGGACGGGGCGAGCGCGGCCACCGCGAACGCGCGGTTCTTCTCGGTCTGCCGCCGGTACGCCTCCGGCAGGTCGGGCAGCGCCAGCAGCCGGTCGCAGAGCGCGACCGACGTGGCCGCGTCCCCGATCCAGTACGCGGTGATGGAATGCTCGAAGAGCAGCCCCCACCGGTACACCCAGGGTTGGACGAAGAGCAGGTCGTCCGGGGCGGGACGGTCGAGGACGGCCGAGGTGACGGCGTGCGCCATGTGGTGTCGGCCCAGCAGCCGCAGCCGGCAGGCCAGTTCGTAGCAGGCCTCCAGGCGCTCGGGGCGGAAGTCCCAGGCCCGTGAGAGGGCGTCCATCGCGGCGGGCCACTCCCCGGCCTCGCCGTGCAGGACACCGACCTGGAGGAGGGAGTAGTAGACCTCCTCCGCCCAGCCGCCCATGCTCGCGCGTCGCTCGTAGAGGTTGATGGAGGCTCCGGTGTCGCCCATGTCGCGCATGGTCTGGGCGAGGTAGAACACGGTCCGGGGGTTGGACGGGTCCCTTTGCAGCTCCGCACCGAGCAGGCGGGCGTCCCGTTCGAACTTGTCGTGGCGCGATCCGCCGTCGGCGTGGTCCTCGATGGACAGCGCGTCGAGGTTCTCCTGGAGGCCGGGGCGCTGGTCGTTCTCGTCGCGGCGGTCGCAGGTCAGGTACTCGTGGGTGACCCCTTCGTACCGCCAGGGCAGATCGCCGCGAACCAGTCGTTTGATGCGGTACTCGGTGGCTCCCTCGTGGCGGAGCATGTACGAGTCCGCGGTGAGCGGGGGCAGCGCGTCGGTGCGCCGCAGCACGAGGTCGGCGTCGAGCAGGAGCAGGTAGTCCGCCTTGCCGTGGGCGTGCGCGATGTTCAGGCTCCGGTTGTGGCCGAAGTCCCGCCACGGTTCTTCGTGGAGCTCGCCGGGGATGCCGCGCAGGGCGGCGCGGATCAGGTCCTGGGTGCCGTCCGTGGATCCCGTGTCGGAGATGACCCAGGTGTCGATGAGGTCCCGTACCGAGTCCAGGCAACGCTCGATGACGGCGGCCTCGTTCTTGACGATCATGCAGAGGCAAATGGTCGGCTTCACGCCCGATGACCCTAGGAACGGGCGGTAGCCCGTTCCGGGCGGCTCGCCGGGGCGAGTCCCCGGGTGGCCCTGTCGCGAGCGTCCAAGTGGCTGCGTGGGCTGGGCCATTCCGCTGACAGAGTGGCGAGCCTCGGCGGCGCGCGCGGTGCGGCTCCTCAGGATGACGCGGCGACGTCCGGTCACATTTCCGGATTTCGCAGAAGCATCCAACTCGGTGTGCGCGAGGAGCGGTAAATGAGTTCTGAGGACAGGTCCCGTACTTTCCTGGGGCCGCTGCCCCGTCGTGCCGGCTGGCTGGCGGGCGGCACCCTGGCGTCCGTGGCTCTGGTTCTGGCGGGGATCGCGGCTCCCGCCGCGTCGGCCGGAGCCCAGGCCGCGGGCACGCAGACCGTCCAGCAGGCCGGTGGTGGCGACGACTGTCGGCCGTCGAAGTCGCGGGAGGACGACGAGGACGAGGTCAAGGCCAACAAGGCGAACCCGCGCAAGGACGACTGCAAGGTGGGCCCGACGGGTCCGCGGGGTCCGCGCGGTCACCGGGGCCACACCGGAGCCACGGGCCCGACGGGCCCGGCGGGCGCGCAGGGCCTCACCGGCCCGCAGGGTCTCACAGGCCCGCAGGGTGTGACCGGTCCGCAGGGCGTGCCGGGCACGAACGGCCTGACGGGTCCCACCGGCCCCCAGGGCCTGACCGGTCCGCAGGGTCTGACCGGTCCGCAGGGTCTCACGGGTCCGCAGGGCGTGACCGGCCCCCAGGGTCTGACGGGCCCCGGCGGCCCGTGCAGTGACGTCGACTCCTACAACCCGAACGCGGCGACCCAGCTGAACGCCGTGCTCACCGGGGGCAAGGCGTACGTCGGCATCCGCAGCAACACGCCGACCATCTCGCCCTTCCTCTGGTACGACCTGACCAACGGCGGCACGCCTCCGGGCACCTTCCCGACCAACGCCTGCGCGATCTCCATCGGCGCCCAGGCGAACCTGATCTCCATTGAGGTCCTGACCACCAACAACCTGCTCTTCGAGACCACCTGCAATCCGGGCACCAACATGGGCACACCCGTCCTGGCCTGCACCAAGACCTGGGCCCAGGTGAACCCGGTCAGCACCGCCACCCTGCGGGGCAAGTTCCGCCACACCATCGACCCGGCGGACATCAACTACCTTCGGGCCGAAGGCAGGTAGGTCTTACTCCGGGCCGGTCTCCGGCCCGCCGAAGTCCGGGCTCGTGAAGTCCGGGGACGAGTAGCCGGGCCGGGTCCCCTGTGAGGGGGCCCCGGGACTGGTGAAGTCGGGCCGGGTGTAACCCAGATCGGGGATGCGCCCGGCCCCTGGCGTACGGGGCACCGGATAGCCCGAGACCGCGCTCGGATCGGCCAGGGCGTCGCGCAGGAACGGCATGATCCCCCGCTCCAACAGGGCGTTGCGCCAGGCCTCCCGGGCGCGGGAGAGCTCGTCGGGGACCGGGACGCTCTCCTCGGCCGCCACCTCGGTGGAACTGTTGCGGACGGCGGCCACCAGCAGCCCCACCACGGCGAACAGCAGCGCCGCCACCGTGAGGGCGCCGAACAGCCAGCCCGCGGTCACCATCGTGCGCGCGAAGGCCGGTTCGGGATCGATCATCTTCAGGCTGTAGCCCACCAGCAGGAAGATCAGCATCGCGGTGCCCGCCAGGACGGGTGCCAGGACCGCGACCACGGCGAAGGCCCCGGCCCCGTCGTCCTCGTCCTGACCGGAGTCGTTCTCGGCGGCGCCGCTCGGAGTGGAGAGGGCGACGTCGCGCAGTTCCTCCCGGACCTTCACGAAGTGGTCGTACTCCGCCGCCGCGGCGGCGCTCAGGAGCGCTCGGGCGCTCAGGGCCATCGTGCGCAGTTGTTCGGCGTTCAGACGTTCGCCGAGAGTGGCGAGCTCGGGCCGTTCGTCCGCGGTGCGCAGTGCCTCGTCGAGGAGCCGATCGAACTCGGGTCGGTCTTCGGTGAGCAGGTGCGGAGCGCTGGTCATGTGCATCCCCCGATGCTCCGTGGGTGGAGCCGGTATGCCCGCGTAGACCCGGGCGCCGGCCCGAACGGAGGAGAGCCTGCTACGGATAGAGCGATGGTAGAGCGCCCCGGCCACGCCGTGACAGGGGCTTTCGGGAAATACCCCGCTCCGACAACGCTCAGTCACTCAGAGGCAGTTGTACGACCAGGAGTTTGCCCGCCATCGTCACGCCGCCGTCCATCGCGATCGCCAGTCCCTCCGCGTACACGTGGGGGCCGTCGACGGCCTCCGGGCCGCGGGACTCGTCGCCGTCCTCGGCGCCCACCTCGCCCAGCAGGTACGGGATGGGGCTGTGGCCGTGGACGACGCGGGCGCCGCCGTAGGTGTCGAGCAGCTCGCGCACGGCCTGCGGGCCCCCCTCGTCCCGGAAGGCGAACCGCTTGGTGAACTTGCGGAACAGGTCCCAGGTGATGTCGGCGTCGTTGCGGTTGAGGAGCTCGTGGATGGTGTCGTTGACGTCCTCGATGGAGTCGCCGTAGTCCAGGTACGCCGTGGTGTCGGAGTGCAGGAGCAGGTGCCCGTCCTCCAGGGTGGCCGCGTCCAGCCGGGACATCCACTGGAGGTGGACGTCCTCCAGGCGCTCCATGTCGGTGCGCTGTCCGCCGTTGAGGAGCCAGGCGGCCTGGAAGGTGGCGGTGCCGGCGTTGGAGTGGATGGGGGTGTCGCCGAAGCGCTTGGCTCCGATCAGGAGCAGCTCGTGGTTGCCCATGAGCGCCTTGCAGTAGCCGCCGGCGGCGGCGGCCTCGGCGGACAGCCGCATGACGAGGTCGATGACGCCGATGCCGTCGGGGCCCCGGTCGGTGAAGTCGCCGAGGAACCAGAGCCGGGCGTTGCCGGCGGACCAGTGGCCGTCGGCGTCGATGAGCCGCTGTGCGTGCAGCTCGGTGACGAGCTCGTCGAGGTATCCGTGGACGTCGCCGACGACGTACAGCGGGCCGGGGCCGGCGGGCGCCTGCTCCTCGGGGACGTAGTGGACCTGGACGGTGTCGCCGGGGCCGCCGATCGGGGCGACGCGGCCGATGACGGGCAGGTCGCGCTGCGTGGGCGTGTAGCCGTCGTCGGGTTCGAGCGGGTGGTCCACCGCGTGGTCCACCACGTGCTCGTCCGGCCGGTCGTCCGCGTGGGCGGTGGCGGTCCGCTGCCGGGGCACGGTCTGCGGGTCCGGGTAGCCGGTCGGTGCGCCGGGGCCGGCGAGCGGGTGCCCGGACGGCTTGGAGGCGTACGCGGGGTGCACGGCGTGCGGCTGCGCCGGGACGTGGTCGTCGAAGTAGACGGGGTAGTCGCCGTAGCCGTCGGTTTCGCCGGGGCGATCGGAGGCGCGTTCGGCGGTTCTGTCGGCGGGCGGGGCGTACGGCCCGGGTTCGTTGACCGGCACCCGGAAGTCCCGCAGCGTGTCCGTCCGCATCGCGGGTCCCTGACCGGCCCCCTGAGTCATCGACCCCTCCACCACCGTCGCGCTGCCGTACACCTGCGGACCCCCGTGCCGCCGGGGCGGAGGGTCCGTGATGTCGTGCGCCCATCATAGGAATGCGGCTCGCGCTCTGTGACGCACCAGGGGTGGTGAATCCTGGCCGGAGCCGCCCCTTCCTGGTGGTTTCGCCCGATATCGGTGTAGGTGAATCTTCGGCGGGGCCGTCGGCCCCGCCGATACGGCGGCGTGGAGGTCAGTCCTGGGCGGGTGAACGGGGTGGGCTGACGGTCGTCCGGGGGGTCCTGCGCTGCGAGGACGTACGGATGATCAGCTCGGTCGGGACGACCTGTTCGACGGGGCGCCCGGTGTCGACCCCTTCGATCGCGTCGATCAGCAACTGCACGACGGCGGTGCCGATCCGGCGCGGTTTGAGGGACAGCGTGGTGATGGGCGGTTCGGTGTTGGCGTACACGGTCGACTCGCTGCAGCACACGAGGAGCAGGTCCTCGGGCACCCGCAGGCCGTAGCGGCGGGCGGCGGCCAGCAGGTCGGTGCCGTTCGGGTCGAAGAGGCCGTAGACGGCGTCGGGTCGGTCGGGTCGGGCGAGCAGCCGATCGGCGGCGACGGCGCCCGCGCACGGGTCGTGGGCCGGGTAGGACTCGTAGACCGGGTCCTGGCCGACGCGCTCGCACCAGTTGAGGTAGGCGGTGGTGGAGAGCCGGGTGTAGGTGTCGGTGGTGGTGCCGGTCAGCAGCCCGATGCGGCGGGCGCCGGCGGCGGCGAGGTGGTCGAGCAGGCCCAGGACGGCGGCTTCGTGGTCGTTGTCCACCCAGGCGGTGACGGGGAGGGTGCCGGCCGGGCGGCCGTCGGAGACCACGGGCAGGCCCTGACGGACCAGTTCGCTGACGACCGGATCGTGGTCGGAGGGGTCGATGACGACGGTGCCGTCCAGGGCCACGTTGGACCAGACGTCGTGTCGTGAGGTGGCGGGGAGGATGACGAGGGCGTAGCCGCGGGCGAGCGCGGCGGAGGTGGCGGCCCGTGCCATCTCGGCGAAGTACGCGAACTCGGTGAAGGTGAAAGGTTCATCCCCGTACGTGGTCACGGTCAGGCCGATGAGGCCGGACTTGCCGGTACGGAGGGTGCGGGCGGCGGCGGAGGGGCGGTAGCCCAGCCGGTCGGCCACCTCGCGGACGTGACGTCGGGTGGCGTCGGGCAGTCGCCCCTTGCCATTGAGCGCGTCGGAGACGGTCGTGATGGAGACGCCCGCCGCGGCGGCCACGTCTCTGATGCCGGCCCGGCCCGCTCGGCCGCCGACCCGCCGGGTGGTCTCGGCCCGGCTCACCTGATGCTTCCCTGCTGCTGTCATGGCGAGCCGATAGTAGGGCTCGGTGGGGTGGGTGGTCCGGGTGCATATGCACGCGTTGACAGGCACGATTCTGCATGGTTCGCCACCCCCAATGACCTTGGAATCGCAGGGATTTCGTTGCTCTGGGTAACGGTGGGGCTTGTCGGCGGGTACGAGCATGCCAAAACGGAGCCGTTTGCGGCCGGTCGCAACTCACCTGCACGAGGGACGCGCGCCACGGCGCAGGCCACCGGCGCACGCATATATGCGCGCGCTCCCCCAGTGATCCTGGCGCCCACCATTCTCGGATCGGCGGAATCCTCATAAGGTGAGCAGTATTGAGTCGACGGTCGTCGACGGGACGGTCGAGGAGGACCTGCGGTGAGCGAGAAGAGCCCGAAGCTGCGCGCCGAGCTGGACGGCATCCCCACCTACAAGCCCGGCAAGCCCGCCGCCGCGGGCGGGCCCGTCGCGTTCAAGCTTTCCTCGAACGAGAACCCGTATCCGCCGCTGCCGGGGGTGCTGGAGAGCGCGGTCGAGGCCGCGCACCGGTTCAACCGCTACCCGGACATGGCCTGCACCGGCCTGGTGAACGAGCTCGCGGAGCGGTTCGGTGTCCCGGTCGAGCACATCGCCACCGGCACCGGCTCGGTGGGCGTGGCGCAGTCGCTGATCCAGTCGACGGCCGGTCCGGGCGACGAGGTGATCTACGCCTGGCGCTCCTTCGAGGCGTACCCGATCATCACCCAGATCTCGGGCGCGACGTCGGTGAAGGTGCCGCTGACCGACGGTGACGTGCACGACCTGGACGCGATGGCCGAGGCCATCACCGACCGGACGCGCCTGATCTTCGTCTGCAACCCCAACAACCCCACCGGCACCGCCGTGCGCCGGGCCGAGCTGGAGCGGTTCCTGGACCGGGTGCCCTCGGACATCCTGGTGGTGCTGGACGAGGCCTACCGCGAGTTCGTCCGTGACGCGGACGTGCCGGACGGCATCGAGCTGTACCGCGACCGCCCCAACGTGTGCGTGCTGCGTACGTTCTCCAAGGCGTACGGGCTCGCGGGGCTGCGCGTCGGCTTCGCGGTGGCGCACGAGCCGGTGGCCGCCGCGCTGCGCAAGACCGCGGTGCCCTTCGGCGTGAGCCAGCTCGCGCAGGACGCGGCGGTCGCCTCGCTGCGCGCCGAGGACGAGCTGATGGGCCGCGTCGGGTCCCTCGTGGGCGAGCGGGCCCGGGTCTACGGCGCGCTGATCGCGCAGGGCTGGACCGTCGTCCCCGAGACCCAGGCGAACTTCGTCTGGATGCGGCTGGGGGAGCGGACGGCGGAGTTCGCGGAGGCCTGCGAGAAGGCCGGTGTGGTGGTCCGGCCCTTCGCGGGCGAAGGCCTGCGGGTCACGATCGGTGAGACCGAGGCGAACGACCTCTTCCTGCACACGGCGGAGGCGTTCTTCAAGGAGATGTAGCCCCGGGTCGGGGCCGTCGGGAGCGCGTGGCCCCCGGTGGGGTCACGCCAGTTCCACGCGGACGGGGTCGCCTTCGCGGATGGTGGCCAACAGGCGGGGGTCGCCGTCGAACGAGCCGAGCACGTTGCACGGGCTCGCGAGGCGGCTCTCGCCTCCGCGCGATATGGGGGTGGGGCCGTAGGGCAGCGCGAGCGCGTCGCCCTCGGTCCAGAAGGCGACCGTGCCCGGGTCGACGACCTGTCGGGCGTCGGACTCCAGGGCCACGGAGACGCCGGTGTCGAAGTAGACCTCTTCGCCCCAGGTGTTGGCCGAGGCCGATATGGGCAGGGCGTCGACGAGGGCCTTGACCGTAGGCGTGTCGTCGAGGGTCGCGGTGAGCTGGCCCGCGGGCCAGGAGATTCGAATCTGCATGAGCCGCATTCAACAATTTGTTGAAGACATTGGCTAGAGGGGACCCCGGCTGAAAGTCGCCGGCAGCGGTACGACATAATGCTTGTGAATGTGAACGCGTTCACAAGCGTGTCCCGCTTCCTCCGGGATTGGGTGGGACATACCAGGCAAAGTGCGGCTGTGACCACGGCGACCCGAAGGAGAAGAGGGCGTGGACCTAGCTTTGGCGCCGGAAACGCTGGCGCGATGGCAGTTCGGCATCACCACCGTCTACCACTTCCTGTTCGTCCCGTTGACGATCTCGCTCGCCGCCCTCACGGCCGGTATGCAGACCGCCTGGGTGCGTTCCGAGAAGGAGAAGTACCTCAAGGCCACGAAGTTCTGGGGAAAGCTCTTCCTGATCAACATCGCGATGGGTGTGGTCACGGGCATCGTGCAGGAGTTCCAGTTCGGCATGAACTGGTCCGACTACTCGCGGTTCGTCGGTGACATCTTCGGCGCCCCGCTGGCCTTCGAGGCCCTGATCGCCTTCTTCTTCGAGTCGACCTTCATCGGCCTGTGGATCTTCGGCTGGGACAAGCTCCCCAAGAAGATCCACCTCGCCTGCATCTGGATGGTCTCCATCGGCACCATCCTCTCGGCGTACTTCATCCTGGCGGCCAACTCCTGGATGCAGCACCCGGTCGGCTACCGCATCAACGAGGAGCGCGGACGCGCCGAGCTCACCGACTTCTGGCTGGTGCTCACGCAGAACACCGCGCTGACCCAGTTCTTCCACACCATCACGGCCGCCTTCCTGGTCGGCGGCGCGTTCATGGTCGGCATCTCCGCCTTCCACCTCGCCCGCAAGAAGCACATCCCCGTGATGCGCAGCTCGCTGCGCGTCGGCCTGGTCGTCATGGTCATCGCCGGCATGGGCACCGCCATCAGCGGTGACCTCCTCGGCAAGGTCATGTTCAAGCAGCAGCCGATGAAGATGGCCGCCGCCGAAGCCCTGTGGGACGGCGAGGCGCCCGCGCCGTTCTCCGTCTTCGCCTACGGGGACGTGGACAAGGGCCACAACAAGGTCGCCATCGAGATCCCCGGCCTGCTGTCCTTCCTGGCCAACGACGACTTCACCTCCTTCGTCCCCGGCATCAACGACGTCAACAAGGCGGAGCAGGAGAAGTTCGGCCCCGGTGACTACCGGCCCAACATCCCCGTCGCCTACTGGGGCTTCCGCTGGATGATCGGCTTCGGCATGGCCTCCCTGAGCGTGGGCGCCCTGGGCCTGTGGCTGACCCGCAGGAAGTTCCTGCTGCCGCCGGCCCTGCGCACCGGCGAGGACGAGGTCCCGCACCTGGTCCTCTTCAAGACGGCGCTGAACCCGAAGTTCACCCGGCTCTACTGGATCGTCGCCCTCTGGACCATGGGCTTCCCGCTGATCGCCAACTCCTGGGGTTGGATCTTCACCGAAATGGGCCGCCAGCCCTGGGTCGTCTACGGAGTCCTGCGGACCCGCGACGCCGTCTCGCCCGGTGTCAGCCAGGCGGAGGTGCTCACCTCGATGATCGGCTTCACCCTGCTCTACGCCGTGCTCGCCGTCATCGAGGTCCGGCTCCTCGTGAAGTACGTGAAGCTCGGACCGCCCGAGCTGACCGAAGCAGACCTCAACCCGCCCACCAGGATCGGCGGCGACGACAAGAACGCCGACCGGCCCATGGCCTTCTCGTACTGAGGCTGAGGAGACCGCACGATGCAACTCCACGACGTCTGGTTCGTACTCATCGCCGTCCTGTGGATCGGCTACTTCTTCCTGGAGGGCTTCGACTTCGGAGTCGGCGTCCTCACCAAGCTCCTCGCCCGCGACCGCACGGAGAAGCGGGTCCTGATCAACACGATCGGACCGGTCTGGGACGGCAACGAGGTCTGGCTGCTCACGGCCGGCGGCGCGACCTTCGCCGCCTTCCCCGAGTGGTACGCCACCCTCTTCTCCGGGTTCTACCTGCCCCTGCTGCTCATCCTGATCTGCCTGATCATCCGCGGCGTCGCCTTCGAGTACCGCCACAAGCGGCCCGAGGACAAGTGGCAGACCAACTGGGAACACGCGATCTTCTGGACCTCGCTGATCCCCGCGTTCCTGTGGGGCGTGGCCTTCGCCAACATCGTGCGCGGCGTGAAGATCGACCGGGACATGGAGTACGTCGGCACCCTCTTCGACCTGCTGAACGTCTACTCGATCCTGGGCGGTCTGGTCACCCTCACCCTGTTCACCTTCCACGGCGCGGTCTTCACCTCGCTGAAGACCGTCGGTGAGATCCGGGACCGCTCGCGCGCGCTGGCGACGCGGCTCGGCGTGGTGACGGCCGTCCTGGCCCTGGTCTTCCTGATCTGGACCCAGGTCTCGCGCGGCGACCGCTGGAGCATGATCGCCATGGTCGTCGCCGCGGTGGCGCTGGTCGCGGCCCTGGGCTGCAACCTCAGGGGCCGTGAGGGCTGGTCGTTCGCCCTGTCCGGGATCACCATCGCGGCGGCCGTCGCGATGCTCTTCCTGACGCTGTTCCCGAACGTGATGCCGTCCTCGCTGGACAGCGCCTGGAACCTCACGGTCACCAACGCCTCGTCCAGCGCGTACACCCTGAAGATCATGACCTGGTGCGCGGGAGTGGCCACGCCGCTCGTCCTGCTCTACCAGGGCTGGACCTACTGGGTGTTCCGCAAGCGCATCGGTACCCAGCACATCGCCGACGCGCACTGACGCGCCCCGGCGCCTCACGCGCCCCGGCGCGCCGGTGGCTTCCCGCGCCCCGCGCGTGCCGGCACGCCGACGAGTCTCCCGCCTGACCCTGCCGAGGGGATGTTTCACGTGAAACCGATCGACCCGCGTCTGCTGCGGTACGCCCGCTCCACCCGCCGCTTCCTGGGGGCGGTCGTGGCCCTCGGGCTGGCCGGGGCGGCGCTGGTCGTCGGTCAGGCGATGCTCATCGCCGAGATCGTGGTCGGTGCCTTCGAGGACGGGCTTGACGGCTCGCAATTGCGGACCCCGCTGCTGCTGCTCGCGGCGGTGGCGGTGGGCCGCGCCCTGGTGGCCTGGCTCACCGAACTGGCGGCGCACCGCGCCGGCGCGGCGGTCAAGTCGGAGCTGCGCGTGCGGCTGCTGGACCGGGCCGCCGACCTGGGGCCGGGATGGCTGGGCGGGCAGCGGACCGGATCCCTCGTGGCCCTGGCCACCCGAGGGGTGGACGCGCTCGACGACTACTTCTCCCGCTACCTGCCCCAGCTGGGGCTCGCGGTGGTCGTCCCGGTGGCGGTGCTCGCCCGGATCGTCACCGAGGACTGGGTGTCGGCGGCGATCATCGTGGTCACCCTGCCGCTGATCCCGCTGTTCATGATCCTCATCGGCATGGCCACCCAGTCCCGGATGGACCGCCAGTGGCGGCTGTTGTCACGGCTCTCGGGCCACTTCCTCGACGTGGTGGCGGGGTTGCCCACGCTGAAGGTGTTCGGCCGGGCCAAGGCGCAGGCCGAATCCATCAGGAAGATCACCGACGAGTACCGGCAGGCCACGATGCGCACGCTGCGCATCGCCTTCCTGTCCTCCTTCGCGCTGGAGCTGCTCGCCACCCTGTCGGTGGCGCTGGTCGCGGTGACCATCGGCATGAGGCTCGTCCACGGCGGCCTGGACCTCTACACCGGACTGGTCATCCTGATCCTGGCCCCGGAGGCCTACCTGCCCCTGCGGCAGGTGGGGGCGCAGTACCACGCGGCCGCCGAGGGCCTGGCCGCCGCCGAGGAGATCTTCGAGGTCCTGGAGACCCCCGCCCCGGCCTCCTCCGGCGGGGCCGACGTGCCGGCCGGCGGCCTGCGGATCGCCCTCGACGCGGTCGAGGTGCGCCACGAGGGCCGGGGTGCGAGTTCACCCGGCCCCGTGTCCCTCGTCGTCGAGCCGGGCGAGTGCGTGGCCCTCACCGGGCCGAGCGGCTCGGGCAAGTCGACGCTGCTGGGCGTGTTGCTGGGCTTCGTGACCCCGACGGGCGGGCGGGTCCGCGTCGGCGACACCGACCTCGCCGAACTCTCCCCGGAGCAGTGGCGGGAGCGGATCGCGTGGGTGCCGCAGCGGCCGCACCTGTTCGCGGGAACCATCGCGGAGAACGTACGGCTGGCCCGACCCGAGGCCCGCGACGAGGAGGTCCGGGCCGCCCTGCGCGACGCCGGGGCCTGGGAGTTCGTCGCCGCCCTGCCGCAGGGGGCCTCGACCCCGCTCGGCGAGGGCGGGATCGGGCTCTCCGCCGGACAGCGGCAGAGGCTGGCGTTGGCCAGGGCCTTCCTGGCGGACCGGCCCGTGCTGTTGCTGGACGAGCCGACCGCCGCCCTCGACGGAGAGACCGAGGCCGCGGTGGTGGAGGCCGTACGGCGCCTCGCGGTCGGGCGGACGGTGCTGCTCGTGGTGCACCGGCCGGCGCTGCTGGCGGTCGCCGACCGGGTGGTGGCCGTGACGGAGGGCCCGGAGGGGCCGACCGCCGCGGGAGCCGCGGGGGCTGCGGGCGTCGCGGGCGCTGTGGTCGAGGGCCGGGGACCGGACGGCACCGCCCCCGCCGGCGCGCGGCGGGGGTCGGCCGGGATGGCCGACCCCGGGGAGTGGATCCTCGGCACCGCGACCGAGCGGGCGGCGGTCCTCCCGGGGGCCGTGACGGGCTCGGGCGATCCGCTGCGCCGGGTCCGGGAGGTGGCCTCCCCCTGGCAGGGACGCTTCCGGCTCGGTCTGCTCCTGGGCGCGCTGGCCGTCGGGTGCGGCGTCGGCCTGATGGCCGTGTCCGGCTGGCTGATCTCCCGGGCCTCGGAGCAGCCGCCGGTGATGTACCTGGCGCTGGCCGCCACCGCGACCCGGGCCTTCGGCATCGGCCGGGCCGCGTTCCGCTACGCCGAGCGGCTCGTCTCGCACGACGCGGTCCTGCGCATGCTCGCCGAGCTGCGCGTCTCGGTGTACCGGCGACTGGAACGGATCGCGCCCGCCGGGTTGCGCGCGCAGCGGCGCGGGGACCTGCTGTCCCGGCTGGTGGCCGACGCGGACGCCCTCCAGGACTACTGGCTGCGCTGGCTGCTGCCGGTCGGCACCGCGGTGCTCGTCGGCACGGGGTCGGTGGCCTTCACCGCCTGGCTGCTGCCCGAAGCCGGGGCCGTGCTCGCCGTGGGCCTGCTGGTGGCCGGGGTCGCGGTGCCCCTGATCGGCGCGGCCTGCGCCCGCGGCGCCGAACGGCGGCTGGCGCCCGCGCGGGGAGAGCTGTCGACCCGCGTGGCCGACCTGCTGACCGGGACCGCCGAACTGACGGTGGCCGGGGCCCTGGCCGACCGCAAGCGCCGGGTGCGCGAGAGCGACGGGGTGCTCACCCGGATCGCCTCGCGCGGGGCCGCCGCGGGCGGTGTCGGTGGCGGGCTGTCCGCCCTGGTGTGCGGGCTCACGGTGGTGGGCGCGGCGCTGGTCGGCGCGAACGCCCTGGCCGACGGGCGGCTGAGGGGGGTGGCGCTGGCCGTGGTCGTGCTGACCCCGCTCGCCGCGTTCGAGGCGGTGAACGGTCTGCCCCTGGCCGTCCGGTACCGGCAGCGGGTCCGGCGCAGCGCCGAGCGGATCCACGAGGTCGTGGACGCGCCGGCGCCGGTGGTCGAGCCGGCCGCTCCCCTTCCCGCGCCGGACTCGCCCTTCCCCCTGAGGCTGACGGCCCTGGCCGCACGCCACCCCGGGCAGGACGCGTACGCGCTGCGCGGCATGGACCTGACGCTGGAGGCGGGCCGGCGCGTCGCGGTCGTGGGCCCCTCCGGCTCGGGCAAGACCACCCTGGCCCAGGTCCTGCTGCGCTTCCTCGACCCGGCCGAGGGCACCTACACGCTGGGCAGGAACGACGCCCGCCTCCTCGACGGCGACGACGTACGCCGCACCGTGGGCCTGTGCGCCCAGGACGCCCACATCTTCGACAGCTCGGTACGGGAGAACCTGCGGCTGGCCCGCACCGGCGCGAGCGAGGCCGAACTGCGCGGGGCGCTCGCCGCGGCCCGGCTCCTGGAGTGGGCCGACGGTCTGCCGGAGGGGCTGGACACCCTGGTCGGTGAGCACGGACAGCGGATCTCGGGCGGTCAGCGCCAGCGCCTGGCCCTGGCCCGGGCGCTGCTCGCGGACTTCCCGGTGCTGGTCCTGGACGAGCCGGCGGAGCACCTGGACCTGGCCACGGCCGACGCGCTGACGGCGGACCTGCTGGCCGCGACGGAGGGCCGGACCACCGTGCTGATCACCCACCGGTTGGCCGGACTGGAGGCGGTCGACGAGGTGCTCGTACTGGACGGCGGGACGGTCGTGCAGCGCGGACCGTACGCGGAACTGGCCGCGGTGGACGGACCCCTGCGGGGGCTGCTGGAACGGGAGCGGCAGGCCGGTGGCTTTTCGGCCGATCTCGCCCGGGCGGGACGGTCTCAGGCCGGCCTGACCCATGTCGACTTTCCCCACTAATCGGGACTAACTAGTCTCAAGGGCATGTCACTGCAGGAGTCTCAGGAATCACCGGAGCCGAACCGGGAAACACCGGACCCGTTGGAGGCCGCCACCCAGGCCACCCGGAGTCTGCAGGGGCTGTCCACCGAGCTGACCGCTCGGGTCCCGCAACTGCTGGAGGCCATGCGCTCGGTCGGCACCGGTCTCGAACTGCACTCCACGCTCGACCGCATCTGCGAGACCGCCGCCGAACTGGCGGACGCCCGCTACGCGGCGATCGGCGTCGTCGACACGGAAGGCCCCGGGCTCTCCGACTTCGTCACCTTCGGAGTCAGCCCCGCCCTGGCGCGCAAGATCGGCCACCGGCCGGACGGCAAGAGGGGGCTGCTCGGCGCGCTGATCTCCCACCCCGACACGGTCCGGCTCGCCGACCTGACGAAGGACCCCCGCTCGGCCGGGTTCCCCACGCACCACCCGCCGATGAAGACCTTCCTGGGCGTCCCGATCCGGGTGCAGGGCGAGATCTTCGGCAACCTCTACCTCGCCGAGAAGAACGGCGGCGGCGAGTTCAACGACTACGACGTCCACATGGTCCGCGTCCTGGCCACCGAGGCGGGGATCGCCATCGGCAACGCCCGCCTGTACGAGGCGGCGACGCAGCGCGAACGCTGGATCGACGGCTCGGTGGCCGTGACCACCGCCCTGCTGTCGGGCGGGGACGCGGACGACGCCCTCGCGGTGGTCGCCGAACAGGCGCGCAGGCTCGCCGACTCCGCCGCCGGGATCGTCCTGCTGCCGGCGGAGGAGGGCGGCATGGAGATCGTCGCGGTCTCCGCCGACAACCCGGCCAGCTCGCTCGGCGTCGTGATCCCCGCCGAGAGCCCGGTGGTGGGCCGGCTGCTGGAGGGGGAGCCGGTGTTCGTGGACGACGCCGCAGCCGACCCCCGCATGATCAGCAAGCTCACCAGCCAGTACGGCCCCTGCATGATGCTGCCCCTGCACAGCGGCGGACGGGTGCTGGGCGCCCTCGTCACACCGAGGGCCCGTGGCAAACGACCCTTCAGCGAGGCGGAGCGGACCCTCGCCACGCAGTTCGCCTCGCAGGCGGCCCTCGCCCTGATGATGGCCGAGGCCCAGCGGGACCGGGAACGCCTCGCGGTCTTCGAGGACCGCGACCGGATCGCGCGGGACCTGCACGACCTCGTCATCCAGAGGCTGTTCGCGACGGGGATGATGCTGGAGGGCGCGCAGCGCCGCTCCATCGTCCCCGAGGTCCGCGACGGGGTCGGCAAGGCCGTGGACGAGCTGGACGTGACGATCCAGGAGATCCGCACCGCGATCTTCGCACTCCAACAGGGACCGGCCGAGGCCCCGTCCGGACTGCGCACCCGCGTACTGCGGGAGATCAACATGGCCGCCGTGCCCCTGGGCTTCAAGCCCGCGCACCGCTTCCTCGGGCCGATCGACGCGGTCGTGGGCGAGCTCGTCGGCAAGAACCTGATCGCGGCCCTGCGCGAGGCCCTCTCGAACGCCTTCCGGCACGCGGACGCCTCGCGGATCGAGGTGGTGCTGGACTCCACCGTCACCCTGGCCGACGGCCGGCCCGGCGTCCGGCTGGAGGTCGCGGACGACGGGGTGGGGATCCCGGAGGGCGGCCGGCGCAGCGGACTGCGCAACCTGCGCCGCAGGGCCGAGTCCCTGGGAGGGTCGAGCTGGTACGGGCAGGGCATCGGCGAGGACGGCGGCGGGACCACCCTGGTGTGGGAGGCCCCGCTCTAGGCCTTGACGACAGACCCTAGGCGCGGGCCGCGCGGTCGGCGAGGATCGCCTCGATGACGATGGCCACCCCGTCCTCGTTGTTGGCGACCGTCTGACCCGAGGCGGCCGCGATCACGGCGGGGTGCGCGTTGCCCATGGCGTACGAGGTGCCGGCCCAGCTGAGCATCTCCACGTCGTTCGGCATGTCCCCGAAGGCGACGACCTCCTCGGGGGAGATGCCGCGCTCCGCGCAGCACAGGGCCAGGGTGCTGGCCTTGGAGACGCCGAGCCCGCTGACCTCCAGCAGGGCGGTCGGGCTGGAGCGGGTGATGGAGGCGTACTGGCCGGCGGCGGTGCGGGCCAGTTCCAGGAAGGCGTCCGGGGAGAGTTCGCCGTGGTGCGCGAGGAGCTTCAGGACGGGTGCGGTGCCGTCGTCCAGGTCCTCCTGGAGCAGCTTCTCCACGGTGGCGATGGTGGCGCCGGGGTCCTGGAAGAAGGGCGGATAGTCCGGCTCGTAGTTGATTCCGGTGGTCCGCTCGACGGCGAAGGAGGTGCCGGGCGCGGCGGCGCGCAGGGCCTCGACGACATCGAGCGCCGTGCCGCGGGGCAGCTCCCGGACCTGGACGAACTCCCGACCGGCGTGCAGGTCGACGACGGCCGCGCCGTTGGCGCAGATCGCCAGACCGTGGCCGTGGACGTGATCGGCGACCACGTCCATCCAGCGGGCCGGGCGGCCGGTCACGAAGAAGACCTCGATGCCGGCCTCCTCGGCGGCGGCGAGTGCGGCGACGGTGCGGAGCGAGACGGATTTGTCGTCGCGCAGCAGGGTGCCGTCGAGGTCGGTGGCGATGAGCCGGGGTGCGGGGGTTGGCCCGTCCGGGCGCTGGGGAGCCGAGGTCACCGCTCCATCTTCACTCATGGGTAGGGGCTCGTCGCCCATGATCATGATCATGGGGGTGATGTTTCACGTGAAACGTCGTCCGGGTGGCGTGTTTCACGTGAAACATCGCGCGGAGGGAGGCGGAGGGGCCGAGGGAGGCCGAGGGGGCGGCGGGGAACACGAGGGGCGCGGTGGGAACGTCGTAGGCTCGCTTGCATGAGTCTGCGTCTGAGCACCGTGATCCTGCCGTACCGCCCGTGGCACCAGGGTGGCCGTGATGAGTGGCAGAGGGCCGAGCGGCTCGGCTTCCACACCGCCTACACCTACGACCACCTGTCGTGGCGGACCTTCCGTGACGGCCCCTGGTACGGAGCGGTGCCCACGCTGACCGCGGCCGCCGCCGTCACCGACCGTATGCGACTGGGCACCCTGGTCACCTCGCCGAACTTCCGGCACCCGGTGACGCTGGCCAAGGACCTCATGACGCTGGACGACATCTCCGGCGGACGCCTCACCCTCGGTATCGGCGCAGGCGGCAACGGCTTCGACGCGACCGCGCTCGGTCAGGACGAGTGGAGCCCGCGGGAGCGGGCGGACCGCTTCGCCGAGTTCGTTCCGCTGCTGGACCGGCTGCTGACCGAACCCGCGGTGACCGAGCACGGCACGTACTACTCGGCCGTCGAAGCCCGCAACGTCCCCGGCTGCGTACAGCGCCCCCGGCTGCCCTTCGCCGTGGCGGCGACCGGGCCGCGCGGAGTGAAGCTCGCCGCGCGCCACGGCCAGGCCTGGGTGACCGCCGGCGACCCGAAGGTCTTCGAGGGCACTCCCGAGCAGTCCCTGGAGGCCCTGCGCGGCCAGCACCTGAAGCTCGACAAGGCCCTGTCGGAGATCGGCCGGGACAGCGCGACCATCGAGCGGGTCCTGCTGACGGGCTTCACCCCGGAACGCGCCACGATGCTGGAATCGGTGGACGCGTTCGTGGACTTCGCCGGTCGCCACCGTGAGCTGGGCTTCACCGAGCTGGTCGTCCACATGCCGATCGCCGACTCCGACTTCGCCGCCGACGACACCGTGTTCGAGCGGATCGCCACGGAGGCGCTCGGCCAGCTGGACGGCTGACCGGTCCGGTCGTACGCGAGCCCCCGGGCCCGCGAGTCGCCGCTCCGGCCCCGCTGTGTCGCGGGGCCGGAGCGGCATCGGTATGAGGACGTCAGGACGTCAGGACGTCACGGCGTCACGACGTCAGGTTGCCGTGGACCCGACGCGCCTCGGGAAGCAGCCACTCGGGGAGGCTGCCCTCGGGCCAGGCCTCGACCTCCTCGATCAGGGCCGAGACGCGGGCGGCGCCCACCTCCGGACGGCCCAGTTCCTGATCGGTCCAGGCGGCGTTGTTCAGGCACTGGAAGCGGTCCTGGACGTGGGCGGGTCCGAGGTCGGCGTAGAGCGCGGCCGCCCGGTCCCACAGGAGGATCTCCTCCAGGCGCAGGGCCTCGATCTCCGAGGAGTCCAGCCGCCGGTCCGGTCCGCCGGCCCGCTCACCGTTCTCGGTGCCGTGCTCAGAGCCGCTCTCGTCCTGGTCCTCGTCGCCGTCCTCGTCCTCGTCGTCGTCCGATTCCTGCGCGGTGACGAGGCGGTCGAGCACCTGGGCCAGCTGGTGCCAGGTCTGGGCCAGCTCCGAGCGAAGGTCGGTCGGAGCCGAGGCGTCCGGCTCGGCGGCCAAGGCCGTCTCCAGTACCCCGGCGGCCTCGTCCATCCGGCTCCGGGCCGTCGCCACCGCCGAGGTGGTGACGCCCTGACGCAGGCCCAGCCAGGCCAGCGAACGCAGGATCCGCACCTCGGCGATCACCGCCCCGCCGGCGTCGCGCCGCAGTTCGAGGGCCCGCTCGTAGGCGGCCACCGCCTCCTCGACCAGCCCCGCCTCGGAGAGGTGGTCCGCGGCCGACTGCGCGAGGCTCGCCTGTGGACGCGGGTCCTCCCAGTCCTTCGTCAGTTCCGCCGCCAGCAGGTACTGCTCGGCGGCGGCCCGCGAGTCGCGCAGCGCGCCCAGCAGGTCGCCGAGGAACTCCCGCGCCGACACCGCCTGCCCCTCGCCGTGTTCCAGCAGATCCGGCAGCGCCGACCGCAGTACCTCCGCGGCGTCGGCCGTCCTGCCCTCCCCCGCGTGGGCGCGGGCCAGGACCAGCCGCGCCTGCGCGCCGCCGTCGGCGCTCAGCCCGGCCTGGTCGAACCAGTGGGTCGCCGTCAGCGCGTGCTCGGCAGCCTCCGAAGCCGTCTCCCGACGCCGCACCAGGATGTCGGCGAGGGTGAGCCGTACGACGGCCTGCTCCTCGGGGTCGACGATCTCCTCGGAGTGCTCCAGCGCGGACCGTGCGGCCTCCTCGGCCTCCTGCGCCCGCCCCGACGACATGAGGACGCCGGCCCGCATGACGAGGGCGTCGACCGCCTGCCAGGGCCGGTCGGCCTCGATGGACCGGGTCGCGGAGGCGGCGAGCAGCGCGAGCGCGTGTTCCGTGTCGCCCCGCGAGAGGGTGAGCCGCCCCAGCAGTTCCTCGGCATCGGCGGCCAGGTCGGGCACGGTCTTCCCGTAGGAGGAGACGAAGGAGTCCAGCGCGTCGGCCAGAGCCGCGTGCCCGTCGCGGTCGTGCCCGTCGTGCCCGTCGTGCCCGTCGTGCCCCTCGTGGTCCCCGTGTTCGTGCCCGCCCTCGATCGAGCGCAGGTACGGCTCCAGGCGGAGCGCCGACAGCCGCGCGACCGCGATCCGCCGCTCCCGCACCGGCTCGGCCGGCTCCAGGGCCTCGGCGGCCCGCAGTCCGGCGGCCAACAGCTCCCGGACCTCCCCCGGTGCCGCCCCGTCCCGGGCCGCCACGGTCGCCAGGCGCAGCTGCGCCACGGCGGCGCGGTCCGCCCGGCCCAGGTCCCGGTATCCGTCCCGGGCGGCCGTCAGCAGGCGGGCCGCGTCCTCGGCTCCCGCCCGCGCGGCGGCGAGGGCCCGGTGGTCGGCGATGTCCGCCGCGAGCAGCGGGTCCACCTCGGACGCCGGGAGCGCGAGGACCCGTACGGCCAGCTGCTCCCAGAGCGCCGCGGCGCCCGGTCGGCCCGTGTCGCGGGCCTCGCGGGCCCGTTCCACCAGGCCGGAGACGTCCCGCGCGGTCGCCGGGTCCGCCGGGTCCGCCGCGGGCGCGGTGGGGCGGGCGGCCTGCGGGAGCGCCGCGCTGCGCACTCCGAGCGGCAGTACGTCGATCAGCGGTCGCCGCTCGATCCGGGTGCGGAACCGGTCGGAGACACGGGTGGTGCCGTTGCGCGCGTCGAAGCGGCGGGCGACGGCGAGGGCGCCCTCGGACAGCAGCCCGTGGAGTTCGGAGACGGTGCGGGGCACGCCCTCGTAGGGGACGGCGGGGCTGTCCCCGTGCCCCAGTTCCCGCAGTCGGCGCAGCAGGACGAGGATGCCGCCGTGGAAGGCGATCTGGTCGTCGACGTTGGCGAGGGGGCCCACGTGGGCGGCGTGGTCGGCCAGGATCTCCAGGCCGCGGGACTCGTTGCCGGTGAGGGCGCAGAACTCGATGTGCTTGCCGACCGAGGGCAGCAGGCTCTCGTTGCCCCGGACCAGGCGGTATCCGCGCAGGTGGTTCGAGCGGGCCTCGTCGACGCGCCCGAGGCGCAGCAGGGGCAGCAGGGAGGTCGCGAGGACCCGGTGGGGCTCCTCGGCGCAGGTCTGGTCGCCGTCGAGCACGGGCTTCCAGAGGTCGAGGGCCTTCGCGTCGTCGCCGCGCAGGACGGAGTACTGGCCCTGGCCGTTGAGCTCGCAGGCCACGCAGTCGCTCATGTCGTCGCGCTCGGCGGCGAGCCAGCGGGTGAAGGCGCGCTCGGCCCGGTCGTCGTCCCCGATGGCGTCGGCCAGCCACAGTTCGGACTCGCGGACGGGCCGTTCGCTGTAGCCGGCGAGGCGGTAGCGGCGTTCCATCTCGTCGAGCCAGCCGGTGGCGGATTCCACCGGAACCTCGGGCGAGTCGCCGATGGCCGTCGCCACCCACTTGAACTGCCAGAAGAGGGAGTGGGTGTCCCAGTGGGAGAAGGCCGCGGGGTCCTTGTCGTACTCCTGGAGCAGCCGGGAGAAGGGCACCAGCATCCTGGAGGACTCGGCGCTGTACAGGTAGGAGTTGATCAGGTTGTCGAGGGCCTCGCGGAACAGGGCGCCGTCGCCGCTCACCTCCGCGGCCGAGGCCAGGGCCTCGGCGTGGGCGTTGCGCGCCGAACCGTTGGGCGCCCGGCGGTTCTCCGTCAGGCCGTGCCGGATCTCGTCGGGGGTCAGGGACGTCACTTCGGGTCCTCCTGGATGTCGACGGAGTGGGTGGCCCATTCCAGGAGCCCGAGGAAGGCCCGGTTGAGCAGGGTGGTGTCGGCCGGGCGCAGCGGCCGCTGGGACATCAACAGCGCCTGTCCGTAGAGCGATTCGATGGCGGTGCCGGCCAGGGCGGGGTCGGGCAGGTCGGCGATGCGGCGGATCAGCGGGTTGTTGTGGTTCAGCACCAGGCGGGCGCGCGGTCCCGTGCCGCGCAGGGAGCCGAGGATGCCGCTCCACAGGGAGTCGGCGCTCTCCAGGGCGGCGGTGCGGTCGCGTTCCTGCCGGGCCTGGCGGTCGTCGAGGTAGAGCGCCGGGACGGACACGGGCTGGAACGCGCGCAGCACGACGTCGCAGCTCTGCGGCTCCAGTCGGGTGCGGGCCGTGGCCAGGAAGGAGGCGAGGGCGAGTTCGACGCCGGTGGGTACGGGGTCCAGGCGCTCGGTGACGGCGCCCGCGTCGAGTTCGGTGACCTTGAGCTCCGGGCGGACGGCGGGCAGCAGGGCCAGCAGGTCCGCGTCGTAGGTGTAGCCGGCGTTGATGACGCCGAGGCCGTGGGCGGCCGCGATCGGGGCGATCTGGCGGAACTCCTCGACGGTGCGCGTGAAGTGGATGTCGCTGTGGGCGGCGGCGAACTCCTCCAGGCTCATGGCGCCGTCGCTCGTCTCGAACGGCAGCCACGGAAGCATCAGGCCGAGCAGTTCGGCGTCGTGCCGGGCCAGGGACTTCACGCCGAGGTGGTGGACGCCGAGGAACGCCGCCAGGCGCTCGGGCTCGCTCGCGGCGAGTTCGGCGAGCCAGGACCGTACGCGGCTCCCCAGGGCCTCGCGCACGGCGGCCAGGGTCTCGTCGTCGTAGAGGTTCTCGCGGGAGGCGGTGGGTCGCAGCGTGTCGGTGTCGAGGACGACGCGGACGAAGAAGGCCCAGTCGGGCAGCAGGTTGTCGGCCTGGTCGGTGAGCAGCATGCCCTTGAGGTGGACGCGGTGTCCGGACCGGTGGGCGGGGCTGGTCGGCTCGGGCAGGACGTACGCGACCCCGCGCACGCCGGCGACGGGCAGGTCGAGGTCGATGCTGTCGAGCGGGGTGAAACCGAAGAGGGCCGCGCAGTGTCCGGCGAGCGCGACGCGGCGGGCGGCCGGGGTGGGGAAGGCGCGGTCCCACACGGCGGGTCGGTCGGTGATCGGGCGCGGTTCGCCGCCGGTGCCGTCGTCGAAGGTGATCTCGTGGGGCAGCAGGGAGCCGTAGTCGCGGGCGAGCTGCTCGACCTTGGCGGGGGCGGTCCACTCCTCGGCGCCCGGGCGGGCCTGGAGGTGGACGGTGGTGCCGGGCTCCGGGCGGGCCTCGTGCGGGAGTTCGCGGACGGTGTAGGAGCCGTCGTCGGTGGCGAGCCACTCCACGGGGGCGGCGTCGGGCCGGCGGGCGGAGCGGGTGACGACGCGGATCTGCCGCGCGACGACGAAGCAGGCGAGCAGGCCGATGCCGAACTGTCCCAGGAACTCCTGGCGGGTGGTTTCCAGTCCCCGGACGGTGTCGGCGGTGTCGTCGCCTCCCCGCTTCGAGCTGCGGCCGATCGTGGCCAGGAGGGAGTGGGCCTCCTCGGCGGTCAGGCCGATGCCGGAGTCCTCGATGGTGACGCCGCCGGCGGAGGCGGACAGGCGGATGCGCACCGGCGCGCCGGGTTCGTGCGCGTGGCGGGCGGTGATGGCGTCGACGGCGTTCTGCAGCAGCTCGCGGACGTAGACGCGCGGGCTGGAGTAGAGGTGGTGGGAGAGCAGGTCGACCAGACCGCGCAGGTCGACCTGGAAGCTGTTGACCTCGGCGGACTCCGCTCCGGGGGAGGAAGGGGAGGGGGTCGGGGAAGGGGATGTGGACGTCATGGGGCGTCACCTCGCATGCGCGTGTGGGAGATTCGGCGATCGCGAGGTACCCCCCCTCACGTATCCCGGAGTGAGCAACAGGGTAGGGGGATGATCCGACAATCCCCCCTCGAATTCCGGGCCGGTCGGGCTACGGGAGGCGCAGGAACCGCGGCGGTACGGCCTCGGTCAGCCACACGCCGTTCGCGCTGACGCGGAAGACGTGACCGGCCGCGCGCATCGCGCCGGCGTCGACGGCCAGCACGATCGGCCGGCCCCGGCGCGCGCCCACCCGGGTCGCGGTCTCGCGGTCGGGCGAGAGGTGTACGTGGTGGCGGGCCATCGGGCGCAGGCCCTCGGCGCGGATCGCCTCCAGGGCCCGGGCGACGGTGCCGTGGTAGAGCCAGGCGGGCGGTTCGGCCTCGGGGAGGTCCAGGTCGACCGCGACCGTGTGGCCCTGGTTGGCCCGGATGCGGGTGCCGTCGACGGCGAAGCGCTGCTTGTCGTTGGAGGCGACCACGTGGTCGAGCTCCTCGCGGGTGAGGGGGAATCCGTGGGCCGCGGCGGCGGCCAGGAGGTCGTCGATCTCCACCCATCCCCGGGGGTCGAGCGTCAGTCCGATGCGTTCCGGCTGATGGCGCAGGTGTTTCGAGACGTATTTGGACACCTTCACGGTGCGTTTGTCGTCCATTCCCCCAGCCTGCCGGGTCGGGAGGGGCTCCGGCAGGGATTTTTCGCCGCCCGTCACAGGGTGGACACCTCTATCGTGATTCCGAGATACGGAATACATTTTCCACTGGACTGCTGCCCAGAGGGAGAATTCATGACAGAACAGGCTTCACTGCTGCGACGCGCGACGGCCGAGTTCGTCGGCACCGCGAGTCTGCTCGTGGTGGTGATCGGCTCAGGGATCCAGGCCTCCGCCCTCAGCCCCGACACGGGCGTCGCCCTCGTCGCCAACTCCCTCGCGTCCGCGATCGGCCTCGGGCTGATCATCACCCTCCTCGGGCCGCTGTCCGGCGCGCACCTGAACCCCGTCGTCACCCTGACCGCCTGGTGGGCCCGCCGCACCGGCGGCGAGGGGCTCGGCGGCCGTGAGGCCCTGTCCTACGCCGCGGCCCAGACGGCCGGCGCCGTCGCGGGCGCCGCGGTGGCCGAGGCGATGTTCGGCCGCACCCCCGGCGTCCTCTCCACCCAGGTCCGCGACGGCGGGCACCTGCTCATCGGGGAGATCGTCGCCACCGCCGGGCTGATCCTGGTCATCCAGGGCCTGGGCCGCATCGGCCGGGCGAAGCTGATCCCGACCGCGGTCGCCGCGTACATCGGCGCAGCGATCTGGTTCACCTCCTCCGGCTCCTTCGCCAACCCGGCCGGCTCCGTCGGACGCGCCTTCAGCGACTCCTTCACCGGCATCGCCCCGCAGTCGCTGCCCGGATTCGTCGCGGCGCAGTTGGTGGGCGGCGTCCTCGGTCTCGCCCTCGCCACCCTGCTCTACGGGCGCGAGCGCCGGGGCCGTGCCCAGGACCCGGCGGATGTCGTACCGGTGGCCGTCCTGCCGACGGACGTCATACCGGTGACGGTCGTACCGACGGACGCCGTGGCGGAAGAGGTCGTGGCGGCGCAGAACGTACCGACGGAGGTCGTGCCGGGCGAGGTCGTGCCGGCCGAGACGGCCTCGGCGGAGAAGCCGGAGAAGCCGGAGAAAACCGGACCGGGCGTGGCCGATATCGCGCGCGGGGGCGGCGCGTTCGAGACCGCCGTCTGAGGATCAGAGCGCGTTGCCCACAGGAAAAGGGCACTTGTCCACAGCTGTTTCGGATGGTTTCGGGGACAAGGATGCGATTCGCCCTGTGGACTGCTGATCGAGCACTATCGGCCGCCCCTGCGCGCCAGATCGTTCATCGTCCGGGCCTGGAGCTCCCGCTCCGTCGCGGCCCGGACGAACTCCGCCACGTGATCGGGCCCCACCAGCTCCTGCACCGCCCGCACCGTCTCGGCCGGCAGGGCCACGGGTGAGGGGCCCGACGGCTGCGCCGCCCCGGCCGTGCCCAGGTGTTGCTGGAGGTGCCGGGTCGCGAACAGCCGCATCGCCCGTGCGAGCTCCGCGTCCACCGACTGTTGGGCGAGCGGGCGCAGCCGGCGGACCATCGTCGCCGCCTCCGCCGCGTCCGCGTCCGTCGGCGGCACCTCACCGAGGTAGCGCGCGAAGACGTGCTCGGTGGTGAAGTCCAGGAAGCGCGAAGCGATGTGCTCGACCTGGCCCCGCAGCTCGCGCAGGTGCCCGGTGATCGCCGACAGCGGCACCCCGGCCGCGTACAGCTCGGCCGCGACCGCCAGTTCCTGGGGCGAGGGCACCAGGAACTCGTCCGGCCGTCCCGGGATCCGCTCCAACACCCCCAGCTCGCAGGCCTCTCCCACCGCGTCGTCGTCGGGCAGGCCGCCGAACCGCTCGTCGAGGTCGGCCCGGGTGATCCGGGCCGCCTCCTCGTCGGTCCACGGCCCGTGCACCTCCGCGACCAGTCCCAGTACGCCGCCCAGGCCGCGGCCCGCGTCCCAGGCCTCCAGCAACTCCTTGATGGAGGCCAGGGTGTAGCCCCGGTCCAGCAGGTCGGCGATCTGACGCAGCCGGGCCAGATGGGTGTCCCGGTAGACGTTGGACCGGCCGCGGCGCTCCGGCTTCGGCAGCAGACCGCGGTCCTGGTACGCGCGGATCGTGCGCACCGTCGCCCCGCTGTGGTGCGCCAGATCCTCGATCCGGTACTCGGCTACCGCCTGATCGGACAATCCCGGCTCCCTACGACATGGCGGCTCGGCCGGCCGCGCCCGCCGCGGCCCGGGCGGCAGGTGACGCCGCCAGGAACTCGACCGCACCGCGCGACGAGCCCTCCTGCGAGGGATGGTACGACCGCCGGAAGTAGGGGGGTATGCCCGTGCCGGGCCCGGTGCGCCGGGTCGGCCTCCCCGGCGGGGTCACAGCCGGGGCTCCAGCTTCGCGATCCGCCGCAGCGTGCGCGGCGCGAACCGCGACAGCCACAGGGCGCCCTTGGACTCCGGGGTCACCGGCACCACGGCCTGGTTCTTCACGACGGCGAGCAGGATCGCGTCGGCGACCTTCTCCGGCGGGAAGTTGCGCAGCCCGTACAACCGGGAGGACCGTTCCTGGCGCCGCTTCTCCTCGGCCTCGTCCACTCCGGCGAAACGGGAGGTGGCGGTGATGTTGGTGTTGACGATGCCGGGGCAGATCGCCGAGACGCCGATGGACCGGGAGGCCAGCTCCGCGCGCAGGCACTCGCTCAGCATCAGCACCGCGGCCTTCGAGGTGCTGTAGGCGGGCAGGGTCCGCGAGGGAAGGTAGGCGGCGGCGGAGGCGGTGTTGACGATGTGGCCGCCCTGCCCGCGCTCGGCCATCTGCCGGCCGAAGATCCGGCAGCCGTGGATGACCCCCCACAGGTTCACGTCGAGGACCTTCTTCCAGTCCTCGGCGCTGGTGTCCAGGAAGGAGCCGGAGAGCCCGATCCCGGCGTTGTTGACCAGGACGTCCACGATCCCGTACTCGGCGGCGACCTTCGCCGCGAGCTTCTCCATCGCCTGTTCGTCGCTGACGTCCACGCACTCGCCCCAGGCTTCGGGGGCGCCCACGAGGCGGGCCATCTCGGCGGTGCGGGCCGCGCCCTCGGCGTCCCGGTCCACGGCCACCACCCGCGCCCCGGCCTCGGCGAACGCGAAGGCGGTGGCCCGGCCGATGCCGCTTGCGGCGCCCGTGACCAGGACGAGCTGCCCGCCGAAGCGGTCGGCGTACCGGCCGGGGGCCTTCTGCTCGGGAGCCCGGGCGGCCGGCTCCTCGCGCGCCGTGACGAACTCCGAGATCCACGCCGACACCTGGTCGGGCCGCGTGCGCGGGATCCAGTGCTGGGCGGGCAGGGTCCGCCGCACCAGGTCGGGAGCCCACAGCTCCAGGTCGTCGTAGAGCCGCGGCGACAGGAAGGCGTCCTCGGTCGGGACGATCAGCTGCACCGGCACGTGCGCGTACGCGTCGGCGCGCGGCCTGCGCATCCGGCCCCGTACGTTGTCGCGGTAGAGCCAGGCGCCGTGCGCGGCGTCCGAGACGAGCGAGTCCGTCGGGTAGGCGCCGGCCGGGACCTTCTCCACCCGTTCGAGGATCTTCGGCCACTGCTTGCCGAGCGGTCCGCGCCAGGCCAGCTCCGGCAGCGCCGGCGCGTGCAGCATGCCGACGTACCAGGACTTCGACCCCTGCCTGAGGAGCTGGGCGGCGCGGACCGGGGTGGGCCGCGCCAGCCGCTTCTTGATCCAGTGCCCGAAGTGGTCCAGGGAGGGGCCCGACATCGAGGTGAAGGAGGCGATGCGCCCCTCGGTCCGGGCCACCGTCGCGAACTCCCAGCCCTGGACGGAGCCCCAGTCGTGCCCCACCAGGTGCACCGGGCGGTCCGGGCTGACGGCGTCCGCCACGGCCAGGAAGTCGTCGGTCAGCTTCTCCAGGGTGAACCCGCCGCGCAGCGGCACCGGCGCGGAGGAACGCCCGTGGCCCCGTACGTCGTACAACACCACGTGGAAGCGGGAGGCGAGCCGCTGCGCGACCTCCGACCACACCTCCTTGCTGTCCGGGTAGCCGTGCACCAGCACGACCGTCGGCCGGTCGGGGTCGCCGAGTTCCACGACGCACAGCTCGATCCCGCCGGTGGCCACCCGGCGCTCGCGCCCGCCCGCCAGGGCCCCCGTCGCCGTACGGCCGGTGCCGCTCGTCCCGCTCGCCTCGCTCATGCCGTCTTCTCCTCAGCCCAGCGCCGCACGTGCGGCAGGTCGTCGTCCAGCCAGAACGCGCTTTCCTCGGGATCCCGGGAGTCGGTGACGACCAGGATCTCCTCGAACTTGGCGCCGGTCCCCCGGAAGCCCAGGTGCGGCTCCACCGCCCACAGACCGGGCTGCGGCGGATGATCGGAGAAGTGGTACGGACTCCACAACGGGGACCACCCCTCGCGGTGCCCGTGCAACGCGTCCGAGGCCAGCCCGCGCAGGGATCGGGTGCCGAACCCGAAGGCGGTCGGGGACCAGCGGCGCTCCTTGACGCGGTCTATTTTGTGCGCGATGACGCCGAAGGGGTAGGCGCGGTGCCGGTTGGCGTACCCCTGGCGGGTCATCAGCCGCTCGACGTTCTCGTAGATCTCGCGCAGCGAGCGGCGTTCGCGCACCTGCTCCAGGATCAGTTCGCGGTGCGGCCGCAGGTCCGACATCAAGCGGTCCTGCACCGGATGGAGACCGAGGCTGCCCGAGTAACCGATGTCGGCCGCGTAGCCCCGGTGGACGGGCGCCATGTCGAGGATGAACGGCATCCCCGGCTCCAGCCTGCGGCCCGTCGGGAAGAACTGGAGGGGAACCTTGAAGTTCGCGAAGGCCGTACGGTCCCCGAACCAGGCGAAGGGCAGGTGGAACCAATCCCGCACCCCGCGCTCGCGCAGCCAGTCCCGCTGCATCCGCGCCGCCTCGCGCTCGGTCACCCCCGGTCGCAGCTGCGCCGCCACGGCCTCGGCGCACTCGTAGGCGAGGCGCTGTACCTCTCTGAAGCCGCGCAGCTCGGCCGAGAGCCGTCCGGACCCGTACACGGTGCGTTGCTCGGTGTGCCCAGCCATGCCTGCCGTCCGTCCCTGTAGCCCTGCGCGCCCGAAACTTGACACTGATGAATGTGACAATGACCGGAGATCACGTCAAGGGTCGTGCGCGGACCTGTGGACAACCCGGCCGGAATCCGGTCCGAATCCGGTCCGATCACGGTCCGAACCCGGACGGAACACGGTCGCGACAGCGCCCCCACCGGTGCCCCCACCCGGCCGGCCATCAACCTTCCGTCCGCCCGTGTAGTCCTCAAGGCTGAGACCGGATCCCGCTCCAGGTCTGACGATCCGCCGACCGCGCGGCACTAACGTCGATCGCGTGACTGTCATCGCGACCGAAAGCCTGAGCAAGCGGTACCCCCGAGTGACCGCCCTCGACCGGCTCTCCCTGGACATCGGGCCCGGAGTGACCGGCCTCGTGGGCGCCAACGGAGCCGGCAAGTCCACGCTGATCAAGATCCTGCTCGGACTGTCCCCCGCCACCGAGGGCCGCGCCGCCGTGCTCGGACTCGACGTCGCCACGCATGGCAGTGCCATCCGTGAGCGCGTCGGCTACATGCCCGAACACGACTGCCTGCCCCCCGACGTCTCGGCCACCGAGTTCGTTGTCCACATGGCACGCATGTCGGGCCTGCCGCCGGCCGCCGCCCGCGAGCGGACCGCCGACACGCTGCGCCACGTCGGCCTGTACGAGGAGCGCTACCGCCCCATCGGCGGGTACTCCACCGGCATGAAGCAGCGCGTCAAGCTGGCGCAGGCCCTCGTCCACGACCCGCAGTTGGTCCTGCTCGACGAGCCGACCAACGGTCTCGACCCGGTCGGCCGCGACGAGATGCTCGGCCTGATCCGCCGCGTGTACACCGACTTCGGCATCTCGGTCCTGGTCACCTCCCACCTCCTCGGCGAGCTGGAGCGGACCTGCGACCACGTGGTCGTCGTCGACGGCGGCAAGCTGCTGCGCTCCAGCTCCACCAGTGACTTCACCCAGACCACGACGACCCTCGCCGTCGAGGTGACCGACTCCGACGCCCACCCGGACGGCACCGCCGCCCTGCGCGAGGCGCTCACCGCCGCCGGCATCGCCCTGCACGCGGGCGAGGAACAGGGCCTGCCCGGCGCCGGTCACATCCTCCTCGTGGAGGCCAAGGGCGAGCACACGTACGACACGGTCCGCGACACCGTCGCCGACCTCGGCCTCGGTCTGGTCCGCATGGAACAGCGCCGCCACCACATCGCGGAGGTCTTCCGCGACAACGACCGGCAAGCCCCGTCCAGCCGGCAGAAGGGAGCCGGTACCGATGGCGCCTGACACCTCGACCCAGATCCACAACATCGGCTACCGGTCCTACGACGGCGCCCGGCTCGGCCGCGCGTACGCCCGGAAGTCGCTGTTCTCGCAGTCCCTGCGCGGAGCCTACGGACTCGGCCGGTCCGCCAAGTCCAAGGTCCTCCCGATGATCCTCTTCGCGGTGATGTGCGTTCCCGCGCTGATCATCGTCGCGGTGGCCATCGCCGTCCCGGGCTCCACCGACCTGCCGATCAAGTACACGACGTACGCCCTGACCACCCAGGTGGTCATCGGCCTCTACCTCGCCTCCCAGGCACCCCAGTCGGTCTCCCGCGACCTGCGCTTCAAGACGGTGCCGTTGTACTTCTCCCGGCCCATCGAGCGCGTCGACTACGTCGTCGCCAAGTACGCGGCCATGGCCTCGGCCCTCTTCATCCTCACCGCCACCCCGCTGCTGATCATGTGGATCGGCTCGCTGCTGGCGAAGTTCGACTTCGGCGACCAGACCAAGGGATTCGCACAGGGAATGGTGTCCGTCACGCTCCTGTCGCTGCTGTTCGCGGGACTCGGCCTGGTCATGGCCGCCCTCACCCCGCGCCGCGGGTTCGGTGTCGCGGCCGTCATCGGTCTGCTGCTCATCCCCTACGGCGCCGTCTCCACCGTGCAGGCCGTCGCCTACTCGACCGGCAACACCGGCGCCATCGACTGGCTCGGCCTGCTGTCCCCGATCACCCTGATCGACGGGGTCCAGACCGCCTTCCTCGGCGCGACCTCCGCCTTCCCCGGCGGCGAGGGCCCCGCGGCCGGTGTCGGCGTCGTCTACCTGATCGTCGTCCTCGCCCTCATCGTCGGCTCCTACGCCGCTCTGATGGCCCGCTACCGGAAGGCCGGGCTGTGACCATCATCGACATCGACCACACCTCCCGCTGGTTCGGGAACGTCGTCGCCGTCAACGACGTGACCATGCGCATCGGTCCCGGCGTCACCGGCCTCCTCGGCCCCAACGGCGCCGGGAAGTCGACCCTGATCAACATGATGGGCGGCTTCCTCGCGCCCTCCACGGGCACCGTCACCCTCGACGGCGCCCCGATCTGGCGCAACGAGCAGGTCTACAAGCAGATCGGCGTCGTGCCCGAGCGCGAGGCCATGTACGACTTCCTCACCGGCCGGGAGTTCGTCGTCGCCAACGCCGAGCTCCACGGCCTCGACGACGCGGCGGCCCAGCGGGCCCTCGCGACGGTCGAGATGGAGTACGCCCAGGACCGCAAGATCTCCACGTACTCCAAGGGCATGCGCCAGCGCGTGAAGATGGCCTCGGCCCTCGTCCACGACCCGTCCGTCCTGCTCCTGGACGAGCCCTTCAACGGCATGGACCCGCGCCAGCGCATGCAGCTGATGGACCTGCTGCGGCGGATGGGCGCCGAGGGCCGCACCGTCCTGTTCTCCTCCCACATCCTGGAGGAGGTCGAGCAGCTCGCCTCGCACATCGAGGTCGTCGTCGCCGGCCGGCACGCCGCCTCCGGCGACTTCCGCCGGATCCGGCGCCTGATGACGGACCGCCCGCACCGCTACCTGGTCCGTTCCTCCGACGACCGGGCCCTCGCCGCGGCCCTGATCGCCGACCCGTCGACGGCCGGCATCGAAGTCGACCTGAAGGAGGGGGCCCTGCGCATCCAGGCCGTCGACTTCGGCCGCTTCACGACCCTGCTGCCGCAGGTCGCCCGCGCGCACGGCATCCGACTGCTGACGGTCTCGCCCTCCGACGAGTCCCTCGAATCGGTCTTCTCCTACCTCGTCGCGGCCTGAAGGAGCTGGCACCCATGTACAACCCCACCGTCGCCCGGCTCACCTACCGGGCCCTGCTCGGCCGCCGCCGCGCCGCGATCCTCTTCGCGCTCCCCGCCCTGCTGATCGCCATCTCGCTCGCCGTGCGCCTCCTGACGGGCGTCGACGACAAGGTGGCGGCCGACCTCCTCGGCGGCTTCGCCCTCGCGACGATGGTCCCGCTGATCGGCGTCATCGCCGGCACCGGAGCCATCGGCCCCGAGATCGACGACGGCTCGATCGTCTACCTGCTCTCCAAGCCGGTGAGCCGCCCGACGATCATCATGACGAAGCTGACCGTCGCGATCGCCGTCACGATGGCCTTCTCCGCGATCCCCACCCTCATCGCCGGATTCATCCTCAACGGCAACGGCCAGCAGATCGCCGTCGCCTACACCGTCGCGGCGCTCGTCGCCTCGATCGCCTACAGCGCGCTCTTCCTCCTGCTGGGCACCGTCAGCCGGCACGCGGTCGTCTTCGGCCTCGTCTACGCGCTGATCTGGGAGTCGCTCTTCGGCAGCCTGGTCTCCGGCGCGAAGACCCTCAGCGTCCAGCAGTGGGCGCTCTCCCTCGCAGAGAAGGTCGCCGGGGAGGGCTACGTCGACGCGACCGTCGGCCTGCCCACCGCGGTGATCCTGCTCGTCGCGGTCACCGTCGGGGCCACGGCCTACGCGGGCCAGAAGCTGCGCCGGCTCACCCTGGCCGGCGAGGAGTAGGACCGGCCCCCCGCCGACGACCTCACGGGGAAAGTGCCCCGCTCCACGGGGAAGTGCCCCGCCCGGCCCACCGGCCGGGCGGGGCACCGTCGTACGCGGGATCATCGGTGCATGATCGAGCACACCGAGCCCGAGCCGTCCAGGCCGCTGCGGTCCTGGATACGCTCCTCGCCCGGTACGCACGTCTGGCTCCTGATCATCGTGGTCACCGGCATCGTCGTCGCGATCGCCCCGGACCGGGTCGACCACGCCCTGTTCCACCGCAACAGCAGCAACATCCACCAGCTCGACCAGTACCCGATACGCGCCCTGATCGGCAGCGCCTTCTGGATCGAGAACCCGGCGTCGCTCCCCCTCTACGCCCTGCTCTTCGAGGTCTTCCACGCCACCGTCGAACGCTGGCTCGGCACCCTGCGCTGGCTCCTGATCGTCGCCACCGCCCACGTGGTCGCCACGCTCGCCAGCCAGAAGCTCCTGCTCATGGCCATCCAGGACCACCGCGCGCCGCACAGCATGACGCACGTCGTCGACATCGGAGTCAGCTACGGGATCGCCGCGTCGGTCGGCGTGTTGACCTACCGCCTCCCCGACCCCTGGAGATGGCTCTACCTCGCCGGAGCCGTCGCCTTCTTCGGGATCCCGCTCCTCACCGGGGGCACGTTCACCGACTTCGGTCACGCCGTGTCCCTCGCCGTGGGGCTGCTGGCCTGGCCCCTGACGTTGCACCCCCAGCCGTACACGGACCGCCTGCCGGGGCATGTTTCACGTGAAACATGAGCCGGATCCCTCGTGAAACATGAGCCGGATCCCTCGTGAAACACGAGCCGGAGTCCTCGTGAAACACGAGCCCGTGGCGCTCCGCGGCCCTACTCCGGGCCCACCACCCCGTGCTCCCAGGCCCACGCCGCGATGCCCACCCGGTTCCGGGCCCCGACCTTGCCCTGCACGTTCGCGATGTGCGTCTTGGCCGTCCCCGCGGTGATGAACAGCTCCGCCCCGATCTCCGCGTTCGTCCGCCCCCGGGCCACCAGCCGCACGATGTCGAGCTCGCGCCCCGTCAGCACCCCCGCGGCGGGCGTCGACGTCCTCGCCTCGGGGGCCGAGAGCCGGCTCAGCAGCCGCACCGTGATCTGGGGGCTGATCAACGTGTCCCCGGCCATCGCCGCCCGGACCCCCTCGATCAACAACGCCGGACCGGACCGCTTCAGGAGGAACCCGCAGGCCCCGGCCCGCAGCGCGCCGTGCACGTACTCGTCGAGGTCGAAGGTGGTCACCACCACGACCCGGGTCCGGGGGGCCAGCAGCCGGGTCACCTCCAGCCCGTCGAGGCGGGGCATGCGGATGTCCGTCAACACGAGGTCGGGGTCGAGTTCCCGGGCCAGGGACACCGCGGTCCGACCGTCGGCCGCCTCCCCGACCACCGTCATGTCGGGCTGCGAGTCGAGGACCAGCCTGAACCCGCTGCGGATGTCCTCTTGGTCGTCGGCTATCAGGATGCGCGTGGTCACCGCGCCATGATCACCCGTGACCGGTCCCCTCCGCCGGGAAGACCGCCGAAACCCGCCATCCCCCGTCATCGGTCGGGCCCGCCCCGAACGTCCCCCGCGCGGCCTCCACCCGCTCCCGCAGCCCGACGAGCCCCGAGCCGCCGGTGGGCCGCCGTCTGGATGCGCGCCCCCGTGCGGTGCGCGCGGGCGCTGTGTTGGCCACGGCCAGCTCGATCCCGCCCGGAGCCCGGCGCAGGGTCACCCGTACGGTGTGCGCGCCGGGCGCGTGCCGCCGTACGTTCGTCAGCGCCTCCACCGCGACTCGGTAGGCGGCGGTGTCCGCCTCCCGGGACAGCCCCGCCGGCGCCCCCGGCTCCGTCTCCCACACGCCCCCCTCGAACCGGTCCACGAGCCCCGCCAGCTCCGAGAGCCCCGGGGCCGAGGTCGCGTCCCCGCCGCCCGCCTCGCGCAGCGCGTGCACCGTCCGGTCCATCGAGGCCAGCGCGCTCAGCCCCGCCGCCTCGATGCGCTCCAGGGCGCGCAGGGCCTGACGGGGGTCGGAGCCCGCGACGAACCGGGCCGCCTGTGCCTGGACGACGATGGCGCTCACGTCGTGGGCGACGAAGTCGTGCAGGTCCCGGGCCAGTTCGAGCTGTTGGTCGCGCCGTGCGTCCCGGACGGCCCGCCGGGTCCGCGAGGCCTGCCGGCGCAGGTGGAGGCCCACCCCGGTGGCGCCCAGCGCGGGGACGGCCCAGAAGGCCCCCGCGCCACAGGCCTCCAGCCACGACCCCTGATCCCACACCAGGGCCGCCGGCCACAGGGCCACCGCGCCGACCCCCAGGGCGGCCGCGATGGTGCCGGGGAGCACCGGCGACCACCGCGCCACCAGCCCCAGCAGCACGAGCAGCGGGACCATGCCGGCCATGGACCACGTACCGCCCGTCCCGGTCAGCGAACCGAGGGCGGACAGCGCGGCGGTGCCCACCAGGGCGGGGGCGTACGGGAATCGCGGATGGCTGGTCATGCGGCGACCCTACGAGCGCGACCCGGACCGGGCCATCCGCCGTTCGGCAGAGGTGGGTTGAGGGGCCGACGCCATGGCCCGCCGATCGGCCGACGGTGGCGGGCGGGGGTGAAATTCGCTGGTAAGGGCCGTGCGACAGGGGCACAGTGAGAGGTGCGGGGAGCAACAAAAGGTCCGGGACGGCCACTTCGAGCGCGCCTTTCGGCGCGGGCCGTCCCGGACCTCTCGTACGTCGGTCCCGCTGTTACGCGGCGCCCAGCAGGCGCTCCAGCACCACCGCGATGCCGTCCTCCTGGTTGGAGGTCGTCACCTCGTCGGCCACCGCCTTCAGCTCCGCGTGGGCGTTGGCCATGGCGACTCCGTGCGCCGCCCAGCCGAACATCGGGATGTCGTTGGGCATGTCGCCGAAGGCGATCGTCTCGGCCGCCTTGACGCCCAGCCGACGGGCGGCCAGCGACAGGCCGGTGGCCTTGCTCAGGCCCAGCGGCAGGATCTCCACTATGCCCGGACCGGCCATGACGATGTCGACCAGGTTGCCGACGATCGCCCGGGCCGCCCTGACCAGCTCGTCCTCGCTCATGTCCGGGTGCTGGATGTAGAGCTTGTTCAGCGGCGCGGTCCAGACCGCGGCGGTGTCGTCCAGGTAGAGCGCCGGGAGGCCCTCCTGCACCTGGTAGCCGGGCCCGAACAGCACCTCGCCGTCCACCCCGTCGCGGCTGGCGGCGAGCGCCACCGGACCGACCTCGGCCTCTATCTTCGACAGGGCGAGCGCCGCCAGCTGCCGGTCGAGGGTGACCGAGGTCAGCAGACGGTGGCTCCCCGCGTCGTACACCTGCGCGCCCTGCCCGCACACGGCGATGCCCCGGTAGCCGAGGTCGTCCAGTACGTGCCGGGTCCAGGGGACGGCCCTGCCGGTGACGATGATGTGCGCCGCACCCGCCGCGGTGGCCGCGGCGAGTGCCTCACGGGTGCGCTCCGAGACGGTGTCGTCGTCACGCAGCAGCGTGCCGTCGAGGTCCGTGGCGACGAGCTTGTACGGGAACGGGGCGGCCGTGCTCACTTGGCGATCGGCTCCAGGACCTCGCGGCCGCCCAGGTACGGACGGAGCGCGGCCGGAACCCGCACCGATCCGTCGGGCTGCTGGTGGTTCTCCAGGATCGCGACGATCGTGCGCGGTACGGCGCACAGGGTGCCGTTCAGCGTGGACAGCGGCGCGGTCTTCTTGCCGTCGCGGTAGCGGATCGACAGGCGGCGGGCCTGGAAGCCGTCACAGTTCGAGGCGGAGGTCAGCTCGCGGTACTTGCCCTGGGTCGGGATCCAGGCCTCGCAGTCGAACTTGCGCGAGGCGGAGGAGCCCAGGTCGCCGGTGGCCACGTCGATGACCTGGAACGGCAGCTCCAGGCTCGTCAGCCACTGCTTCTCCCACTCCAGGAGGCGCTGGTGCTCGGCCTCGGCGTCCTCCGGCGCGACGTACGAGAACATCTCGACCTTGTCGAACTGGTGGACGCGGAAGATGCCGCGGGTGTCCTTGCCGTACGTGCCCGCCTCGCGGCGGAAGCACGGCGAGAAGCCGGCGTACCGCAGCGGCAGCTTCTCGGCGTCGATGATCTCGTCCATGTGGTACGCGGCGAGGGGGACCTCGGAGGTGCCGACCAGGTAGTAGTCGTCCTTCTCCAGGTGGTACACGTTCTCCGCGGCCTGGCCGAGGAAGCCGGTGCCCTCCATGGCGCGCGGGCGGACCAGCGCCGGGGTCAGCATCGGGATGAAGCCGGCCTCGGTGGCCTGCGCGATCGCCGCGTTGACCAGGGCCAGCTCCAGCAGGGCGCCGACGCCGGTGAGGTAGTAGAAGCGCGAGCCCGACACCTTGGCGCCGCGCTCGACGTCGATGGCGCCCAGGGCCTCGCCGAGCTCCAGGTGGTCCTTGGGCTCGAAGCCCTCGGCGGCGAAGTCGCGGATGGTGCCGTGCGTCTCCAGGACGGTGAAGTCCTCCTCGCCGCCGACCGGGACGTCGCTGTGGACGATGTTGCCGAGCCGCAGGAGGAGCTTCTTGGCGGCCTCGTCGGCCTCGTTCTGCTCCGCCTCGGCGGCCTTGACGTCCTGCTTGAGCTGCTCGGCCTTGGTCAGCAGCTCGGCCCGCTCCTCGGGAGAGGCCTTGGGGATGAGCTTGCCGAGCGACTTCTGCTCGTTGCGCAGTTCGTCGAAGCGCATGCCTGAGGACCTGCGGCGCTCGTCGGCGGAAAGGAGCGCGTCGACGAGGTCGACGTCCTCTCCACGGGCGCGCTGCGAGGCGCGGACACGGTCAGGGTCTTCACGGAGCAGCCGAAGGTCAATCACCCCTCCAGGCTACCGGGCGGGGCTTCCTGGGATCACACCGATATCACGCTGCGTGTCGCTATGTCCCAATTGAGGGGAATGCAAAACTTCGCCCCGGGCGTCCCTCGTGGGTGCTCCGGATGGCTTGATAAATGCGCTTCCATTCCCCGAAAAGGGGCATCGCGGCGGGCGTCGGGTGCGCCCTGAGCTGTGCGGCAGCGGGTTCCTTGTCCACAGGCATTTCCGCCGGAGGCGCCTTATCCACAGGCTGTGTGCGGCGTCTGTGGACATCGAATTAGATCAATAGGCATCCGGGACCGGTCGGCCCCGGTCAGGGTTCAAACCGCCCTCACACACTCATTCGGGTGGGAATGACTCGCTCCAAAGAGTTGATCGGTGATACAGGGGTGACGCCGTTCACCTGCCGCTCGCCGGAGCGAAACCTGGGCCGCCGGGCCGATATGTCGACCTTGTCGCGCCGCCCTGTCGACTTGTCCCCAGGTCTTCATCTCGCCCTGTGGATAACTCTGTGGACAAGTGGACGGTGCCTACGCCCGCCCGTCGAGGCAGCGAGTCAGCCAGTCGGACGCCTCCGTGAAGTCCTCGTCCGAGGTGCCCGGCCGCGCCTCGCGCACCTCACTGAGAGCGACACCCGCCCGCGGGTAGGAGCCGAGGAACCGGACCTGGGGACACGTACGCCGCAGACCCATCAGCGCCTCGCTCACCCGACGGTCGGAGATGTGACCCTCCGCGTCGACGGCGAAGCAGTAATTGCCGATGCCCTCGCCCGTGGGACGGGACTGGATCAGCATCAGGTTCACCCCCCGGATGGCGAACTCCTGGAGCAGCTCCAGCAGCGCACCGGGGTGGTCGTCCCCGAGCCACAGCACCAGGGAGGTCTTGTCGGCGCCGGTGGGCGCGGCCGGTCGGGCCGGCCGCCCGACGAGCACGAACCGGGTCTCCGCGTTCTGCGCGTCGTGGATCTCGGTGACCAGCGCCTCCAGCCCGTAGGTGGCTGCGGCGAACTCACCGGCGAAGGCGGCGTCGAAGCGGCCCTCCTGCACCAGGCGGGCACCGTCGGCGTTGGAGGCCGCCGACTCCCACACCGCGTCCGGCAGGTGCGTCCGCAGCCAGTTGCGCACCTGCGGCTGCGCCACGGGGTGCCCGGTCACGGTCTTGACGTCCGACAGCTTGGTTCCGGGCCGCACCAGCAGCGCGAACGCGATCGGCAGGAGCACCTCGCGGTAGATCATCAGCGGCTCGCCGGAGGCCAGCTCGTCGAGAGTGGCGGTGACCCCGCCCTCCACCGAGTTCTCGATCGGCACCAGGGCGGCCGCCGCCTCGCCGTTGCGGACGGCGTCCAGGGCCGCCGGCACCGACACCATCGGGACCAGCTCCCGGGTGGCGGCCTCCGGCAGCGTGCGCAGGGCGGCTTCCGTGAAGGTGCCTTCGGGACCGAGATACGTGAAGCGGGTGGCCGACATGCGATCAGCCTAATGCCGGGCCGGCCGCCCCCGCCGGGCTGTTCACCCTTCGAGCAGCCGCTGCCCGACGTACTCCCCGTCGCCCGGACCGGGCGGAACCGCGTACAGCCCGGAGGACTCGTGGCGGATGAACGCCGACAGGGCGTCCCCCCGGTCGAGCTTGCGCTGCACCGGCACGAAGCCCCGCAGCGGGTCGGCCTGCCAGCAGATGAACAGCAGACCCGCGTCCGGGCCGCCGTCCGGGCCGATGCCGTCGTGGAAGGAGAACGGCCGCCGCAGCATCGCGGCCCCGCCGTTCTGCTCGGGGGCGGAGATCCGGGCGTGGGCGTTCGCGGCGATGACCGGCTTGCCGTCGGCGCCGAGCTTGTCCAGGGCCGGCTCCGTGGTCTCGGTGCCCCCGGTCAGGGGGGCTCCCGTCGCCTTGTTCCGGCCGATGACCTGCTCCTGCTGGGCCAGGGACTGCTTGTCCCAGTCGTCGAGGAGCATCCGGATCCGCCGGACGACGGCGTACGAGCCGCCCGCCATCCAGGCGTGCTCGGCGGGACCGGGCCCGGCGGCCGGCACGAAGATCCGCTTGTCGAAGTCCGGCTCGGCGGGCTTCGGGTTGGCGGTGCCGTCCACCTGGCCCATCAGGTTGCGGGCGGTCATCGGGGTGCCGGTGGCGCCCGGAGACCGGTTGAAGCCGTTCATCTGCCACCGCACCCGCGCGGCCTCTCCGGCGTCCTTCTGCACCGCCCGCAGGGCGTGGAAGGCCACCAGCGCGTCGTCGGCGCCGATCTGCACCCACAGGTCGCCGTTGCTCCGCTGAGCGTCGAGCCGGTCTGCGGAGAAGTCCGGCAGCGGGTCCAGCGCGACGGGGCGACGCGCGGTGAGGCCCGTGCGCTCGAAGAAGGAGTGACCGAAGCCGAAGGTGAGGGTCAGGGACGACGGACCCGCGTCCAGGGCGATCCCGCTGTCGCCGGTCGGAGCCGTCTCGCCCGCCATCAGCCGCCGCGCGGTGTCCGACCAGCGGCGCATCAGGGCGGCGGCCTCCGTGCGCCCCGCACCCGGTGCCAGGTCGAAGGCGAGGACGTGCCCCTTGGCCTGGAGCGGGGTGGTGATCCCGGCCTGACGCTCGCCGTGGAAGGCGACCCGGGTGGCACCGACGGAACTGAGCGCCCCGGCCGCGCCCGCCGAGCCGGCCGGCGAATCGGCGACCGCGGAGTGGACGAGGGCGCCACCCGTGGCGCCGAGCGCGAGGCCCGCGGCGCCCGCCGCGCCCACGGTGCCCAGCAGCCGCCGCCGGGAGATCTCGATGTCGGGGTTGCCCCCGCTGCTTTCGGTCACGCTGTTCAGCCGATCTTGACGTTCTTCTGGACGGTCGTCTGGTCGATGTCGGAGGTGCGCACGGTCACGTCGATGCGCCATTCGCCCACGAGCGGAAGCTGGACCCCGGACGCGGTCCAGTGCCCGGCCGAGGCCCGGTCGGGTTGGACCGGCAGCGGGCCGATCTCCTTGGCCGGGAGGGTGAAGGAGACCTTGACCTCGGGCAGGTCGAGGGGCTGACCGTCGGGCCCGTCGGCCCACACGTGGAGGGTGTTGGCCCCGACCCGGCCCGGGTCCAGCTCCAGGCGCACGTTGCCCTTGCCGTTCTGGCCACCGGTGTCGAAGGGCAGGGTGATCTTGACGGCCCGGTTGGGCACCGCGGTGGAGGCCGCCGGGCCGCGCCCGGTCTCCTGCTCCGCCGCGCGTCCCGGCTCGGTGCTGGTCAGTACCGTGGTGACGGCCAGCAGGACCACGGCCACGCCGGCCTCGGCGAGGACGGAGCGACGCAGGCCGGCGCGGTCCGGATCCGCGTCGCGGACCTGCCGCTCCCGGGCCTTGGCCCGTGCGGCGTTCTGCCGGGCGAGCTGGGCGGCACGTCGGGGATCGACGGATGCGACCTCCTCGGCGGGCTCCCCCTCCTCCCGGTCGGCCGGGGGCGATGTTTCACGTGAAACGGCCGACGGGGTGGTCGACGTGGTGGTCGACGTTTCACGTGAAACATCGCCGCCCACGAGCACCTCGGCCGGTTCCGCGGCGGGCGTGTGGGCCGGAGCCTGCGCGAGCCGTGCGGTCCACTTGCGGGAGACGTAGGCGATGCCGACGAGGACGGCGACGAGGCCGACCTTGATGATGAGGAGCCGTCCGTAGCTGGTGCCGGTCAACGCGGACCAGGTGCCGAGCTGGCGCCACGACTGGTAGATGCCGGTGGCCGTGACGACGAGGACGCTGATGAAGGCGACGCGGGAGAACCGCCGGACGGCTTCCCGTTCGAGGTCCGGGACCGTGTGGAGGGCGACCAGCAGGGCCGCGAGCCCACCGAGCCAGGTCGCCACGCCCAGCAGGTGCAGGATGTCGACCGGCATCGCGATCCCGGGCTGGATCCCGGTGGAGGCGTGCTCGGAGAGGGACCAGGTGGCGGCGAGGCCGGCGGCCACGACCGCACCGCCGATGCCGAGCCCGAAGGCGAGGTCGCTCGTCTCTTTCTTCCGTTCGGAGGCGGTCTCCGCGGTCTCCGCGGTTCCCCCGCCCACCCGCCCGGTCGCCTTCCCGGCGGCCTTCCCGGCGGACTTCTCCGAAGACTTTCCCGAGGCCTCCCCCGGGGTCGCCCCGTCCGTCTCCGGCGCCTTCTGGCGGCGCGCGTAGGCACCGAAGAGCACCGCGACGAACAGCGCGGCCGCGCCGAGCAGCAGCAGGCGCGAGACGAACGAGGCACCCGTCTTGGTCTCCAGGACGGCCCTGAGCCCGTCGAGGTCGAAGACGTCGGCGAACTTCCCCGAGCCGGTGTACGGGGTGCGCAGGGCCAGCATCGCCAGGGTGGCGGCGGTCAGCGTGACCCAGGCGCGCAGCACCAGCTTCTGCAGCGACCGTTCCGCCGAGCCCCGGCGCCAGCAGACCAGGATGAAGGCGGCCCCGCCGACGAGGACGGTGAACCCGGCGTAGGCGACGTAGCGGGCGATCCCGTACGCGATCCCGACGGGTCCGCCCCCCGCCTGTTGCTCCGGGAGGGCCACGGTGGTGGCGGAGGGGGCGCCGACGGAGAAGGTGAAGGCGCCCGAGATCGGGTGGCTGTCGGCGGAGACGGCCTGCCACGCCACCGTGTAGGTGCCGTTGGGCAGCCCCGCGTGCAGGGCGGTGCCGTAGCGGATGGTGGATCCGCTGCACATGTCGCGCAGCTCGCCGGTGTCGACGCGCTTGCCCTGGGGGTCCATGACGCGGATGGAGTCGTCGCCCATGGCGACCTGCTCCGAGAAGGAGAGGGTGACCTGGGCGGGTGCCGTGGCGACCACCGCCCCGTCCTTGGGGTCGCTCGCGGTGAGCGCGGCGTGTGCCGAGGCCGGGCCGGCCGCGGTGAACAGGGTTGCCAGCAGTGCCGCGAGGACCAGCGCGAGGCGCGGCAGGAGTGCCGCCGGCCGGGCGCGGGCCGGGAGAGGAGCGGGGGCGGTGGCCGTCATGGCGTGTCAGTTCCTCGGTCCGTCAGTGGGCGTTGGAGTTCTGTGCGTTGTACGTCCGTTCCTTGACGTCCAGCTCGACCTTGACCGGGTCGGCCTTCTCGAAACGCAGCTCGACGGTGATCTTGTCACCGACCTTCGGCTTGTTCTTGAGCCCCATGAACATGATGTGGTTGCCGCCGCGCTCGAGCTTCAGCTCGCCGCCCGCGGGCACGTCCATGGACGGGACCTGCTGCATCTTCTGGTCCTTGGTCTCGTGGATCTGGAGATCGTCCGAGAGCGGGCTGGTGACGCCGGTCAGCTTGTCGGCGGTCTTCGAGTCGTTCTTGATGACCATGAAAGCACCGGCCATCTTGTCGTTGACCGGTTCCGGCATGTAGGCGCCGCTGACCGTGGGGGCGGGCTTGGCCGCCTCGGACCCGGAGCCCGAGTCGGAGGAGGAACAGCCGGATATGGCGAGCGCTGCCGTCAGGGAGAGGGCGGCGGCGAGGGTGCGGGTGGTGCGGGCGTTCACGGGTTCTCTCCCTTGATGATCTTCGGCAGGTCCTTGGTGTAGTCGTCGACGGTCGTGCCCTCGCCGTAGAGGACGTAGCCCTCTTCGGTCTTGGGCGAGAACGCGATGACCTGGGCGCCGTGCATGGAGACGACGCTGCCGTCGGCCTCCTTCTTGGCGGCCTCGATACCGATGCCGAGCGATCGGGCGGCGGCCTGGATCTTGGCGAAGTCCCCGGTCAGTCCGACGAAGGACGGGTCCTGGGCCTTGAGCCACGCGCCGAGGGATTCGGGGGTGTCCCGTTCGGGGTCCGTGGTGACGAAGACGACCTGGAGCTTGTCCTGGTCCTCCTTGGGCAGCGCCTTCTTGGCGACGGCGACGTTGCTCATCGTCAGCGGGCACACGTCGGGGCAGTTGGTGTAGCCGAAGTAGATGAGCGTCGGCCGGCCCTTGGTCTGCTCGCGCAGGCTCCACGGCTTGCCGGTGGTGTCCGTGAGGACGAGGTCGGGCTTGTCGAAGGGGCGGTCCAGGACGGTCGATGCTCCGGCCTTCTTCTGGCCGCTGATCTGGGTGACCGAACCGGTGGTCTTGGCACTCTCGCCACCGCAGGCGGTGAGAGTGAGAGCGGCCGCCACCGCGAGGGCGGCGACCGTCACACGTGTGGTGCGCATGAAGAGATGTCCCTGGGATCTGGGATGGTGCGGGTGTACGGGGTCAGGACGTGCGACGGCGCGAGGCGATGCCGAAGGCGACGCCACCGAGGCCGATCACGATGCCCGTGATGCCGAGGGCCCGCGCGGTCGTGTCGGAGGTCTTGGAGGTCTTGGAGGCGGCCTCGTCGTGCTGCCCGTCCTTGGCGTCCGTGGCCTTCTTGTCGTCCTTCGCGTCCTCGGTCTTGGCGCCGGCGTCGTGGTGGTCGTCGCCCTTGGCGGCCGTCAGCTTCAGCACCGGGGCCGGGGTCTGCGGCTCGGCCGCGCCCTCCTTGGGCTCCTCGATCCAACGGACGACCTCGTTGTTGTCGTACGTCTGGATCGCCTTGAAGACCATCTTGTCGGCGTTCTCCGGGAGCTTGCCGACGGACACCGGGAACTGCTGGAACTTTCCGGGCTCGATCTTGCCGCCGGACCACGTCACCTTGGTGACGGCCTCGTTGATCTGCTTGCCGTGGACGGTGAGCGGCTTGTCGAGCTTGGTCTTCTCGACCTTCACGGTCCAGCCGGGGATGTCCTGGGGCATGACCGAGGTCAGCGGCTGGTCGACCGGGAAGTTGACCTCCAGTTGCGTCGTCGAGGCGTTGTCCCGCTCGTTGGGGACCTTGAACTCGATCGTCGCGTAGCCACCCTTGGTGGCTTCACCCGGCTGCACGCTCACGTGCGCGAAGGCCGGACCGGACAGGACGAGGACGGTGCCGGCGGCGAGGGCGGCGGCGAGGGAGACGCGCGAGGTCTTCATGGCAGAAACACTCCACGGAAGCGGTGGTGACGGTTGCTCCGCGCACGGGCGCGCGCGGAGTTCGCGGCACCGGTGGCCCCCGCCGTGTGTCCCGGGGAGGAGAGGTGCCGCGTCAGGCTGCGAGGGCGAGCGCCGTGGGCGGCCCGCGCCTGATCACCGTGTGCTGGAGTGCCTCCCGCCCGGTCGCGACGGCGGGAGCGCCGCCGGTCCTGCGGGCCTGCGGGCCCGCCTCGGGCGCGTCGGGAAGCCCGGCCACGAGGGCGCGTACGAAGCTCAGCGCGGCGCGCAGCGGACGTACGGGATCGGTGGGGCCGGCGGTCCGGGACAGTTCGAGGAGCCGGAACAGCGCGGCGTCGCCACGGCCGAGGAGCCAGCCGGCCGCGAGCGCGGCCAGCAGGTGCCCGATCATCATGGCGGGGCTGAACAGACCCACGACCGGGGCTCCGGCGGTGTCCGAGAGGTGCCCGTGCGCCAGGTGCCCCTGGGCGGCGAGGGCGTCCGGATCCAGGCCGGCGCTCTCCAGGATCCGCCGCGCGTCGGCCGGGCCGATCGGCACCGAGTTGCCCCCGCAGACCAGCTGCGCGGCGAGCGCCGCGAGCGAGGCGTCGGCGGACGCGTCGGCGGAGCCGGCGGCCGCCCGTCCGGCGGCGGCTCCGTGTTGGCCGAGGCCGAAGAGCGTGTGCAGGGCGAGCTGGCACACGGCGAGCCCGGCGGCGATCCCGGGCAGGGAGCGCCGGCGTCCCGCGAGGGGAGCGGCGACCGCGAACACCGAGACGAAGGCGACGCAGAGCGCCCACCACGGCACCGTCGCACACGAGGCGACGGCGTGACCGGCCGCGGACAGCACGACGCAGACCGCGGTGAACACCGCGGTCCGGGTCATCCGGAGGCCCGCTCCGGCGTGCGTCGTGTGGGGGGCAGTCATGGCCGGGTCATCATCGCACTGCGCCCGGGGCGTGCATACGGCAGGTCCGGAACGTCCCGTGCGTCCCCCCGCAAGAGCCCCACCTCGGCATGTTTTCCCCGCCCGGGTTCCGCCCGCGGCCCCGTGCCCCGGACGTCACGGCGGTCAGGGCACCCCGGACGGCACCCCGGACGGCACCCCGGACGGCACGGCCCGCGCCCGCTTTGCCCGACGACCGGTACACCGACTCCCCGGCGAGCCACATCGGCCGAATGAGGGCTGCGCCGGCGCTCGGGGGCTTACGGCTCACCGCGGGCGGCAATAGGTATCCGTATGAGCATCTGGTGGTCTCTCCACTTGAGGCGCGAAGCCGCGAGCGTGCCGCTCGCCCGGCGACTGCTGCTCGGGACGATGGAGACCGCGGGGGTGGACCCTGACATCTCCTTCGACCTGTCGGTGGCGCTGAGCGAGGCGTGCGCGAACGCGGTCGAGCACGGTGGCCGCGCCCCTGCCCGCGAGGTCCCGGACGAGACCGGGGCGTTCCACGTCACGGCCTATCTGGACGGCGATCGCTGTCGCATCGAGGTGGCCGACTCGGGTCCGGGGTTCCCGGCCGCGACGGTCGCCCGGCACAGACCCTCGCTGGCCGAGCACGGTCGGGGCCTGCACCTGATCGAGCAGCTCGCCGACCACGTCCGCTTCCGCAACCGGCCGGGCCGGGGCGCCGTGGTCAGCTTCGACAAGATGCTGAAGTGGCGCGACGACGCGCTGCTGAAGGTGTCGTAGACCGGTGTCGTAGCCGCGCGAACGCCGACGGGCGGGATCCCGGGTGGGGATCCCGCCCGCCGGCGGTGCCTGGGGAGGGCGTGGGTCAGCCCTTGAGGCGCGCCATCCAGGCCTCGACCTCGACCGAGGTGCGGGGCAGGCCGGCGGACAGGTTCCGGTTGCCGTCCTCGGTGACGAGGATGTCGTCCTCGATCCGGACGCCGATGCCCCGGTACTCCTCCGGCACGGTCAGGTCGTCGGCCTGGAAGTACAGACCGGGCTCGACCGTCAGGCACATGCCGGGCTCCAGGGTGCCGTCGACGTACGCCTCGGTGCGCGCGGCGGCGCAGTCGTGGACGTCCATGCCGAGCATGTGGCCGGTGCCGTGCAGGGTCCAGCGGCGCTGGAGGCCGAGCTCCAGGACCCGCTCGACCGGGCCTTCGAGCAGACCCCACTCGACGAGCTTCTCGGCGAGCACGTGCTGCGCGGCGTCGTGGAAGTCGCGGAACTTCGCGCCCGGGCGGACGGCGGCGATGCCGGCTTCCTGGGACTCGTAGACCGCGTCGTAGATCTTGCGCTGGATGTCCGTGTACGTGCCGTTGATCGGCAGCGTGCGCGTGACGTCGGCGGTGTAGAGGGAGTGCGTCTCCACGCCGGCGTCGAGCAGCAGCAGGTCGCCCGAGCGGACGGCGCCGTCGTTGCGGACCCAGTGCAGGGTGCAGGCGTGCGGGCCGGCGGCGCAGATGGAGCCGTAGCCGACGTCGTTGCCCTCGACGCGGGCGCGCAGGAAGAAGGTGCCCTCGATGTAGCGCTCGGACGTGGCCTCGGCCTTGTCCAGGACCTTCACGACGTCCTCGAAGCCGCGGACGGTGGAGTCGACGGCCTTCTGCAGCTCGCCGACCTCGAAGGCGTCCTTCACGGCGCGGGCCTCGGAGAGGTACACGCGCAGTTCCTCGTCGCGCTCGGCCGTGACCTTGTCGGTCAGGGCCTTCTCGATGACGTGGTCGTGGCCGCGGACGGCGCGCACCGGGCCCTCGGCCTCGGCCAGCTCGTCCGCGAGCTTGCGGACGTCCCGGGCGGGGATGCCCAGCAGCTGCTCGGCCTCGGTCAGCGAGTGGCGGCGGCCGACCCACAGCTCGCCCTGGCCGGAGAGCCAGAACTCGCCGTTCTCCCGGTCGGAGCGGGGCAGCAGGTAGATCGTGGCGGTGTGCCCGCCGTCGCCCGAGGGCTCCAGGACCAGGACGCCGTTCTCGGTCTGGTCACCGGTGAGGTACGCGTACTCGGTCGACGCGCGGAAGGGGTACTCCGTGTCGTTCGAGCGGGTCTTCAGCCGGCCCGCCGGGATCACCAGGCGCTCACCGGGGAAGCGCGCGGACAGCGCGGCGCGGCGGTCGGCCGTGTGACCGGCCTGGGCGATGGGCTCCAGCCCGTGCAGTTCGGTGTCGGCCCAGCCGGTGCGCATGCTCTCGGCGAGTTCCTCGCTGACGCCCGGGTACAGCCCGTTCTTGCGCTGCTTGTGCTTCTTCTGGGGCTGCTCTTCTTCCGGGGTCTCCGGGTTGAGCTCGTCAGCCACGTCATCTCCTCAGCTGCTACGACATGCGGTCACCGGGTGCGGACCTCATCCATCGTATGTGCGAGGGGAAGGAGCCCGGCATGACATGTGACAAACCAGTCATACCGGGCGGTGGCGGGCGGTCCGGCGTGCGACGGGAAGCCGCGCGCCTCGGTCGAAGCGCGCCTCGGTGTCGCGTCTCGGTGTCGCGCCTCAGTCGAAGCGCGCCGCCAGCAGGACGACGTCCTCGGCCGGATCCGCCGAGGGATCGGCCGGATCCGCGTCCGGCAGGACCGTGCGCAGGATGTGGTCGCACAGGGCGGCCGGGTCCTCGCGGGCGCTGCGGGGAACCCCGGCGGCGGCGGCGTGCAGCCGGGCGTAGGCCCGGTCCATCGTGTCGCCGGTACGTCGCAGCAGCCCGTCCGTGTAGAGCAGCACCGTTTCTCCGGCCGCGGGCTCGATCTCCACGCTCGGGGCCTCCCAGCAGGCGAGCATCCCCAGCGGCGCGGAGAGGGAGGTCTCCACGTACTCGGTGCGCCGCTCGCCGATGAGCAGGGGCGGGGTGTGTCCGGCGCCGGCCAGGATGATCTTCCGGGCGGCGGGTTCGCAGTAGGCGAAGAGGGCGGTCGCCGAACGCGCGGGCTCGGTCAGCCGCATCAGCAGTTCCAGGTCGGACAGGACCGCGACGGGGTCCTCCCCCTCCATGACCGCGTACGCGCGCAGCGACGCCCGGAGCCGGCCCATCGCGGCGACGGCGCTCGGCCCGGACCCGGTGACGGAGCCCACGGCCAGCCCCATGGCCCCCTCGGGCAGGGGCAGCGCGTCGTACCAGTCGCCGCCGCCGCGCGGCCCGGTGTGGTGCCGGGCCGCGAGCCGCACCCCGGGGATCCGGGGCAGCCGGCTGGGCAGCAGTTCCTCGGCGACGGTGGCGAGGCGGGTGCGGGAACGATCCACCTCCAGCATCCGCGCCAGGTGCTCGGCGGCGTGCCGGGCGTAGAGGCCGACCAGGTCGCGCTGGCGTTCGTTCGGCTCGGCCTGCTCGTCGTAGAGCCACACGGCCGCGCCCAGCCGACCGGTGGCGTCGGCGGTGAGCGGCAGCGCGTAGCTGGCGGCGTAGCCGAGGCGGGCCGCGACCTCGCGGTGGCGGGGGTCGACGGGGGTCTCGTGCCCGGCGGCGCCGGACGGCGCGGCGTGCGCGTCCGGGTCGGGGAGCACCTCGGAGCCGCCGTGGGCGTCCGGGAGCCCGTCGAGGATGCGGCCGTAGGAGGTGGCGCTGCGCGGCACCGTCTCGATGTGACCGAGGTCCGCGCGGCCGAGGCCGAGACCGATGGTGGTGCTGGGGCCGAGACCGTCGGAGGGTTCCAGGACCACGAGTCCCCGGCGGGCGCCGACGAGCGCGGCTCCGGCGCGCAGGAACTCGCTGAGGGAGGACTCCAGGTCTTCGGCGCGGGTGAGGCGCTCGGTGAGTTCGTGGAGGGTGGTGAGGTCGGAGACCATGCCCGCGAGCCGGTCCTGGATGACGCTGCTCGCGGCGGCCGGGGAGGCCTGGGCCGGGGTGGTGCGCGGGACGGTGGGAGCGGACGTGACCGCCGGTGTGGGCGCGTTAGTGTGCGCTGACGCTGTAACTGCTGGATCGATTCCAGCCACTTTCGGCAGATGCGGCGCGCTCATGGCGTCCGCCTTTCCACCTGGTGCGATTCGCCATATAGCATCGCAAACCCCCAGATCGTGCTGCGCCGCCATCAATGGATCCACATCTACACGCAGACGAGGAGCGATGTCCAGCATTGCCCAGGCGGGAATCCTGGTGTCCGTGGGACGGCGACTCACTGTCCAGCCAGGGGTAAAACTTGGCCGGAAAAAGCGGCAGTCGGACGGTTTTTGCGATCGACTGGACGGGCCTCGTGGGGGGTCCGGGTACGTAATCGTTGGTACCCGGGGCCAGTTGAGAGCTCCCGGAACCTTCGGGAACCACCCGGCGCGGGTCGTCGTCCTTAGCGGCGGCAGCCGGTTCCGATGGCGGCACCCGAACCGGTGCGGGCCACCCGGACCGCTCGCGCCAGGCCCTCGCGGGACGTTTGATGGACCTTGGATGAACCTGTAAGAAACCTGCACGAACTGCACGAACCGTGTGAACCTGCTTCAAGCGGACAGTGACGCGAAACGTGTACGTGTGGTGCAACACGGCTTACATGGTGTGATGTGGCCCTTCGGCGTTCAACGGAAAGGAACGAGCGCTCATGCGCGAGATCCTCGGAAGGCGTCTCCAGCGGCTCCGCGATCGCTTGAACCACCCGCGCTCCGTCTCCCGCGCGGTGTCCGACTCCGTCTCCCGCCTGATGTCCGGGGTCGTCCCGGGACGCGTCCCGGTCGCGGACGCCCCGCCCCCGTCCCTCCTCGACGGCGCGTTGACCTGCGCGACCGCCTGGGGATGGCCCGTACTGCCGGGCGTGGGCCGGGCCGGGTCGGACAGCACGCGCTGCGCCTGTCCCGATCCGGACTGCGTGGTGCCGGGAGCCCACCCCTTCGACCCCGGTCTGCTCGCCGCCACGACGGACGCCCGGATGGTGTCCTGGTGGTGGGCGAGGCGGCCCTCGGCCCCCGTCCTGCTGGCCACCGGCGGCGCCGCGCCGTGCGCGGTGAGCCTGCCGGCGGGCGCCGCCGCCCGTGCCGTCGCACGACTGGACGTGCAGGGCGCGCGCCTCGGCCCGATCGTGGCGACGCCCACGCGCTGGTCGCTGCTCGTGGCGCCGTACTCGTTGGAACGGCTCGGCGAACTCCTCTACGCCAAGGACCACGTGCCCTCCTCGGTGCGCTTCCACGGCGAGGGCGGCTACCTGCTCCTGCCCCCCTCCCAGGCGTCCGGCGGCGGGCAGGTCCGCTGGGAGCGGGAACCGGGCACCGGCCCCGGGGGGCTCTGGCTGCCCGAGGTCGGCTCGGTCGTGGACGCGCTCGTGGAGGCCGGCAGCGGTGCCCCCGGCGGCGGCAGCCGGCTCGCCTACTGATCGGCCGCCTACCGAGCGGTCGCCTGCCCGAGCGGCCTGCTGCCGAGCATCCGTCGAGTGAACGTCCGGGAGGCACCGGGGGATCCCGGCGGCCGGCGCATCACTCGTACGGGTGCCCGCGGGGCGGGTTTCCAGGGGAATTGGGCGCGGGCATCTCCGCGCCCCATTCCCGCGTCGCTATCTTCGGCGAATGAATCTCCGCCTGATCGGTATCGGCGCCGGTGTGTTGATCATCTTGTCGCTCCCCCTGGCCGGAGCGATCGCCGGGCCGGATTTCGTCGGTCAGGACGACGGGAAACGCGGGGGGTTGCTCTCCTCCCTCGGCCTTGCGGAGTCCTCCTCCGGTACGCCGGACGGCGCGTCGGGTGGGGCGGCGCGTCCGGCTGCGTCCGCCGCCGCGCGACCCGGGCCGGAGCGGCAGCCGCGTACGGAGTCCCGGTGTGGACCCGAACTCACCTCGCCCCACGGGCTGGAGGCGCAGACCTGCGTCCTGGAGAGCGAGGGGCGGACGTGGGGCCGCACCTACTACCGCAACACGAGCGGTCACGCCCTGGACGCGGTGCTGACGGTCATGGGCCCGGCCGGCCGCACGGTGCAGATCGGCTGCGTCGTGGACGCGGGCGACGAACCGGGGCTGTGCGAGACGCCGCGGGCGGATTCGGCGGGGAAGCGGAACGACTACTCGGCCATTGCGGAATTTGCCGTTCCGGATGATGAGGGGCGACTGCTCCTGAGGTCCGGGAGCAACTCACCGGCACCCACCGACGGTTGAGGACCGAAGGAAATGGAAGGGCCCGGTCGCTGGCGACGGGGGATGCACCAGCGACCGGGCTACAAGAACGGTAACAAGAGATCGCCTGTTCGCAAATTCGATCTCTGATATTCAGACATCGATTTGCAGGCGATTAGCGGGAGTTGTGACTCGGGTCACCGGCTCCGCGCGCTCCGGTGACGTCAGCTGAGGGTCACCTGACGGTTGGTGAGGCCGCCGCGCGCCCGGCGCTCTTCCGTGGTCAGCGGGGCGTCGGTGGCCAGGGCCGCGGCCAGCCGCTCGGCGAGTTCGGCGGCCGGCTTCTCCACGTCGTCGGCGGAGACGCCGGTGGGGAGGTCCCAGACCGGAACGACCAGGCCGTGGGCGCGGAAGGAGCCGACGAGCTTCGTGCCCTCGCCGAGGGAGGAGGTGCCCGCCGCGTGCAGCCGCGCGAGGGCGTCGAGCAGCTTCTCCTCGGGGTGCGGCATGACCCAGCGCAGGTGGTTCTTGTCCGGCGTCTCGCACCAGTAGGCCGAGTCCACGCCCGTCAGCTTCACGGTCGGGATGGCCGCCGCGTTCGCGCGCTCCAGCGAAGCGGCGATCTCCGGCGAGGCGTTCTGCGCGCTTTCCGCTTCCGGAATCCAGAATTCGAACCCGCTGTGGACAACCGGCTCGAAAACGCCGTCCAGGTCGAGGAGATCCTGAAGTCGGGGGCCCTCGGCCGGAACGCGACGGGCCGCGACCGGGGTGCCCGGCTCGGCGACGAGCGCGCGCTCCAGGGTGTCGGCCATGTCGCGGGCGAGGTCCCCGGTGGTGGACTCGTTCTGGAGGCCGAGCAGGACGGAGCCGTCCTCGCGGCGCAGGGCCGGCCACGCCATCGGCAGGACGGTCACGAGGGTGACGGACGGAACGCCCTCGGGCAGGCCGCCCTTGAGGGTCAGCGGGATGGTGGCCGCGGGGACGAGCTCGCGCAGCGCGACCCAGTCGCACTCGCCGGGCAGGCCCTCGAAGGGGCGGCGGACGTGCTCGGTGACGGCGTGGGCGGCGGCCGCGCCGTGACAGGCCTTGTAGCGGCGCCCGGATCCGCAGGGGCAGGGCTCGCGAGCACCGACGACGGGGATCTCCCCGTTGGTGAGCTGCGGCTTCGCGGTCTTCGCGGCGGGGCGCTTCTTGGCCATCTTGGGTGTCTCCCGGTTGCGGCGGTACGGCGGTGTCTCAGGGCGCGAGCCTAGCCGTTCGTACCGCCGGAACCGGTGGGGTGCGGCCGGGAGCACGGTCGGCGTGCGCTCCCGGACGGCCGCCCGTACGGAGGGACGGTGGTGCCCGTGGGGTTCCGCGTCGCGGAACCGGTCACAGCTCCAGGTCTTCGAAGGCCGATACGAGGTCGATGGCGGGGGGAGCGACGCGCGTAGCGAAATCGTCGTGACGGGTCCCGCGGGCGACTATCACCCATACGGTGACCTCGCCCGAAGCCCCGTCCCGTACGCCCCAGTCCTGGGCCAGGGCGCTGATGATGTTGAGCCCCCGACCGCCGTGCGCGGTGACCGACGGCGTGGCCGGAACCGGGCGCGTCGGGCCGCCGCCGTCCGTGACCTCGACGGTGAGCCGCCCCGCCTTGTCGACGCACCACGCGGCGCGGATCTCCCCGTCCCCGACCTCGCGCGCGCCGAGCGGCCTGCCGTGTCGACACGCGTTGCTGAGCAGTTCGGAAAGGATCAGAACGGCATCGTCCACGACCGATTCGGACAGTCCGCTGACGCGCAGTTGTTCGCGCATCCGGTGCCTCGCCTCGCCCACGCCCGCAGGACCATGGCGTACGTCCATGCACGACGACGTGGGCACTTCCTGTGCCATCATCAATGCCACCCCCGGAACCTCCTTAGCCCCACGCCATGGTCTGGATGCCCCGTTGGCCTGGACCGGAAACCGCCGTCCGGGGCCCCTCTGACGCATTCATGACCATCGAACGCGGAGCGGATGCGCCGGAGCACACCCCGTTACGGACGGTGCGGGTGTGACGGGTGGGCAAATCCGGACTTCAGCGCCCCAGTTGTGACAGAACCTGACGGGGTCTGTTCGTGATGATCGCTTCCACACCCAGATCAGCGCACAGCTGAACGTCTTCCGGGTCGTTCACGGTCCATACGTGTACGGAGTGCCCCGCGGCCTGGAGCTTGCGGATGAACCCCGGGTGGTTGCGGACGATGCGCATGCCCGGCCCCGCGATCCGCACCCCGGCGGGCAGCCGGCCGTCGCGCATCCGGGGCGAGATGAACTGCATCAGGTACACGGTCGGGATCGTCGGGGCGGCCGAGCGGACGCGGTGCAGGGAGCGGGCCGAGAAGCTCATGACCCGGACGGGGTGCGGGCCCTCGACGGGCGGGGCGTCCAGCCCGAAGCGCTTGAGGAGGAAGAGGAGGCGTTCCTCCACCTGTCCGGCCCAGCGGGTGGGGTGCTTCGTCTCGATCGCGAGCTGTACGGGGCGTCCGGCGTCGGACACCAGTTCCAGCAGCCGCTCCAGGGTGAGCACGGAGGTGCGCTCGGGGTCCGCGTCCCAGTCGGGGGACTCCTCGCGGTCCTTCCAGGAGCCGAAGTCGAGGGCGGCGAGGTCGGCCAGCTCCAGCGCGGAGACGGCGCCGCGGCCGTTCGACGTGCGGTTCACCCGGCGGTCGTGCACCAGGACGAGATGGCCGTCCGCGGTCAGGCGGACATCGCATTCGAGCGCGTCGGCGCCGTCCTCGATGGCCTTCCGGTAGGCGGCGAGGGTGTGCTCGGGGGCATCCTCCGAGGCGCCCCGGTGGGCGACGACCTGGATCTGGCGCGGCAGTGCGTGGGTCACCCGGTCATGGTGCCATCGAGGGGGCTTCCCGCGTCGGGGGGAGTCTTGAGGATGCGCCTGAAATGTCGGAGATAAAGGATGGGGGGAGACGCACAGGTCCGGCTTACAGTGCTCTGACGGGACATGGGAAAAGCTGTGACCTGGAACTTGTACGGCGCGTCGAACGTTTAGTCGGGCCGGCGCCGGATCGAGGAGGTTCGCCGCCGCCAGGTTTTCAGCACCAGTGTCCGGCCGTGTAAGTCGTAGAAGTCGTGTGTGACGAGGAGAGAGCGCTGTGAGCACCGAGAACGAGGGCACCCCGGCCCCGATGCCCCCGGCGGCCCCGTCCGTACCCCCCGCGCCGGCGGCCGCGCCCACCCCCGGCCCCGCCGGCCCCGCCGCAGAGCCGGCCGCGGAGGCTCCCCCGGCCCATCCGGCCCCGGTCACCCCGCCCGCCCCGCCCGCTCCGGTGGACGCCCCGACCGCGCAGCAGGCCCCGGTGCCCGGCGCCGAGGCCACCCAGCAGCTCCCGCCGACCCCGGCGGGCGCTCCGCACCCGGACCACGTCGCCCACCCGGACCACGCCCAGGGCCACGCCCAGGCCCCGGCCTACGGGCAGCCGCCCGCCTACGGTCAGCCCCCCGCCCACGGGCAGCCGCCGGTCGCGCCCCCGCAGCAGCCGCCCGCCACGGCGGCGTACGGTGCCGAGGGCTGGCCGCCGCCCCCGCCGACCGTGCCCGCGTACGGTCAGGACGGCCACGGCGGCCACGGCGGCGCGGGCTGGGGCGCGGCGTACCCCGCCGACGGCACCCCGCCGGCCAAGCCGAAGGGCCGGGGCGGCCTGATCGCGAGCGTCCTCGTGGCGGCCCTCCTCGCCGGAGGCATCGGCGGAGGGGTCGGCTACTGGGCGGCCCAGCGCACCGACAACGGCTCCGGCTCGACCACGATCAGCGCGGCCAACACCCCGAAGGACCTCAAGCGGGACGCCGGCTCGATCGCGGGCCTCGCCTCCTCCGCCCTGCCCAGCGTCGTGACCATCGAGGCCTCCGCGGGCGACGGCGAGGGCGGCACCGGCACCGGCTTCGTCTACGACCAGCAGGGCCACATCCTCACCAACAACCACGTGGTCGCCTCCGCCGCGAACGGCGGCAAGGTCTCCGCGACCTTCTCCGACGGCAAGAAGTACGAGGCCGAGGTGATCGGCCGCGCCCAGGGCTACGACGTGGCCGTGCTCAAGCTGAAGAACCCGCCCGCGGGCCTCAAGCCCCTGGCGCTCGGCGACTCCGACAAGGTCGCGGTCGGCGATCCGACCATCGCGATCGGCGCCCCCTTCGGCCTGTCCAACACCGTCACCACCGGCATCGTCAGTGCCAAGAACCGCCCGGTGGCCTCCGGGGACGGCTCCGGCGGCAAGAACTCGTACATGAGCGCCCTCCAGACGGACGCCTCGATCAACCCGGGCAACTCCGGCGGTCCGCTCCTCGACGGCCGCGGCGCGGTCATCGGCATCAACTCGGCCATCCAGTCCGCGGGCAACGGCGGGTTCGGCGGCGGGCAGGCCGGCTCGATCGGCCTCGGTTTCGCCATCCCGATCAACCAGGCGAAGAACGTCGCCGAGTCCCTGATCAAGACGGGCAAGCCCGTCTACCCGGTGATCTCCGTCTCCGTCGACCTCCAGTCGAAGGTCGACGGCGCCAAGATCTCCGAGCAGGGCGCGGCCGCCAACGACCTGGTCGACCCCAACGGTCCGGCCGGCAAGGCGGGCCTCAAGCCCGGCGACGTCATCACGGAGTTCGGCGGCAGGTCCGTCGACAGCGGCCCGACGCTGATCAGCCTGATCTGGACGTACAAGCCCGGCGACACGGTGAAGCTGACCTTCCTGCGGGACGGCAAGCCCAACACGGTCGACATCACGCTCGGCTCGCGCGTCGGCGACAAGTAGCCCGGACGGCAAGGAGCCCGGACGGCAAGCGGCCCGGACGACAAGCGGTCCGGGCGGCGAGCAGTCCGGGCGCCGGATCCTCGACGGTGGCTTGATGGGAGGGGCCGTGGGCGCGATTGCGCTTACGGCCCCTCCCAACATCTGCTTATGCTTCGGTCGTGTTCGATTCACGGCACATACGGACATTCCATGAAGTGGTCGCCGCGGGGTCCTACACGGCGGCCGCTCGCGTCCTGGGCTACACCCAGCCCGCCGTCACCCAGCAGATGAAGGCGCTCGAACGCGCCGTCGGCACCCCGCTGTTCACGCGCGTGGGCCGCAAGATGAAGCTCACCGAGGCCGGTGAGTCCCTGGCCCGGCACGCCGAGTCCATCCTCGGCAGCCTGTCGGCCGCGGAGGCCCAGCTCAAGGCGTACGCCCGGTTGCGCACCGGGAGGGTCCGCGTGTGCGGGTTCCCCAGCGCCAACGTCTCGCTCGTCCCCGAGGCCCTCAGCAGGCTCGCCAAGGACCATCCCGGGATACAGGTCGAGCTGCTGGAGGGGGAGCCCCCGGAGTCCCTGCACCGGCTGCGGCGGGGCGAGTGCGACATCACCCTCGCCTTCACCTATCCCGGCCTGCTCGAGGACGTTCCCGAGGACGTCGCCGAGGTCAGGCTGTTGGAGGACCAGCTGACGGTGCTCCTGCCGACCGGCCACCCGCTGGCACGGCGCCGGGCCGTGCACCTCGCCGACCTCGCCGAGGAGCGGTGGATCGCCGGCTGCCCGCGGTGCCGGGCGAACCTGCTGCACGAGTGCGCCGAACTGGGCTTCGTACCCGACATCCGGTTCGCCACCGACGACAACCTCGTCGTGCAGAGCATGGTGGCGCAGGGCCTGGGCGTCGCGATGATGCCCGCGCTGGTGTTGCCCTCGCTCTCCCTCACCCGGGTCTGCGGACGGGCGCTCCAACCGGCCGCCCGCCGCCACATCGCCGCGTACGTCTACCGCGACCATCTGCGGATCCCGGCGACGGCCGCGGTGCTCGACGAGCTGAAGCGGGTGGCGGCGAACCGCGTCGGCTGCTGACGCCGGCGCCGCTCCACCGGATCCCGATCCATAAGCGCCGCTTGGGATTTCAGGGCAGAACTGTCGTTGGACGTGATGGATCGCCCGGCGGACGCTGCAAGGCATGACCACCACCACGCCGGCCCGTACGACCACGAGGATGGCCGCCCTCGTCGATGAGATCCGCAGCGTCGTGGACCGGGGTCTCGCCCCCGACCTGACGGCCTACCTCGTCGGGGAGCGCCTCGCCCCGCACCTGGGAGCCGCGGATCTGCTCACTCCCGAACAGCGTGAGGGGCATCTCGACCGCTACCGCCAACACATCCTGCACTCCGAGGCGGACGGAAGCTTCTCCGTGGTTGCTCTGGTGTGGCTGCCCGGCCAGGAGACCTCCATCCACGACCACGTCTCCTGGTGCGTGGCCGGGGTGCACGAGGGGACGGAGAGCGAGATCCGCTACCGGCTCGCCCCCGCCGTCGCCCCGGAGTCCACGGCCCGGCTGGTGGCCACCGAGGAGGTCGTCAACGCGCAGGGCGAGGTCTGCGGGTTCGCCCCGCCCGGAGACATCCACAAGGTCCGCAACTCCTGTCGTACGACGGCGATATCCCTGCACGTCTACGGAGCCGACGTGGCCCGCCTGGGCAGCAGCGTGCGCCGCGTCTACCCGGAACCGACCGGCTGATGGCCCTCCTCAACCGCACCACGCCCAAACCCCCGCGTCCGTCGGTCCGTCGGGCCGTTTCACGTGAAACATCGCCCCGAAAGCCCTCTGCCCGGCCCGGGTTGGCCTTCGCGGTCCTGGGGGCGTTCCTGGCGTGGTGCGTCCACCTGCTGATCCCCGCGGTGCCGATGCTGACGGCCTCGGTGGTCCTCGGCATCACCGCGGCGCACGTCCCCGGTCTACGTCTCTTCGTGCGGGGCGCCGCCCGCCCCGGCCTGTCGCTGGCGGGTCGCAGGCTCATGCGGATCGGCATCGTGCTGCTCGGCCTCGGCCTCGGCCTGGACCAGGTGGTCCGGCTGGGCTGGGCCACGGTGGCGATGGTGGGCGCGGTGGTCGCCGCGACCTTCTTCGGCACGATCTGGCTCGGCCGCCGTCTCGGACTCCCGGGCGATCAACCGCTGTTGATCGCCACGGGGTACTCGATCTGCGGGGCCTCGGCCATCGGTGCGGTCAGCGAGGTGTCGGGCAGCGACGAGGAGGACGTGGCCTCCTCGGTGGCGCTGGTCACCCTCTGCGGCACCCTGGCCATCGCGGTCCTCCCGCTCCTCCAGGGCCCGTTGGGGCTCTCGGACCTGGCCTTCGGGCGCTGGGTCGGCGCGAGCGTCCACGACGTCGGCCAGGTGGTGGCCACGGCGCAGACCGCCGGACCCGGCGCGCTCGGCGAGGCGGTGCTCGTCAAGCTGATGCGGGTGGCGATGCTGGCCCCGCTGGTGGCGGCGGTCGCCTTCGCGCTGCGGGACCGTCGGCGCGGTCTGCGGACGGCCTCGGGCAGGCGCCCCGCGCCGGTGCCGCTGTTCGTCGCCGGGTTCCTGGCGGCGGCGGCGCTGCGGGCCACGGGGATCCTGCCGCCGGCGGCGTTGGAGTGGGCGCACACGGCGCAGGAGGGCCTGCTGGCGGCAGCCCTGTTCGGCCTGGGGAGCGCGGTGCACCTGCCGACGCTGGCCCGTACCGGTGGGCGGGCCGCCGTGCTGGGGCTCGGGTCCTGGGTGGTGGTGGCCGGGGTGGCGTACCTCGGCGTCCTGCTCACCGTATGACGTTTCGTAGCAGGGCGAGTTGGCCATTTCCTGGCCGGAACCGACCGAACGTCCGGACCGCCCCTGACATCTCGTGACCCCCGTGCGACCCTGCCCCCGCAAGCGAACGGCCGATCCGCACCGACAGCTCTTCACCCCCACCCTGCCCGGGTCCGACCGGTCCGGGCACGGCAGAAGGAGTCTGCGTGAATCGTCATCGCACGGCGTCCGTCCTCCTCGCCGCAGGAGCCCTTGTCGCGGGGGCCCTGACGGCGGCCTCCCCCTCCGCGGCCTCGCCCTCGGGGGCCTCCACGCCGCCCGCCTCCTTCCGGCCCTCGCAGACCCCGGGCTTCTGGACGGCGGAGCGGATGCGCCAGGCGACCCCGCTCGACATCACGGCCGCCCCCACGGGCGCCCGGCAGGCGCCCTCACCCGCCGACCGACCCACCCTGGTGGCTCCGACGCCGGCCTCCGCCCGGACTGCGGCCCAGGCCTCGCCCACGGCGTTCCCGCAGGCCGGCGGCGCATGGACGGGTGGCGGAGCGGTGGTGAAGACCTCGGGCCGGGTCTTCTTCACGATGGGCGACCGGACGGCCTCCTGTTCCGGTGACTCCGTCACGAGCGCCAACGGCAGCACCGTCATGACGGCCGGGCACTGCGTGAAGTACCAGGGCGCCTGGCACACCAACTGGGTGTTTGTGCCGGCCTACGACAACGGCAACGCGCCCTACGGCCAGTGGTCGGCGACCAAGACCTTCGCCACCGACCAGTGGGCCGCGAGCGAGGACATGAACATGGACGTCGGCCTGGCCGTGGTCGCCCCGCTGGGCGGACAGAAGCTGAGCCAGGTCGTCGGGGCCCAGGGCCTCCTCTTCAACGGCGGCTACAACAAGAAGATGTACTCCTTCGGCTTCCCCGCGGCGGCGCCCTACGACGGCAAGAAGCTCGTCTACTGCAGCGGCAACAGCGGCAAGGACTTCCTGCTGACCAAGGACCACAGCCTGGGCTGCAACATGACCGGCGGCTCCAGCGGCGGCCCCTGGTTCCAGGACTTCAACGAGGCGACGGGCCTGGGCACGCAGGTGTCGGTGAACAGCTTCGGCTACAACTTCCTCCCGAACCGCATGTTCGGCCCCTACTTCGGCAACGAGGCCAAGGCGGCCTACGACAAGGCCCAGACCTCCTGAGCGGGCACACCCCCGGCGTCACGGGAAACACCCACCGCACCGGCCTCCACATCCCGGTACTCTGTACCGGCCAGGTGGGTTGCCCGAGCGGCCTAAGGGAACGGTCTTGAAAACCGTCGTGGCGCGAGTCACCGTGGGTTCAAATCCCACACCCACCGCTTGCAGGTCACAGAAGTAGCAGGTCAGAGGGCGGGTCCCAGATTCCGGGGCCCGCCCTCTGCGTTTGCCCTGTCTCACCTCTACTCGCCCGTATCCCGGTTCTGACCAGTACGTATGGGCCATGTGTGGGCCAGGATCACGGACTCAGCCGCCGCTCAGCCCCTTCTCGATGAGCGCGTTCGCACGGGACTGTTGACCCTTCAGGATCTTGGCGTAGAACCGGAAGAGCACGGTGAGGCTGTGCCCGGCCCGCTGCGCGACCTCCACAGGATCTACCCCGGAGTTGATCCACAAGGACACACCGGCGTGGCGCAGGGAGTACGGCACGTCGGCGAGGGGCGTCCTGACCTCCGTTGAGGACAGCGCTTTGGAACGGGCCGTGTCCCAGAGAGCGCAGTACTCCGTCGAGCCGACCCGTCCGCCCTCGGCGGCCCGGAAGAGCCGGCCGTCGTCAGCCGCACCGTACCGCGCCCTGTGCTCCCGGAGCATTGCTGTGAGCACGGGCGGGATGGGCACCGATCGCGTGGCGGTCCGGGCCCGCCGCTTGAGGCCCCGCTGGTCGTATGACTTCCCGTCGTCGGTCCAGCCCGAGCCGACCTCTGGACGACTTCCGGCGAGGATGAGTTCGCCCCACCCTGTTTGTGGCAGCTTGCAGTCCTCGGCGCGCAGGGCCGCAATCTCCGAAGGCCGCATGGCGGCGTAGTACAGGCACCCGAAGAACGCTGCCAGATGCTCCCCGCGCGTGCTGACCTGCCGTACGGCCTCAATGAGCGCGGCGGCCTGCTCCGGATTGGGCACGTACCGGAAGTCGACCTCGTCGTCGCGTACCGGCGCCGTCCAGTCCACACGACCCAGCGGGTTGGCGGGGAGGATGGCGCGCTCCACGGCGTACCGCAACGTGTTGCTCAGAACCATGCGCTTGCGGCTCACCGTGTTGTCGGCAGCGGGCTTCCCGCTCAGCGTCTTGCCAATGACGTCCAGGGCCGCGCGGAGTCGGTCCGGCCGGGCCGCCTCAGTCATCTTGTAGGTGTTCTCGGCGATCCACTTCAGAGCCGCGGCGATGTCGGCCGGCGGCTGCTCGACTTCATGGCGCAGCCGTAGCGTCCCCTCCCCGTCCTGCATTGCTCGGAAAGCCCACCCGTACAACGCCTTCCGCAGGACAGCGGGGGCCGGGGCACCGCGTGAGCTGGACACGAAGGCCGGCGTGACCGTGGCCAACGTCTCGGCGATGCTCGCACGGTGCTTGGCCGCCGCCTTCGGCCACTTCATGAGCACGTACGCGGTCGCATGGGAATACCAGGTCGGAGTGGTCAGGGCCTCAAGCTCCGAGACCGGAAGCCCCGTCTCCTCGTCGAACTGCTCCCGCCGGCGCAGCGCCTCCATCAGCTGCGACTGGCGCCCCTCTGCCTGCGCCTTGAGCTTGAAGCTGCGGGAATGGCTCTGTTCACCGACTCTCCACCGCAGTTCGAAGGGCTTCGGGCGGTCCTTCCGTTGCCGGATGGACCAGAAGTCCACGTCATACGTCAGCATGCGTCTCCAATGAAGGAGGGGGCCCACCAGGCGGTGAGCCCCCTCGATAGCGGGACAGATCAGGCGGCAGCTTCCTCACAGCCGGACAGCCAGGCGTCCAGGTCTGCACGGCGGACGCGGAGCTGTCCGTTGGGGAGCTTGATGAGGCGCGGACCCTGGTTGCGGGCGCGCATTCGGTAGAAGGCGGCTCGGCTCATGCCGATTTCGGTGAGGACCTCGGCGAGCTTGAGCATCTGCGGGCGGGCCATCGGGCTCCTTCAGCTCGGTCCGGGGCGCGAAAACCCCGGAAAGTACTGACAGAACTGACAGAACCTCGCCGTATGGCCTTTGACCTGCGACTTTGGCCGGTTCGGGCCGCGTGACAAAACCTCAAAAAACTCTGACAGAACCTCGAAAACCTAGGTTCTGTCAGACCGGGGCGGATCGCCCGCGGCGAGGTTTTTTGGGTTCTGTCAGAGTTTTCGGAGGTTTTGTCAGAGCTCCGAAAGTGCCCGTTTTCGCAGGTCACAGGGCTGGGCGGGGGGTTCTGTCAGTTCTGTCAGTGGGTTGGGGGGTTTTCAGGCGGCGGGGGTGATGCGGGGGTGGGTCTCGTAGCGGGGGGAGGGCGGCCGGCCGCCGCGGGTGGTGCGGGGCGGTGGGGGCTGCTGGCGGACCCAGCCGTGTTCCTCCAAGAGGTCGAGGGCCGGGTCGAGGTCGCCCATGGCGGGGAACTCGCTGCGGGGCATCGCACGGAAGAGGTCGCGTTTGGTGAAGGTGGCAGTCCGGGTCTCGCGCAGGTGGGTCCAGACCGTGTGGGCGGCTTCCTGGGCGGGGTCGGCCGTCATGGCGTTGAAGACGTCGAGGGCGTGGGCGGTGAAGTAGTCCCCGAGCCGGGTGGCGGCGGCCATGGTCTCCGCGGCGATCGGCCGGGTCCAGGCGTCCTCGGGGTGGGCGGCGAGGTGGAGGAGCCCGGCGATGCGGGCGACGGCGCCGTCGCGCTTGCTGGCCCAGCTCGTGATCGGCGCGAGGCTGCCGTCCTTGCGCAGGCGGGACTCCGTGACGCGCTGGTAGGCGAGAAGGATCGCGTCGGCCTCGGGGGTGAGGGTGAGGGTTGCGGTCTCGGTCCAGCCCGCCAGGGTCAGGGCCAGTCGTCCGAGGTTGTGGGCGTAGGTGTCGGCGGTGTCGGGGCTGAGGAGTTCGGGGGTGAGGTTGCGGTAGCCGACGAGGGACTCGGGCTTGGAGTAGAGGAAGCGGGCGAGCAGGCCGCGCCCGTCGGCGCCCTTGATCTGGCCGATGGCGTCCAGGACCTCCGGTTGGATGGCGAGGCCCATGGTGATGGCGGGGTTCTCGATGTACTGGGGGTCTCGGGCCTGGCGGTTGACGCGGGCCATGTCCCCGGCGTGGCCCTTGAGGAAGATGCCCATGTTCGGGACGCCGGAGTAGCGGCCCGCGATGATCTCGAAGATCTCGCCCTCGGGGGACAGGATCGCGATCCGTCCGTCCTGCTGGGCGAGGAGGCTGGTCAGGCTCTCGGCGGTGACGTCGTCGGCGACGAGCTGGGGTTCAGCGGGCACGACGGCCCGGTCGGCGGCCTCCGACAGGGAGACGGCCCGGTCGGTGAGATCGGCCTGCTTGTCGTCGTCGGCGTTCGCCGCGAGCTTCTCGGCCTTCTCCGCCGCGGCCTTCGCGATCCTCGCGGAGGCCGCGGCCTCGGCGCGCTGGGGCGCCGTGAGTTCGATGAGGGCCTTCTCGGCGGCGAGGAGGGGCTTGGTCATGAGTCCGAACACGGCGCTCTTGCGGTTGCCGGGCGGCAGGGCGACGGCGGTGTAGAGGTTGACCGGCTCGCTCCACTGCCCGCGCACGCTCACGGTGAGGCGCCCGCCGGCGGCGGTACCGATCACGGCGAGCGCGAGGCACCCGGCGAGGTCGACGGGCGTCTGCGTCTCCTCCGCGACCCCGGCCGTCATGGCCGCGAGCCAGTCGGGCAGGGCGTCCACGGGGAAGGCGGGGAGCTGTCCGCGCGGGTTGAGGGGTACCGGCTCGTCCCACCCCGGGCCGGCGACGTCTTCAGGGGTCATTTCGTCGAACCCGGCCCACAGCTCAGGGTCGTGCGGACTCATGCGGCTTCCTTTCCTTCCTGGGGGGCGACGTGGGGGCAGGTCTTGCGGTGCCGGTCGTGGTCGGCGATCAGGGCGAGGGCGCGGGCCTGGCCGGCGGCGAACAGGTCCCGCCCGCACACGCACCACGACCGGACGGTCGGGGTGGTGCCGCGGCCGGGGGCGCTGATGTGGAGCCAGGCGACGGGGCGTCGTCCGTCGTCGGCGGGGGTGTCGAGGCGAACAGCAGAAGGGACGCCTTCGGCGACGACCTTCGGCGCACCACTGCCGTCCGTGGTCGGGGCCGGTTCGGCGGAGCTGATCCCGACGGGTGTGGGGGTAGGGCTGTTAGCCGGGGGGTGTTGGAGGGCGCTCATGCCGTCGCCCGGCCGGCGGGGTTGTTGCGGATGGACCAGTTGAGGGCGCTGTTGAGAGCGGAGCGGTACTCGTACGGCTTCAGACCGGCCGCTTCCGCCCCCCGGCTAAGAGCCTCCTCCACCACCGCGCGGTCGAGGTCGCCGGACGCCACCAGCCGCCCCAAAGCCCGCGCGGCCCGCACCAGCACCCTGTTGCGGGTCCCGTCAGCGGCGCCCGCGAGGTTCGCCTCCTCGTTGCGCAGGGCCGCCCCCGCGTAGGCGGCGCGACGGCCGGCAGGCCGGTCCGTGTGCGGGTGGAGGGGGACGGCCTTGATGCGGGGCGGTGCGGTGAGCTTGGCGAGCATCCACCCGGGAAGCGGGGCTACGGGCCGGTCGTCGGTGACGGTGTAGGTACCGGCGGGGGTGAGGCTTCCGGTGGCGACGACGTAGCCGCCCCAGGCGCGGGTGTCGATGTGCCGTCCGAGGATGTCCTGCGTGCTGCGCATCCGGACCCCGTCCGGGGCGGTGAAGTACAGGTGCAGGCCACCGGACGGCGTGGTCACCGTGAACGTGAGCGGCACCTGTTCCCCGATCGCCCGACACAGGGCGTCGAGGATCTGGGCGCCGCTGAGGGTGCCGGGCGGATCGGTCGGCTTGGGCGGGTCGAGGTCGATGACGACGAGCCCGGCCGGACCGGTCGCCAACCCCACGTTGAACGCCCGACTCGACCACGCGGCGCGGATACGGTCGGGGTCGGTGGTGGCACGCTGCTCCGGCTTGGCGTGCCCGTTGGCGCAGTCCCCGGTGAGCGGGCACTTGTCCTCGCCATGAAGGGCGGACACCTTGGAGCCGGGCCGGAGCGGGATCACGGGCCAGCCCCGGGCGGCGGTGGCGAGGGCGGCGTTCAGGAGGGCGCTCATGCCGCCACCAGCCCGCCGTCGAGGCGGCCCAGGAGGGCGCGGCCGATCCACCGGCTGTAGGCCGGGGGGATGGCCTCGGTCAGCTCCTCGCGGACGTCCGTCCAGGTGATGCCCATGGCGGTCTGCATCTCGGGGATGGTGGCCTTGCCGCCGCCGGCCCCGTACGCGGCGACGTATGGGCCGTCGCGGTAGATGCCGTGGCGCCACCCCCGGACGTAGCCGCGGTGGCGGCGGTGGGCGGGCTGGGCGGTGGTCCAGCGGCCGAGTTCGAAGACGCGGTGGCGCAGGACGCCGAGCCCGAACATCTCGCCGCACAGCCGCAGGTCGGGTCGGACGGGGGCCGTACCGGTGGGCTGCTCGATCACGTACGGGAGCCCGGTCGCGTCGAGGAGCACACGGAGTTCAGGGATGAGCTGGACGTGGGTCCGGCCCCAGCCGCGGGAGGCGTTCGTGCCGACGGTGAGCGCGCATCCGGCCTGGCACGGCGGCGAGGCGTGAACGGCGCTGTAGCGGCGGATCTCCCCGGAGCCGATCAGCTCCGCGAGGACGGTGAGGGCGTCGCCCTGGTGGAAGGGGTACGGGTAGCGGGCGGAGCGGTCGACGAGGTCGACGCCGTGGACGCTGAAGCCGGCGTCGGCGTAGCCGCGGGCCGCGCCGCCGGCGCAGCAGAACAGGTCGAGGAGTAACGGCCTTTGCCTGTTGCGCTGTCGCGGAACGAGGGCGTGTTGGGTCATGCTGGTCTCTCCAGTTCTTGAGCGTGCTGGATGAGAGCGGCCCCGATCATTGGCGTGAGGGGGCCGCTCTCGCTTGTTTTCAGGCGAAGTGAACGGTCATGGCGTCGCGGCCCATGCGCTTGCCCGCGGTGGCGTGGGCGTCGTCGTGGGCGGTGTCGCGGCGTCGGTCGCAGACCAGGAGCCCGTCGGGGGTGAGGGTCCAGCCGTCGTTGCCGTCGAAGCCGGGGTCGGTGACGTACTCGACGGCCTCGGCGGGGGTGTCGAGGTGGGGGGTGTGTCCCTCGTAGTGCTCGGAGTTTCCGCACAGGTCGCAGACGGCGATGTAGCAGGTCACGCGGCGGGTGGCCATGGTTTCCCCCTTGCCGGGTCAGTGGCCGTTGTGGGCGGCGGTGCCGGGGCACTCGTAGCCGGGGCAGTCACAGCCCAGGCATTCGGGGCACTCCTCGGTGTCGCACTCGTCGCAGTAGGTGTGGTCCATCGGTGCTCCTGTTCAGCGGTGAGAGCGGCCCCGACAACGCTGGGGCCGCCCTCGTGTCCGTCGGGTGGGGTGGGTCAGATGTTCTGGTGGTGGGCGCGCTGGATGGCGGCTTCCCAGACCGCGCGGACCTGGGCGCCGGTGTGGTTGTCGTTCCAGGCGGGGATGGATTCCCACTGCGTGCCGTGTTGGCGGCGGGCCTCGTCGAGCAGGAGGTTTCCGGCGTCGCGGTAGGCGTTGTTGCGGGCGCCGGCGGCGGCCCTCAGGGCGCCGATGGAGCAGCGGGCGCCTTCGGGGTGGATGAGCCGGTGCTTGGCCCAGCCATGGGCGTCGAGGAAGGCGAGCGCGTCGGTGAGCGTGGTCTCGACGGCGCCCGGGCAGTGTGCGGGCGGGGCGGCGGCCAGGATCGCGGCGACCGCCACCGGCGCGGCCGGGGCGACGGGCTCAGGGTCGGGGTCGAGGAGCTGGAACGCCCTCGCGTACAGGTCGCTCTCGACGGGGGTGAAGGCGGTTTGGGTGTGGGTGTTCATGCGGCCCTCCACAGGCTGCTCTCGTTGATGACCTCGCCCCGCTTCTTCAGCTCGGACAGCCGCGGCCTGACGTTCCGGACCGGGGTGCCGAGCTTGCGGGCGATGATTTCGGCGGTCATGGGCATGGAGTGCTCCCGAAGGAGTTCGAGGATTCGGGGCTTGATCTGCTCCTGTCCGTCCAGGCCGCCGACCCCGACGGGTCCGTCGGGGTCGGTCTGGGTGGTCTGGGCGCGCTGTTGCGGGAGGCCGGTCGTCGGTCGCTTCTCCGCCTTGGCGATCAGGTCGGCGAGGCTGCCGATCAGGTTCTTGCCGCGCTGGTCGACCATCGCGGTCTGTGTGATCGCGTCCCGCAGGCGCCAGGCCTCGCAGTCCTCGATGTCGACCGGGGGCTGGTTGGCGGCGAGGGAGACGGGCGGGACGTCCAGGTGCAGGGAGCGGAACTGGACGGCTTGGGATCCGGGGGTGAGGAGGTAGCCGAGTCCGAAGGTTCCGTCCTCGGGTGCGGCGACGGCTTCGGTGTCGAGGCCGCTCATGTCCCGTTCGGCGACCTTCTGGGCCTGGCCGGGCCACGAGTCGGGGATCATCGACAGGTCGATGCCCTCCGCGCCCTGGACCGCGTTCGCGCCGACGAGGGAGCCCTGGCCCTTCGCGCAGCGCAGGAAGACGGCGCCGCCGCCGATCAGGAGCTGCGAGCGGATGATCGTGGAGTTGCCGAGGTCTTCGGCGAGCGGGGTCTGGGTGGCCAGAACCACGCCGATCCCCCGCTTGAGGGACCGGCGGACAAGCTGTTCCACGATCGCCTTCGCTTCCGAGTGGTACTGCGAGGACGTCGCCAGGAGCATGTGCGCTTCGTCGATGACGATCAGGACGACCGGGTCGACGAAGGGGAACCGCGGGGAGTGGTAGCGGCTCTCGCGGTCGAGCATCAGGGCGTAGGCCAGTCGCAAGGCGCCCATCGCCTCGTCCAGGCCATCCCCGCAATGGGCGGCCAGGGGTGCGCCCGCGATGGTGCCAGCCTGCGGGGAGGCCAGGATCACCGCGATCCGTGAACGGTGAGCGGAGAGAAGGATCTGTTCCAGCACTCCGGACTTTCCGGAGCGGGAGCCGCCGACGAGGTAGAGGTGGCGGGCCCCGGATCCGGGCTGCGCGAGGGGGACGAGGGCGGCACTCGCGTCGATGTAGGTGCCCAGGCGGACGTAGCCGCGGGAGTCGATGGACAGTTCGTCCACAACGGTGGAGAGCATCGTGCCGTGCATCAGCGCGTGCTCCCGCATCACCCGCACCCCCACCTGCGACGGCATGTCCATGGGGGCCAAGGCGATCTGGATGCTGGACAGATGGAGGTTGCCCGCGAGATCGGCGAGGTTGACCGTTCCGATCGACTTTCGCTCGCGGGTGGCGATCCCCTCCCAGTCCTGGGGTCCGTCGTAGCGGGTGAGGGTGAGCTTGGTGCCGGGCATCGCGCCGTCGGGGATGGCGACGTGCGCGGCCCACAGCTCCTCCGGCGACGTCGGGGCGCCCGCCACGATCTGCGGGGCCGCCGCCGGCTTCTTCAGGTGGACGATGACGGGCAGGGCGTTCGGGGCGTAGTGCTTGGGGTCCCCCAGCTCCACCTGCGAGATGGGGATTCCGTAGACGGACGCGATGTCCGCGGCCTTCACCCGGACCTGCTGTCCCTGGGGCACGGTGATGATCCCCGTGAACGACACGTGATCGGCGCCGACGTCGAGGGTGACGTGTTCGAGTCGGGCGCCGGGCTGGATGAGCTTGCGGCCCGCGGTCTGGGTGGGACCGCAGACGAATTCGGTCCACCACGCGGCGATCATCTGCGCCTGCGAGGACTGCCCCGCCGTCGTGGTGGTGGCGGGGAGTGTGGGGAGTACGGCGGCGGTGTTGCGGTGGTGGGCCAGGGCGGCGGCCCCGGCCGGCACGGCGAGCCCGAGGGCAATGAGCGGGTCCATGCCGGAGGCGAGGATCTGGTGGGCGGCGATGCCGGATCCGGTGGCGGTGATCCCGCAGGCGATCAGCGACCGCAGGACCGGTGCGGAGGTGCTGACGGCCCAGGCGCCCGCTCCGGCCGCGGCGGCGGCGAGAGCGGACCAGGGGCCGACCGTGACCGCGCCCAGGGCGAGGGCTGCGGGCGCGTACTGGATGAACTGTGTGCGGGTCGGCCCCATGGTCCGGCCTCCTTACTGCTGGGTGTAGAAGGAGGCTTCGGCCATGTCGACCGGCGAGGAGCCCACCGCGTCGGCGATGCCGCCGTGGTCGGACTCGACGGTGGTCTTCGCGTCGTCGGCGGCAGCGGCGGCGCTGTCGGCGGCGGCGATGTAGGCGCCGGCGGCCTCCTTGGCGCCGGTCATGGTCAGGGCCGCGTCGGCGAACTCGGCCGTGGTGGCGTCGTCGACCGCGAGGGCCTTCATGGTCTCGGCGGCGTCCTGCATCTGTTCGGCGTTGTCGTCGATGGTGGTCGCGAGGGTGGTGACGGTCTCGCCGTGCTCGTGGACCTTGTGGGTGAGCCAGGCGAGCTTGGTACGCAGGGCCACGTAGGTGGCCGCGTCCTGAAGGGATTCGGTGACGGACATGCGGAGCTTCCCCTCTGCTATCGGGCGTTGTAGAAGTCGCGTTCGGCGGGCTTGGTGAGCGGGGAGTCGGCGACGGCCCGGAAGATGCCGCCGTGGCGGACCTCGGCGTTCGCCGACGCCGTCCGGCAGGCCTCCTCGCCGCCCTGGATCCGGTCGTGCAACTGCTT